>CBFGOZ010000010.1:0-22641 GCA_965650505.1 uncultured Arenimonas sp.
GCCGCCGTCGAGGAACTCGGCCTGGACGGCGTGCTGCAGGTCGCCAGCTTCCACCCGCACTACCAGTTCGCCGACAGCGAACCCGAGGACATGGGCAACTTCAGCAACCGCGCGCCATACCCGACCTTGCACCTGCTGCGCGAGGACAGCGTGGACAAGGCCGTCGCAGCCTTCCCCGATGCCGAGCGGATCTACGAGACCAACATCGAGACGCTGCGGAAGCTGGGGCCGGAGGGGTGGAAGGCGTTGTGGAAGTGAAGCAGCGCGGACCTCACGTCAGAACTGCGTGGCGTCGAGGGCCATCAGCGTCGCCGCTCCGGCGCGCGCCGCGCGGAACTGATGCTCGGTCTCCGGCAGCAGCCAGGCGAAGTAGAAGCGCGCGGTCGCCAGCTTGGCGGCGTAGAAGTCGTCGCCGGCCTTGTCGGCCGCCACCGCCGCCATGCGCGCCCACATCCAGGCGTAGGCCAGGTGGCCGACGATGCGCAGGTAAGGCACCGAGGCGGCGCCGACCTCGTTCGGGTCGGCCTGGGCCCGGGCGCCGATCTCGCCGGTGAGCTTGGCGGTGTCGGCCAGCAGTTTCGCCAGCGGGCCGGTGAACTCGGCCAGGTCGGCGCGGCCGGCCTGCTCCTTCAGGAAGCCCTCGATGATCGCGGCGAAGCGGCGGAACTTCGCGCCGCCGTCCATCAGCACCTTGCGGCCCAGCAGGTCCAGCGCCTGGATGCCGTTGGTGCCCTCGTAGATCATGTTGATGCGCGCGTCGCGCACGAACTGGTCCATGCCCCATTCGCTGATGTAGCCGTGGCCGCCGAACACCTGCAGGCACAGGTTGGTGGTTTCGAAACTGTTGTCGGTGATGAAGGCCTTCACCACCGGTGTCAGCAGCGCCATCAGCTCGTCGGCCTCCTCGCGCACGGCCGGGTCGGGATGCGAATGTTCGCGGTCGATCAGCAGCGCGGTCCAGGTGGTGAAGGCACGGCCGGCCTCGGTGTAGGCGCGGCTGGTCATCAGCATCCGGCGCACGTCGGGGTGCACCAGGATCGGGTCGGCCGGTTTGTCCGGCATCGCCGCGCCGGCCGGCGAACGGCCCTGCAGCCGGTCCCTGGCGTAGGCCACCGCGTTCTGGTGCGCCGCTTCGGCCAGGCCCAGCGACTGCATGCCCACGCCCAGGCGCGCCGAGTTCATCATCACGAACATCGCGGCCAGGCCCTTGTGCGGTTCGCCGATCAGCCAGCCGGTGGCGCCGTCTAGGTTGATCACGCAGGTGGCGTTGCCGTGGATGCCCATCTTGTGTTCGATCGAGCCGGCCTTGATGCCGTTGCGCTTGCCGGGCCTGCCGTCCGCGTCGGGCAGGAACTTGGGCACCAGGAACAGCGAGATGCCCTTGGTGCCGGAAGGCGCGCCGGGCAGGCGGGCCAGCACCAGATGCAGGATGTTGTCGGCCAGGTCGTGTTCGCCGGCACTGATGAAGATCTTGGTGCCGCTCAGGGCATAGGACCCATCGCCGTTGTCCTCGGCCTTGGTCTTGAGGATGCCGAGGTCGGTGCCGCAGTGCGGCTCGGTCAGGCACATGGTGCCGGTCCATTCGCCGGATACGATCCTGGTCAGGTAGACCTGCTTCTGTTCCGGCGTGCCGAAGGCCATCAGGCATTCGTAGGCGCTGTGCGAAAGGCCGGCATACATCAGCCAGGCCTGGTTGGCCGAGTTCCACATCTCGTACAGGCGGTTGTTGACGATCGTCGGCAGGCCCTGGCCGCCGAAGTCCGGGTCGCAGGCCACGGACGGCCAGCCGGCCTGCACGAACTGCGCATAGGCATCCTTGAAGCCGGGCGGGGCGGTGACCACGCCGTCGCCGTGCCAGGTGCAGCCCTCGCGGTCGCCCACCTGGTTCAGCGGCTGGATCACCTGGCTGGCGAACTTCGCGCCTTCCTCCAGCACCGCGTCGATCGTCTCGATGTCGAGTCCGGCATGGCGCGGCAGCGCCTTCAGTTCGTCCTGGACCTTGAGCAGCTCGAAAAGCACGAAGCGCATGTCGCGCAGCGGCGCGGTGTAGTGGGGCATGTCGCGTGACCGGGTGGGGAGGGTGCCGGGACTCTACCATACCGGCCCGTACGGGCCAGGTGACGACGCGGGACTCAGGCGGCTTGGCCGGCCGCGTGGCCGGAAGCCCAGGCCCACTGGAAGTTGTATCCGCCCAGCCAGCCGGTCACGTCCAGCACTTCGCCGATGAAATACAGGCCCGGCACGTGCTTCGAGGCCATCGTGCTGGACGACACCCCGTCGGTGTCGACGCCGCCCAGGGTGACCTCGGCGGTGCGGTAGCCCTCGGTGCCGCTGGCGGTGATCGGCCAGTGCGCGAGCTGGCGGGCGATGTCGGGCAGTTCGCGGTGGGTGTACTGCCGCATCGGCTTGTTGGTGAACCAGATTTCGCACAGCCGCTGCGCGAACCGTTTCGGGAACACGTCGCCGAGCACGGTCTTGAGTTCGGCGGCAGGCTGCGCCGCCTGGCGTTCGAGCAGCCAGGCCTCGATGTCGTGTTCGGGCAGCAGGTCGAGCAGCAGCTCCCTGCCTGGTTCCCAGTAGGAGGAGATCTGCAGGATGCTCGGGCCGCTCAGGCCGCGGTGGGTCACCAGCATCGCGTTGTCGAAGCGGGCCTTGCCGCAGCGCGCCGACACGTGAAGGGCGACGCCGGCCAGGTCGGCGTAGTGCTCCTGGTGTTTGCCGCTGAGCGTCAGCGGCACCAGGCCGGCGCGGGTGGGCAGCACGGCGTGGCCGAAGCGGCGTGCGAGGTCGTAGCCGAAGCCCGAGGCGCCGAGGCTGGGGATGGACAGGCCGCCGGTCGCGACCACCAGGGACGTCGTTTCGACCGCCCCCGCGAGGCCCTCGCCGCGGCTGCCGCCTTCGTGGCTGGGCGCCGTGAGCAGCCGGAACCCGCCGCCGGGCAGCGCGGTCACATCCGAGACGGCGGTCGCGGTGTTAATGCGCACGCCGGCGCGGCGGCACTCCTCGAGCAGCATGGCCACGATCTGTTTCGAGGACTCGTCGCAGAACAGCTGTCCGAGCTCCTTCTCGTGGTAGCCGATGCCATGCGCCTCGACCATGGCGATGAAGTCCGCCGGCCGGTAGCGCGCCAGGGCCGACTTGCAGAAATGCGCGTTGGCCGACAGGAAGTTCGCCGGCGTCGTTCCGGTGTTGGTGAAGTTGCAGCGGCCGCCGCCCGACATCAGGATCTTCTTGCCGCAGCGGTTGGCGTGTTCGATCACGCGCACGCGCCGGCCGCGACGCCCGGCGGTGAGCGCGCACATCAGGCCGGCGGCGCCGCCACCGATCACCACGACGTCGGTTTCGGATCGATTGTTCGGATCGGTCATGGGTGGGACGCCGCGGGCCAGACGGCATGATACCGGCCGATGGCTGCCGCGCCGCGCCGGACTCGGCTAGTCTTCTTCCGTGGCCGCAGTCGCGGCGGAATCGAAGGCGGGTCGGGAATGGCGGCGAAGAAATGGCTGGCGGGATGCCTGGTCGTGATCCTGGTGTTCGTGATCGGGCTGGGCGCGGCCTGGTGGTTCGTGCTTCGGCCGATGTGGAATGCCGGCAGCGGCCTGGTGCAGGGCGCGAAGGACTGGGCCAGCACCGTGGACCTGGGCAACGACATCGCCAATACCGCGCCCTACACGCCGCCGCCCGACGGCCACCTGACGCCGGCGCAGGTGCGGTCGCTGGTGCAGGTGCAGGAAATATTCGTGGCCGAGATGGGCGCCGACCTCGGGCGCCTGGCGCAGCGCGCGCGTGAGGCCCAGGCGCTCAAGAGCGGCGGCGAGGCGTCGCTGCAGGACGTGGCCGCCGCGTATTCCGAACTCACCGACCTGCTCGGGCGCGCGCGCCAGGCGCAGGCCAAGGGCGTGAACGCCGCCGGCCTCTCGCGCGACGAATACGCCTACATCCGCCGCCAGGCCTTCGCGGCGCTGCCGCTGCTGGTCGAGGTGCCGGACCTGGCGGGCGTGTCGGTCCTGCCGGGCATGCCGACCCTGCCGGGCGTGGACCGCAACGACGAAACGGCGATGGCCGCCGCGCGCCACAACGCCGAACTGCTGCGCCCGCACCTGCCCCTGTTCAAGCAGGGGCTGGGCGGACTGCCGGTCGGCCGGTAGCCGGACCGCGCCTCATTCCGGGCGCGGACCCTTGCGGTGCGGCTTCTTGAACGGCGGCTTGTCGCCGCCGAACTTGCGCGGTCCGAACTCCTTCTTGGCGCCGGCGAAGGGCTTCTTGCCGAAGGGCTTCTTGCCCGCCGTCTTGCCCGCGGTGTCCGGCGTTTCGCCGTCGCGGGTGATGCGCAGCTGCTGGCCGGCGCACCAGACGCCCTTGAGGTGCTGCATGATCTCCGGCGGCATGCCGTCCGGCAGGTCCAGCAGGGTGTGGTCCTCGAAGATCTCGATGCGGCCGATGTGCTTGGCGTCCAGGCCGGCCTCGTTGGCGATCGCGCCGACGATGTTGCCCGGCTTCACGCCGTGGTCGTAGCCGACCTCGATGCGGAAGGTGGCCTTGCCCTCGTCCGGCGTTCGCGCCTCGCGCTGCTTCTTCGGGAACGCCGGTCGCTCCGGGCGTTCGCCGCGCTCGGGCCGTTCGCCGCGCTCGAAACGGGCCGGCTTGGCGAACCTGTCGGTCGCCGCCTGTACGTCGCGGTCGAAGGCGCGCTTCTTGGCCTCGAACTTCGGCGGCTCCATCAGCAGCGGCACGTCGCCGCGGGCCATCTTGGCCAGGGCGGTGGCGATCTCGATGGCCGGCACGTTCTTCTCGCGCTCGTAGTCCTCGATCAGCTTGCGGAACTCGGCCAGTTCGCCGCCGGCCAGGGTGTCGCTGATCTGCTGCTTGAACTTGGCGATGCGCACGTCGTTGACGGCCGCCACGGTCGGCAGCTCCATCGGCGTGATCGGCTGGCGGGTGGCGCGTTCGATCGCGCGCAGCATGCCGCGTTCGCGCGGAGCGATGAACAGGATCGCCTCGCCGCTGCGGCCGGCGCGGCCGGTGCGGCCGATGCGGTGCACGTAGCTTTCGGTGTCGTAGGGCACGTCGTAGTTCACGACATGGCTGATGCGGTCCACGTCCAGGCCGCGCGCGGCGACATCGGTGGCGACCAGGATGTCGATCTTGCCGTTCTTGAGCTGCTCGATGGTCCGCTCGCGCTGGGCCTGGGCCACGTCGCCGTTGATCGAAGCCGCGGAAAAGCCGCGCGCCTGCAGCTTCTCCGCCAGCTCGTCGGTGGCCTGCTTGGTCCGGGCGAAGACGATCATCGCGTCGAAGGGCTCGGCCTCGAGGATGCGGGTGAGCGCGTCGAGCTTGTGCAGGCCGGACACTTCCCAGCTGCGCTGGCGGATGTTTTCGGCGGTGCGGGTCTTGGCCTCGATCGTGACCTCGACCGGGTCCTTGAGGTAGGTCTGGGCGATGCGGCGGATCGCGTGCGGCATCGTCGCCGAGAACAGCGCGGTCTGGCGCACGGCCGGCATCTTCTTCAGGATCGCCTCGACGTCGTCGATGAAACCCATGCGCAGCATCTCGTCGGCCTCGTCGAGCACGAGGTTCTTGAGCAGCGACAGGTCCAGCGAACCCTTCTCCAGGTGGTCGATGATGCGGCCCGGGGTGCCGACCACGACGTGCACGCCGCGGCGCAGCGCCGACAGCTGCGGACCGTAGGGCTGGCCGCCGTAGACCGGCAGCACGTGGAAGCCAGGCATGTAGGAGGCGTAACGCTGGAAGGCCTCGGCCACCTGGATGCCCAGCTCGCGCGTCGGCGCCAGCACCAGGGCCTGGGGCTTGGTCTGCGCCAGGTCGATCTGCGACAGGATGGGCAGGGCGAAGGCGGCGGTCTTGCCGGTGCCGGTCTGGGCCTGGCCCAGCACGTCGCGGCCGCCCAGCAGGTGCGGGATGGTCGCGGCCTGGATCGGCGAGGGCGACTCGTAGCCGACTTCGGCCAGCACCTTGAGCAGGGGCTCGCTGAGGGCGAGGTCACGGAAATGGAGCGTGGCGCTGGGCGCCTCGGGCGTTTGGGCGGTCATGGGAGTCCTGGAGGAAGCGAGGTACTTCGCATTCCGGCACACCACGGACACGAAGAAGGCGCGCGATTGTACCCCAGAAGCCCCGCAAGCGCCTGAACCGCACCGGTATTGCGGCCGGCGGGCGATGCCGGAATCATGGGGCCCCGAAGCAGCCCGCCCCGATGGAGAGAGCCCATGCGCCCGCACCCCTCGAAACTGCTCGCCGGCCTCGCCCTGGCCGTTCTCGCTGCCTGCACCACCACGCCCACCGGCCGCTCCCAGTTCATCCTGGTCAGCGACGCCGACATGGACAAGATGGGCGCCACCGCCTTCAACCAGATCAAGTCCAGCGGCAAGCTCGCCAACGACCCGGCCCGGGCCCGCTACGTGCGCTGCGTCGCCGACGCGCTGATCGCCCAGCTGCCGCAGCCCGCCCGCAGCCAGACCTGGGAGGTCGCCCTGATCGCCGACGACAGCGCCAACGCCTTCGCGCTGCCTGGCGGCAAGGTCGGCGTGCACACCGGCCTGCTGAAGGTGGCGAAGGACCAGGACCAGCTGGCGGCCGTGATCGGCCACGAGCTCGGCCACGTGATCTCGCGCCACGCCGCCGAGCGGGTATCGCAGCAGTTCGCGGCGGAGACGGCGCTGCAGATCGCCAATTCCGCCACCGGGGGCCAGCGCCAGCAGCTGCTGGGCCTGCTCGGCGTGGGCGCGCAGGCCGGCGTGATCCTGCCGTTCTCGCGCAAGCATGAAAGCGAGGCCGACGTGCTCGGCCAGCGCTACATGGCGCAGGCGGGCTTCGATCCCAACGCCGCGGCGGCGCTGTGGCAGAACATGGTCGCGCAGGGCGGCGGCAGCCGCGTGCCGGCCTGGATATCCACCCATCCCGATCCGCAGCAGCGAATCCGCTCCCTGCAGGCCGCCGCGCCGGCGCTGATGCCCACCTACCAGCAGGCCCGCGCCGCCGGGCGCAAGCCGGCCTGCCGCTGAAACCACCCAAGGAAACCGAACGTGGCCTACTTCTGGACCAAGACCTTCCACCTGGTGTTCGTCATCGCCTGGATGGCGACGGTGTTCTACCTGCCGCGCATCCTGGTGAACCTGGCCGAGACCCGCGGCCAGCCCGAGGTGCAGGCGCGGCTGGTGCTGATGGGCCGGCGCCTGTATGGCTTCGGCCACAGCATGTTCGGCATCGCGGTGATCCTGGGCTTCCTGCTGTGGTTGGGCCACAAGCTCTCGCCCGAGTGGTGGCCGGACATCGTCGCCGGCATGAAGTGGATGCACGGCAAGCTGGCCCTGGTGGCGGCGCTCCTGGCCTATTTCATCGTCGCGGGGCGCTGGCTGAAGAAGGCCGCGGCCGGCGCCGCGCTGCCGTCGCCGACCGCGATGCGCTGGTTCAACGAGCTGCCGCTTCTGTTCCTGGTCCCGCTGATCTACCTGGTGCTGGCCAAACCCTTCTGACCCCGCTCCCGGCGCGATCGGCGCTGGGGCCGCGTGGCGCCGGCGTGTAGCATCGCGCGGTCCTTCCCGCGGCCCGCGAAGCCGAACCCGCCATGATTCCCAAGCTGCGCGCCACGATCGCCGGTTTCGCCGCCGTCCTGCTCTGGTCCTCGTTGGCCGTGCTGACCACGGCCACCGGCGACATCCCGCCCTTCCAACTGCTGGCCCTGGGCTTCGGCATCGCCGGCGTCGCGGGCGTGGCCCTGCTGCTGCGGCCGGGTGGCCCGGGACCGGGCGCATTGCGGCAGCCGCTGGCGGCCGGGGCGCTGGGCATCGGGGCGCTGTTCGGCTACCACGCGCTTTATTTCGTCGCGCTCAAGCGCGCGCCCGCGGTCGAGGCCAACCTGATCAACTACCTGTGGCCATTGCTGATCGTGGTGTTCGCCGCGGTGCTCGGCGGCGTGCGCGTCCGCGCCGGGCAGTGGCTGGGCACCGGCCTGGGCCTGGCGGCGGCGGTGCTGCTGGTGTCGAAGGGAGGGCGCCCGGAGATCGATCCGGCGCACGTGCCGGGTTACCTGGCGGCGCTGGGGGCGGCCCTGGTCTGGGCCTTGTACTCGGTGCTCAACCGGCGCTTCGAATCCGTGCCCAGCGCGGCCATGGCCGGGTCCTGCCTGGTGGTGGGCGGGCTCGGTGCGCTTGCCCACCTGGCCTTCGAGCAGACGGTCGCGCCCACGCCGCTGCAGTGGACGATGATCGTGGCGCTGGGGCTGGGCCCCACCGGCATCGCGTTCTGGCTGTGGGACATCGGCACCAAGCGCGGCGACATCGCCGTGCTGGGAACGCTGTCGTATGCCGCGCCGCTGTTGTCCACCGGCCTGCTGCTGGCCTTCGGCCGCGCGGCGCCGCACTGGACCCAGGCGGCGGCCGTGGCCCTGCTGCTGCTGGGCGCCTGGCTCAGCGTGCGGGCGGCGCCCGGTTCGGACTAGTCCCTCGCCAGCTTCCAGGCCAGCAGCGCGAAGGGGAAGGGGATCAGCACGCCGATGGCGACCATCCACAGCGGGTGCGGGATCACCGCGAAGTTGAGCGTGATCAGCGCCAGCATGATCACCGCGATGGCGATCGCCACGCCGCGACGGTGCGCCAGGCTGATGGTCGCGGCGGTGTAAGCGCCCAGGAAGGTGCCGAAGGCGTAGGCGACCAGGACGAAGGCGAGCGCGCCGACCGGCATGCCGGCGACCAGTTCGGCCATGGCCTCGGGGTGGGCCGGAATCGCCTCTGGCGGCGGGTAGACGGAGTGGCCTAGCCACTGCACCGCCGCCACGGTGATGCCCATCACCAGGACGCCGACGATCACTGCCAGGATGCTGCGCAACATGTCTTCACTCCTTCCCCCGGGATGGCCCGCAGCTTCCTGCTCCGGGGGGCGGAAGGCAAGGGGCCTGCGGGGCCTGGCGCCCTCAGCGCCGGAACCAAGGAGAAAAAGAGAGGGCCGCACAAGGCGGCCCTCCCTATCACGCGAAGACGCTGGACTCAGCGGGCGGCGCGCGGATTGTCGCCGCGGCCGCGGCCGTCGCGGCCGCCGCTGTGGCTTTTCGGGCCGGCGTGCGCATGGCGTTCGCCGTTGCCCACGTGCGGGCGTCGGGCGTGGCGCTGCGGCGGGCGCTGGCCGCCGGGACGGCCGGCGGGCGAGGGCGCGTCGTTGCCCATCCGGATCGGACGGCTGGGCGAATAGCCCTCGACCTCCACCATCTCGATGTCGGCCTTGAGCACGCGCTGGATGGCGCGCAGCAGGCCGCCCTCGTCGTGCGAGACCAGCGACACGGCTTCCCCGGACGCGCCGGCGCGGCCGGTGCGGCCGATGCGGTGCACGTAGTCTTCCGCGACCATCGGCAGGTCGAAGTTGATGACCATCGGCAGCAGCGGGATGTCGAGGCCGCGCGCGGCGACGTCGGTGGCGACCAGCACCCGGGCCTTGCCGGACTTGAAGTCCTTCAGCGCCTTCAGGCGCTGGGCCTGGCTCTTGTTGCCGTGGATGGCGACCGAGTTGATGCCGGCCTTGTCCAGCTGCTCCGACAGGCGGTTGCAGCCGTGCTTGGTGCGGCCGAACACCAGCACCTGGTCCTCGTAGCGCTTGGACAGGATCTCGAGCAGCAGGTCGCGCTTGCGGCTCGCGTCCACCGGATGCACGATGTGGGTGACGTTGGTGGCCACCGCGTTGCGCACCGAGACCTGCACTTCCTTCGGGTCGCGCAGGAACTCCATCGCCAGCTTCTTGATCGCGTCCTCGAAGGTCGCCGAGAACAGCAGGGTCTGGCGGCGCGACGGGATCTTGGCCATCACGCGCTTGATCGCGGGCAGGAAGCCCATGTCGAGCATGCGGTCGGCTTCGTCCAGCACCAGGATCTCGACGTGCGAGAGGTCGACGCTGCGGCGCTCGAGATGGTCGAGCAGGCGGCCCGGCGTGGCCACCAGGATGTCGACGCCGCGGCGCAGCGCGTCGATCTGCGGCTGCATGCCGGCGCCGCCGTAGATGGTGGTGGCGTTCAGGCGCAGGTGCTTGCCGTAGGCGCGCAGGCTGTCGAACACCTGCACGGCCAGCTCGCGGGTCGGCACCAGCACCAGGGCGCGCGGTTTGCGCGGGCCGTGCATCGGGCCGGCCTGGGCCAGGCGGTGCAGCAGGGGCAGCGAGAACGCGGCGGTCTTGCCGGTGCCGGTCTGGGCGCCGCCCATCAGGTCGTGGCCGGCCATGACCAGCGGGATCGCCTCGGCCTGGATCGGGGTGGGGTTGGCGTAGCCGAGTTCGGCGAGCGCACGGTTGATCTCGGGCGCGAGCCCAAGGGTTTCAAAAGACATGGTTGTACTCCGTTGCGTAACCCGGAGCGTTCCCTGAAACCGCGCTGCGAGCTGGTGAAGCTGGTTTTACGGCAGGGACCAAGGCGGTCCTGACGGGTTTGCGCAGCGAAAGGCGTGCGGAGTGGGGCCAGACGCAGGGCGAGCGACGCTCGAAGCCTGGGTGGCGGGCATACCGGGGGAAAACGGTCAGCCGTGCAGCAAACGCCGCGAACTGTACGCGAAACCGGCTCCGGCGGCCAGTGAGCGCCGCCGGAGGGGTGAATGGCCCGTTCAGGCTGTCGTAGGATGGGCGCGTGAAGATCACCTTCGAACTCGAGCCCGGCGACATCGATCGTTTCCACGAGGCCCTGGCCCGCGCCGAGCGCCGGGTGGCCTGCGCGGACGACTGCGACATCGTCGCGGCGGCCCGCCACGGCCTGGAAACCTTGCCCATCGCCAGCGCGCCCGGCTACATCCGCCGGCGCATCCTCGAGGTGCAGCGCCTGATCGACATGCTCGAGGACGAGGCCTGGGCCCTGCCGCAGGTCGAACGCGCCGAGGTGCTGCGGCTGCTGGCCTACTTCAGCGACCCGGAGGACCTGATCCCGGACGACGTCGCGGTGATCGGCCTGCTCGACGACGCGATCATGCTCGAGCTGCTGCTGCGCCGGATCCGCCACGTGGTCGGCGCCTACACCGAATTCTGCGCCCTGCGCGCCGCGTTGCCAGATGCCGCCGACGTCGAGGCGCGCATCGCCCAGGCGCGCGACCTGGCCCGCCGGCGCGAGCGCCTGCATGCGCGCATGCGCCGCCGCGCCGTGCGCGACGCGGTGGCCGGTGCCGCCGGCGTGCAGCCCGCGGATTGCTGAAGGAACCATCAGGCCGCGTCGCGGCAAGGAGCCGGTGCATGAGCGGTGAACAGCGTGAACTGACCTTCCGGTTCCTGGCCGAGCCGACCGACGTCAACTACGGCGGCAAGGTCCACGGCGGCGTGGTGATGAAATGGATCGACCAGGTCGGCTACGCCGCGGCGGTCGGCTGGAGCGGCCGCTACAGCGTCACCGTCGCCGTCGGCGGCATCCGCTTCGTGTCGCCCATCCGGACTTCGGACCTGGTCACGGTCACCGCCAAGCTGGTCTACACCGGCACCTCGAGCATGCATTTCGCCGTGGACGTGCGCGCGCGCGATCCGATGCAGGAAAGCGGCGACCGGCTCTGCACGCACTGCGTCATCGTGTTCGTGGCGCTGGACGCCGTCGAGGGCAAGCCCACCGCCGTGCCGGCCTGGAAGCCGGTGGACGAGGACGATCGCCGCCTCGCCGACTATGCGACCAAGGTGATGGCCCTGAGCAAGGACATCGAACAGGCCGTGGCCAGCCTGCGCCCGGGATGAGCCTGCACCTGCGCGTCCGCCGCTGGTTCTGGCTGCTGCTGGCCTACGCCTGCCTGGCGCTGGGCGTGATCGGCATTTTCCTGCCGGGGCTGCCGACCACGCCCTTCGTGCTGCTGGCGGCCTATGCCGCCGCGCGGGGGTCCAAGCGCCTGCACGCCTGGCTGCTGGCGCACCGGGTGTTCGGGCCGATGATCCGCGACTGGGAGGCCAGCGGCGCGGTCAGCCGCCGGGCCAAATACTGGGCGATCGGCACGATGGCCCTCTGCGCCGCGGTCTTCTTCCTGACCGCGCCGAAATGGTGGATGGCCGCCACCGGCACCGGGATCATGGCCATCGTCGGCACCTGGCTGTGGCTGCGGCCGGAGCCGTCGAGGGCCTAGTCGAGCACCCGGCGCGCGCCGGTGTACTGGCGCACCCAGTAGGGATTGTCGAGCCGGTCCAGGCGCACGGTGCCGCCGGTGCTTGGCGCGTGCACGAAGCGGCCTTCGCCGACGTAGATGCCGACGTGGAAGGTCGGCTTGCCGAACAGCACCAGGTCGCCGGGGGCCAGGCGGTCGCGCGGCGGCACGTCGGCGTCGAACTTCGCGATCTCGCGGGTGGTGCGCGGCAGGTAGAGCCTCGCCGCGTCCAGGAACACGTAGCCGACCAGGCCGCTGCAGTCGAAGCCGCCCTCGGGCGTGTTGCCGCCCCAGCGGTAGGGCGTGCCGACCAGGCCCAGGGCGCGCATCAGCACGTCGTTGGCGCGCAGGGGGTCGTCCGGCATCACGTCCACCACGCGCAGGGCCGGCGCGGCGGGGGCGCCGCCCTTGCGGGGTTCGGGTCCGGAGCCGCAGGCCGCCAGCATCAGCGCCAGCAGCAGGGGAAGCGGGGCCGCGGCCCGGGGAACTGGCGCCGGGCGGGAGGTGCCGGGATAATGCGCGCTCGCTGTCACGGGCCGAGTGTGCCCCATCCCGCCGGTCGCGTCACCGGCCCCTCCACGGAATCCCCATGAAGATCGAGAAGAACCGCGTCGTCCGTTTCCACTACACCGTGTCCGAGCCCGGCCAGCCGCCGGTGGAAACCTCGAAGGACCGCGAGCCGCTGGCCATCCTGGTCGGCCACAACGCCATCATCCCCGGCCTGGAGGCGGCGATGCTCGACCGCGCCGCCGGCGACAGCTTCGAGGTCACGGTGGAGCCCGACCAGGCCTATGGCCCGCGTCGCGAGGGATTCACGCAGCGGGTGCCGAAGAAGCACTTCCGCGAGGCGCGCCTGCGCCCGGGGCAGGAGGTGATGCTCAATACGTCGATGGGTCCGCGCCCGGTGACGGTGACCAAGGTCGGCGCCACGGTGGTGGACGTGGACCTGAACCATCCGATGGCCGGCAAGGTGCTGCAGTTCCAGGTCGAGATCGTCGACGTGCGCGAGGCCGAGCCGGTCGAAATCGAGCACGGCCACGTGCACGGCGAGGGCGGCGCGCAGCACTGACCTGCGCTTGTTCCTTGTCCGCTTGGAAAAGCCCGCTTCGGCGGGCTTTTTCGTGCTCGCGGTTTCTGGGTCTGGCGCCGATGTCACCGGCGCCAGACCAAACAGAACCGAGCGCCCTGCTTGCGGCCACGCAAGCCAGGGCTGATGATCGAGGCGTCCCGCAGAAGAGATCGCCATGGCCGAGACGCAGCCTTTCGCCCCCGTGGCGGCGCACGAGCGCATCGCCGCGATGGACGTGCTGCGCGGCTTCGCCCTGCTGGGCATCCTACTGATGAACATCGAGGCCATGGTCGGCCCCCTGCTGATCGCCCAGACCGGCGTCGACCCCCGCCTGTCCGGCGCCGACCGCATCGCCGACGTCTTCGTCTACCTGTTCGTGCAGGGCAAGTTCTATCCCCTGTTCTCCCTGCTGTTCGGCATGGGCTTCGCCGTGATGCTGGCGCGGGCCGACGCCGCCGAACGGCCCTTCTTCATGACCTACCTTTGCCGCGTCCTGGCCCTGCTGGCGATCGGCCTGGTGCATGCGGTGTTCGTCTGGTCGGGGGACATCCTGGTCGCCTACGCCCTGGTCGCGTTCGTGCTGCTGCTGTTCTTCCGCGGCACGCCCGCGCCCTACCTGGCGGCCGGCGGCATCGCGCTGATCCTGTTCGCCGAATTCCTGCTGGTGGCGCTGGGCGCGCTGGGATCGCTGGCGCTCGCCGCGGCCGGCACCAGCGCCGAGATGCAGCAGGCCCTGGCCGAACAGCGCGAGGACATCGCCGCGGCCATCGAGGCGCAGCGCCTGGCCGGCGGCGCCAGCACCTGGGCCGAGGCCATTCCCCAGCGCCTGCACGACCTGTCCCAGAACCTGGCCGCGCTGGTGCTCTGGGGCTGGCAGATCCTGGGCCTGTTCCTGCTGGGCGCCTGGTTCGTGCGCAGCGGCGCCATCGCCCGGCCCGCGGACTTCCCGGGCTTCTACGCGCGGCTGCGCGGGGTGGCGCTGCCGGTGGGGTTCGCGATGGTGCTGATGTCCTTCCTGCTGGAGCCCACCTTCGACCTCGTCAGCCTCAGCCTGCGTTCGGCCTTCGCCCTGAGCCTGTTCAACGTCGGCGGCACCCTGATGGCCCTGGGCTACCTGGCCTGGATCGTGCGGGGGCTGCAGGGCGGTCCGCTGTCGTCGGCGCTCCGCGCGCTGGCGCCGGCCGGGCGCATGGCGCTGAGCAACTACCTGCTGCAGTCGCTGGTCTGCACCTGGATCTTCTCGGGCTACGGCCTGGGCTATTACGAACGGCTTCCCCGCGCCTGGCAGATTCCGTTCGTCATCGGGTTCTTCATCCTGCAGGTGCTGCTGAGCCAGGCCTGGCTGTCGCGCTTCCGGATGGGGCCGATGGAGTGGCTGTGGCGTGCCGCGACCTACCTGCGCCTGCCGCCGATGCGGCGTTGACGGACGGCCCGGCCGCCGCGGCTAGAATGCCGGCATGAACGAAGGCGATGCGGATGTCCTGATCCTGGGCGGTGGCGTGATCGGCCTGGCCTGCGCCCACTACCTGCTGGCCGAGGGCCGGTCGGTGCGGGTGCTGGAGCGGGGCACGGTCGGCGGCGGGGCTTCCTGGGGCAACTGCGGCACGCTCACGCCCAGCCATTCCCCGCCGCTGGCGGCGCCGGGCATGGTCCTGCAGGCCCTGCGCTGGATGCTCAGCCCTTCGGCGCCGCTTTACGTGAAGCCGCGCTGGGATCCGCCGCTGATGCGCTGGCTGCTGGCCGTGGCCGGCCGCTGCAATGCCCGCGACTGGCGCGCCAGCGGCCTGGCCAAGGGCGCGCTGCTGCGCTACTCGCGCGCGCTGGTCGAGGACCTGGTGTCCGGGCAGTACCTGGACTGCGGCTTCGAGGCGGGCGGTTTCCACTATGTGTTCCGCAGCGAACGAGCCCTGCACCGGCAGCAGCGCGACCTGCCTCTGTTGGCCGAACTGGGCATCGAGGCCCAGGTCCTCGACGGCGTCGCGCTCGCGGCCGAGGAACCGGCACTGAAGCCCGGCATGGCCGGTGCGCTGTTCTTCCCCGGAGACGCCCAGCTGCGCCCCGACCGCTACACCGCCGAACTGGCACGCATCGTGCGCGCCGCCGGCGGCGTGATCGAGGAGGGCGTGCGCGTCACTGGCCTGGAGCGCGGCCGCCACGGCATCGACGCGGTGCAGACCAGCGAAGGCCGGCGCCGGGCGGCCCGGGTTCTGGTGGCGATGGGCGCCTGGTCCCCGGAGTTCGAGCGCATGATGCGCATGCCCGTCCCCGTCCAGCCGGGCAAGGGATATTCGATCACCTACGACCGGCCGGCACGCACCCCGCGGCGGCCGCTGGTGCTCAAGGAGCGCAGCGTCTGCGTGACCACCTGGGACGATGGTTACCGCCTGGGCAGCACGATGGAGTTCAGCGGCTACGACGAGCGCCTCAACCGCACCCGACTGGATGCGCTGGAGCGCGGCGCGGCCGAGTACCTGCACGATCCGGTCGGCCCCGCGAAACGCCAGGAGTGGTGCGGCTGGCGGCCGATGACGCCCGACGACCTGCCGCTGCTGGGGCGCGTGCCCGGTCACAACAACCTCTGGCTCGCCACCGGGCACGGCATGATGGGCATGGGCATGAGCGCCGGCACCGGCCGCCTCATGGCCGACCTGATGCTGGGCCGCGAACCCGCGATCGATCCCGCGCCTTACGCGCCGGCGCGCTTCGCCCGCTAGACTGCCGGCATGGACGTCTGCACCCTGCACCGCGGCACCGCGCCGCTGCTTATCAGCCTGCCGCACGACGGCATCGCGCTGCCCGAGGACATCGCCGGACGGCTGACGCCGGAGGCGCGCGCGGTGCCGGACACCGACTGGTTCGTCAGCCGGCTCTACGACTTCGCGCGCGGCCTCGGGGCATCGCTGCTGGTGCCGACCTATTCCCGCTATGTGGTCGACCTCAACCGCCCGCCGGACGACGTGTCGCTGTACCCGGGGCAGAACACGACCGGCCTCTGCCCCGCGGTGCGCTTCAGCGGCGACCCGGTCTACCTGCCGGGGCAGGAGCCCTCCGCCGACGAGGTCGCCGCGCGGGTCGAGCGCTACTGGCGGCCGTACCACGACACGCTGGTGCAGGAGCTGGCGCGCCTGAAGGCCGAACACGGCCGGGTGCTGCTGTGGGAAGGCCACTCGATCCGCAGCGTGGTCCCCTTCCTGTTCGAAGGCCGGCTGCCCGACTTCAACCTGGGCACCGCGGGCGGCGCCAGCTGCGATCGGGCGCTGCAGGCGCGGCTGGAGTCGGTGCTGTCGGCGCAACACGACTACACCTGGACAGCGAACGGCCGCTTCAAGGGTGGCTACATCACGCGCCGCTATGGCCAGCCGTCGGAGGGCGTGGACGCGGTGCAGCTCGAACTCGCCCAGTCCACCTACATGGACGAATCCGCCGGCCGCTACGACCGTGCACGCGCTACGGCGCTGCAGGCGGTGCTGGCCAGTTTGCTGGCCGCGGCGCGCGGCTGAAACCCGGCGCCAAACGCCTCAGCGCAGGGTGGGGGCCGCCCCGGCGGCATGGGTGGCCGGATGGCGGGGGTCGCGGAAGCAGACCGCCAGGCGCGGCCGCACCTGGCGCGGCACGTTGCAGCCGGATTCGCGGGCCGCGCGGCCGTTGAAGCCCTGCAGGCCGATCGTCGCCTGGCCGCCGCGGCTGTCGTCCACCGACGCGTACTGCAGGGCAATCTCGTGGCTGCCGTGGTAGAGCACGGCCTGCGCGTGCAGCGGCTGGCTGCTGCGCAGCGGACCGGCGCGTTCGAAGCCGCTCCATTCCACCACCGTGCAGGCTTCCGGGGCTCCCATCGCGCTGGTGCGCGGGCAGTGGTCGAACCAGGCCTGCTTGACCACGCCGCCGGCCTGGGGCCGGAGGTCGTCGTGGTACAGGTAGATCCGGTCCTGGCTGGCCGCCGGGTTGTCGGCCTGCGCCGGCAGGCCGCAGTCGTTGCTGAAGTCGGTGCCGTCCTCGCGTTCGACGCCTTCGGCGAACGCCAGGTAGCCGTTGTCCGAGACCACCAGGGACGTGGCCGGTTCCTGGTAGAACTCGAAGGGCGCAGCCAGCACCAGCGCCGCGGCGCGGTCGTCGCGGGCGGCGTCGGCGCGGGCCGGCGCCATCGGCATCGTCGTCCCGGCCGGGCCGAGGTCGATGAAGTCGTAGCGGCAGGCCGGATCGCCGGCGCTGTCGGACAGCGCGTAGCCGTAAAGATGGGCGTTGGCGCGCTCGCGCGCCTGCAGCCCGACCGCCAGCGCGGCGGCCGCGACCAGGCTGGCGAGCTTGAGCACGAGGCTGGCGCGGTCGTGGTTCATCGCGGCCTCCGGGCGCCGATGTCGACCCGCTGCTGTTCGCGCACCCGGACCTCGATGCTGCGCTTGTCGGCTTCCTCGTCCAGCGACCAGGGCAGGGGCAGGTTGTCGGGCAGCACGGTCAGCACGTGGTTGCCCACCGCCACCCGCGGGAATTCGAAATTGCCCTGGCTGTCGGTGCGCACCGAATAGCGGCCGTCCAGCACCACGGTGACGTTCGCCGCCGGCAGCTCCGACGCGGCGCGTTCGCCGTCGCCGTTGTCGTCCAGGAAGACGCTGCCGGTGATGCCGCCCACCGCGCTGCCGGGCGTGCCGCCGAGCACGGCGCTGGGCGTGCCGGCGCGGCGTTCATAGCGCAGGCTCAGGAAGACCGAGCGGTCGCGCGGCAGGTCGTAGTAGGTGTCGGGCGCCAGCGGGTCGAGGATGAAGGGCGATCGACGCGAACCGCGGTTCTCGTAGACGCTGCCGATCAGCCACCAGCGGGTGGCGATGCGCCAGGTCAGGTTGAGGTTGAGGTCGGTGCCGCGGAAGGCCTCGGGGCCGCTGCCGCGGCTGTAGCGCGCGCTGCCGTCCAGGCTGAGCCGGTCGGTCAGGTTCACGCCGCCGAACGCGGAAAGCGACGTGGTCTTGGTGGCCGGCTCGCCGTCGAAGGACAGCGAGCCATGCGTCAGCGAGAACGACAGGCGCGTGCCCTGCTTCATCGGCAGGGCATGGTCGAGCTTGAGTTCCCAGCTGTCGCCGCCGCCGGTGCCGCCGTCCAGGTGGTCGTACTGCAGGCGCGACTGGCCCCAGCGGTGGCTGCGGTCGAGGAAGAGCTGGGTGCTGTAGGCGGTGGAGAACTGCGAGTCGCGCACGTTCAGGCCGCCGCCGAAGCCGGTGAGCGTGCTGGCCTGGTAGCGCGCGTAGACGTTGCCGTAGCTGCCCTCGAAGCTGTTGCCCGACACCGAGTCGATGCGGTCCAGGCCCGCGTTCCAGGACCAGCGCGCGTGCTGGTAGGCGATGCGGTAGTAGGCGCCCTGGGCGTCGTTGGCGATCGGCAGCGCGCCCCAGGCCAGGCCGGGTTCGAGCCGGAACAGGCCGTAACGGTGGCTGTAGCGGCCGCGGTCGGCGCGGCCGTCGGCCCAGGCGCCGAACGCCTGCCCCAGGTCGCCGTCACTGGACTGCAGGGTCAGCGTGACGCTGTCGTTGGCGTCCTTCCAGCCGGTGGCGGCCAGCAGCGCCCGGGTTTCGCTTTCTTCGACCAGCAGGCCGCCGTCGTCGTCGGGGATCAGGCGGCCGTCGGTCGCCAGCGCGGCGGCGGCGCCGGTCCAGCCCGGCGCCCACTGCCACTGCGAGGCGAAGGAGGCGACGTCGCCATCGGCCAGGTCGAAGCCGACGACGCGGGCGCCGTCGAAGCTGCCGCCGCGGCCGTAGGAGGCCTGCAGTTGCAGGTTCTTTTCGGTCTGCAGCCACTCGGTGCCGACGCCGGCGAAGGTGACGCTGGGCAGGATGAAGCGGTACTGCTCGCGCAGCAGGCCCGGCAGGCTGGTGTTGAGCACGCCCAGGCCGTTGTTGCCGCGCCAGCCGCCGTCAAGGTACAGGCCGCGCTGCCACAGGGTGGCGGTGCCACCCCAGGGTTCGGCCTGGTCGCGGCTGCGGTCGGAGCGCAGCAGGGTCGCGTCCAGCGAGAAGCTGCCCAGGGCGGCGGTTTCCCAGAACCCGGCGACCGACAGGCCCTGCTCCTGGAAGGTTTCGTCGCCGCGGTCGGTGCGGCTGGCCAGCAGTTCGACGCTGAGCGACCGGGGCAGGCCCCCGGCGTCGACGATCTCGTCTTCTTCCGGCGGCAGCGGCTCCAGCGCTTCGGCGGAGATGATCCGGTCCCGATAGGGTTCCGGCGCCGTCGCGTCCTGGGCGGCGCGCGCGGGCGCCCCGGCCAGCGCCAATGCGGCACCCACGGCAAGTGCCAGCGCGTGGAGGCGGAAGGGCGGGTTCATTTGCCCGCTTGGTCGTCGAGTTCGAGGCGCAGCGGCGGGGACTCGAGCGTACCCTTCAGGCGCAGCGGGAAGTTCAGCTTGGGCTCGGGCGCATTCGGGCCCTCGCCGATCGGGATCAGGGCGATGTCGCGGGTCGTGCCCGGCAGGATCGGATCGGACGCGGGCGTCATCGTGACCTTGGCGCCGTTGGCGTCGATCGCCTCGAGGAAACCGGCCAGGCGGGCATGGGCGTTGCCGGTGTTGCGGATGCTGACCAGGGGCAGGTCGCGGCCCTGCACGGCTTCAACCCGCGTCCCGAGGTAGCTGAGCACCGGCGCGCCCTTGCCGATGGTCAGGTAGACGATGATGCCAATGCGGCCGGTCACCTGCAGGCTTCCGTCGGCCTGCCGCTGCGGTTCGCCTTCGATCATGATCGCGAAGCGGCACTGGCCGTCGGCGGCGTCGGCCGGCACCGCGACTTCGAAGCGGTAGCGGCGGCGGCCATTGGGCGCGACCTGGATCTCGGGCGCCTCGATGCCGACCCAGGGCCGGCAGCTGCCGGGCGCCAGCGCGTCGGAGAATTGCACCGAGCCATCCGGCGCCAGCTGCCAGTCGGCGGTCTTGAGCAGAAAGCGCGCGCTGCGGGTCGAGCCGTTGGTGATCTCGAGGACGTTGCGGAAGGTCGTGCCGGGCTGTGCCGTTTCCTCGAAGCGCGGCGGTGCCACCTGGGCTTCGAATCCCTGGGCCAGCGCAGCGTCGGCGATCAGCAGGCTCAGGCCGGCGGCCAGCAGGTGCAGGAAACGGGACATCAGGGCGACTCCAGCTCGATCTCGAAGGTGAAGCTGAGCTGCGACTGCTGCGGCAGATGGTTTCCATCCGCCTGCAGGGTCACCAGCAGGGTGTCCTCGAGCCGGTCGGCCGTGATCGGGCCCTGGTAGACCAGGCTGCGCTCACCGTCGCGCAGCTGGCCGGGCAGCAGCACGCCGCGGGTGGTCCATTGCACGAACAGCGGGCCGGTCGCCTGCGGGCCGAGCTTCTTGTAGATGCGCCCGCTGCGGCCGCGCCAGGGCGACACGTCCAGGCGCACCAGCACCGTCATCCGGCCGGTCATGGTCGATGGCTGGCCCGGACGGGGCAGCACCGAATCCCACTTCATGCGCACGTTGCCGCCCAGCACCTGGGTGCCGGTGTCGTCGACCGGCAGCGCCTGCGCGGCGGCCAGCGGGCTCGCGCAGCAGGCGGCGATCAGCAGGGCGGCGGCAAGAAGGCGGTTCATGGCGCGGTGATGGTGTAGGTGACGGTATTGGTGTAGTTGCCGGCACCGACCAGCTGGTCGTTCCCGTAGCGGAACCGGTAGCAGCTCTCGTTCCACTGGTTGCGCACGAAGCTGGCGACCGTCTGGCCGCTGCTGGTGAAGCTGCCGGAGGCGAAGGGCTGGCCGCCGTTGTCGCCATTGCCGCTGGACGTCCAGCTGATCTGCGACATCGGGATGGTGTCGCCGCTGGCGTTCGTCAGGTTCGGGGCGTAGGTGGCGATCACCGTGGCGGTATTGTTGGGGCCGCCGCCGCCGTTGCCGTTGCTCGGGTGGCGGAAGAACGCCCCGATGTAGATCTCGCCCGGATCGCAGAACGCGAAGCCGTCCAGCTGGCTGACGGTGTTGCCGTCGCCGGTCATGGTCTGGTCGACGCCGTTGCCGACCGCCGCGGCCGGGACCGTGACGGCGACGTTGTTGACCGTGGTGTTGTTGGTCGGCTGGCCGCCGCCGTTGTAGGTGCCGCCGCCGGACATGCCGCCGGTGCCCACCCGCAGGTAGACCATGCGGGTACCGCCATTGATGCCGACGGTGTAGGCGTCGACGCTGGCCGGGAAAAGCGCCGAGGCCAGCAGGAGCAGCCCCCCCGCGGTTTTCCAAGCAAGCGTCATGGTGTTCTCCGGGAAACCGGGAGCCGACGGCTGGCGCCGGCTCCCGTCGAACGATCGCGTGAGCGTTTCCGTGCCGCGTTACGGCATGGTCGCGGTGTACTGCACCTGGCCGTTGTACTGGCCGGCGCCGGCGATCGTGTTGTTCTCGTAGCTGTAGGCCCAGGTGGCCAGGCGGTCGGTGCCGCGGGCGCCGACGTTCGGGGCGATCGCCACCGGGGCGCTGACGCCGTTCTCGACCAGGGTCGGGGCGGCGATGGAACCGGTCGCCACCGTGGTGGTGATCTCGGAGAAGGGGATGGTCTCGCCGCTGGCCAGGTCGGTCAGCGAAGTGCCGGTGGTGTTGGCGGTCAGGCTGATGGTGCCGCCGTTGCCACGCAGGGCCACGTCCACGGCCAGGCCACCGGTGCGGGCGACGGCATTGCCGTCACCGACGTTGGCGGCGGCCACGTCGAACACGACCTGCTCGATGCCGGCGCCGGCCGGGCCGACGCGGAAGCTCAGGAAGCGCGGGATGTTGACCTGGAAGTTCAGGCGGGCGTTGGCCGTGGTCGGGCCGGCGCCGGTCGAGAACTGGGATTCGGCGAAAGCCGGGGTCATGGCGATCAGGCCGAGGGACGCCAGGCCGGTGAGAGCCAGGCCTCGGATAGCACGGACGGTATTCATGGGTGTCGGGTTCCTTAGGGTTGCGTGGGTGATTGGACTGGATGGTTGGGAACAATCCGGGCCGGATCACCGACCAGGGGCTCGCAAGGCTGCGGCAGAGGGGCAAATGCAGAAAGCGTGCCAAGCCCGGGGAGGGCCGGCCCCGGGCCTGCAGAAGTGAGAGGTGCGTCACAGTATCCGGGTCGGCGGCCCTACGCAAAGCGGGGCAGCGGTCGGCCACGCCGCCCGGAGGGGCGGCTCCGGCTTGCGGTGCCTGGGTTCGGGCCGGGCCGCGGGCGGTCCGGCGGTGCGTCAGGAATGTGACGTGGAACGTCACATTTCCTAGGGGCCCGTCACACTTCGAGCGAGGCGAGGTCGCCCTTGGCCTCGAGCCAGGCCTTGCGGTCGCCGGCCCGTTTCTTGGCCAGCAGCATGTCCATCAGGCCGCGGGTGGCCTCGGCGTCGTCCACGGTCAGCTGCACCAGCCGGCGGGTATCGGGGTGGATGGTCGACTCGCGAAGCTGGACCGGGTTCATCTCGCCCAGGCCCTTGAAGCGGGTCACGCTGACCTGGCCGCGGATCTTCTCCTTCTCGATCCGGTCGAGCAGGATCCGCTTCTCTTCCTCGTCCAG
>CBFGOZ010000011.1:0-22318 GCA_965650505.1 uncultured Arenimonas sp.
GCCGGAGTAGCTCAGTTGGTAGAGCACGTCATTCGTAATGATGGGGTCGTAGGTTCGATTCCTATCTCCGGCACCAAGCAGCAGAAAGGGCCGCCCCGCGAGGGCGGCTTTTTTTTTGGCCGGCGGCGGGGCGCCGCTTAATCCTTCCCTCACGGTGCAGGGGTTAGCCTCGGGGCATGAATGATTCCCCGGCTCCCGCCGATTTCTCCGACGCGCCGTTCTTCGTGGTGATCAACGCAGGCTCGGGCCGCCACGACGCCTGCGATGCCGTGACGGTCATCCGCGAAACCCTGCGCGAGGGCGGACGAGAGGTCCATCTGCTGGGGGTGGACGGCCCGGGGACGCTGGCGCGGCGGCTTGCCGAAGCGACCGAGCGGGCGAAGGCAGCCGCCGGCATCGTCGTGGCCGCCGGCGGTGACGGCACGCTCAACGCCGCGGCCCGGCATCTGGTCGGCACGGGCGTGCCCCTGGGCGTGCTGCCGCAGGGCACGTTCAATTATTTCGGTCGTGTCCACGGGATTTCCCAGGAAATCGGTGCATCCAGCCGCGCGCTGCTGCGCGCCACGGCCACCCCGGTGCAGGTCGGGCGGGTGAACGGCCAGCCCTTCCTCGTCAATGCCAGCCTCGGCCTGTACCCCAAGCTGCTGGAGGACCGGGAGGCCTTCAAGCAGCAGTTCGGCCGCAGCCGCCTCATCGCCGCCTTCTCCGGCCTGCGCACCCTGGTGTCGGGTTACCGGCAGCTGCAGCTGGATATCGAAAGCCGCGGCGAACGCCGTTCGGTGCGCACGCCCACCCTTTTCATCGGCAACAACCGGCTCCAGTTGGCCCGCATCGGGATTGCCGAGGCCGACGCCATCGACCAGGGCTGCCTGGCCGCGGTGATGCTCAAGCCCATCGGCCCGCTGGCCATCCTGGGGCTGGCCTTGCGCGGTGCGATGGGGCAGCTGGGCGAAGCCGACACGGTCGAGAGCTTCCCGATCCGGCGTATCCGCGTGGCGCCGCGGGGCAGGCGCCGGGTGAAGGTCGCGCTGGATGGCGAGATTCTCCAGTTGGCATGTCCTCTCGTGTTCGACGTCGGTCCGCAGCCGCTGCTGCTGATGCTGCCGGCGCCCGAAGACCGCGTGGCGGTCGGATGATCCGCCTGCTGCAGGTTTCGGATCCGCACTTCGGCACCGAACGGGCCGAGGTCGTCGAGGCGCTGGTCGCGATGGTGGCCGGTCGTCCGCCCGATGTGCTGCTGCTTTCCGGCGACATCACCCAGCGCGCCCGGCGTCGTCAGTTCGCGCGGGCGCGGCTTTTCTGCGACCGGCTCGCCGTGCCGCGGCGCCTGGTGATTCCCGGCAACCACGACCTCCCGCTGTTCGACCTCGCCACCCGCCTGTTGGCGCCCTATCGCGGTTTCGTGGAGGCCTTCGGTCCCGAGCTCGAGCCCGAGCTCGATATCGCCGGTTTGCGGGTGGTCACGGTCAACACCACCCGTGCGCGGCGGCACAAGCACGGCGAGGTGTCGGCCGCGCAGATCGCCGCGGTGGCCTCCCGGCTCCGTGCGGCGCGGCCCGACCAGCTGCGCGTGGTCGTGACGCACCAGCCGGTGGACGTGCCCGACGCCCGCGAACGGCACAACCTGTTGCGCGGCCACGCCGAGGCGGTGCCGGCCTGGGTGGCCGCCGGTGCCGACGTCGTGATGGGCGGGCATATCCACTGGCCCTTCGTGCGCCCCCTGTCGCTGCGTTTCCCGGCGCTGCAGCGCCGCGCCTGGTGCGTGCAGGCGGGCACCGCGGTATCGCGCCGGGTGCGGGACGGCCGGCCGAACTCGGTCAATGTGCTCGAGTACGCCCGGGGCGCCGCCGAGGCCCGGGTGGAACGCTGGGATTTCGATGCCACGGCCGGCTTCGTCTGCGCGGCGACGTCGGTGCTGGCGCTGGATCGCTGACCGGGGGGGTCAGCGGAAGTCGCGCGACACCGAATGCAGTTGGCCGGCAAGCGCGCTTTCGTCGTGCAGCCGGTGGGCGACCAGGTGCCGCACGCCGTCCATGGTCTCGAGCCTGCCGTCCACGCCCATCACCCGGGACTCCACCAGCACCCGGCGCTGGCGCTCGCCCAGGTCCCGCCAGACCACCACGTTGACCGGGCCGTCTTCGTCCTCGAGCGTGACGAAGGTGACGCCGGTCGCGGTCTGCGGCCGCTGCCGGCCGGTGACCAGGCCGGCCACCCGCACCGGGCTGCCGTGCGCCAGGTCCAGGAGTTCGCGTGAAGGCCGGTAGCGGCGCGCGGTCAGCTGTTTGCGCAGCAGTTTCATCGGATGCGGACCCAGGCTCAGGCCCAGGCGCGCGTAGTCGGCCAGCAGGTCCTCGCCGGCGCTGGGCACGGGCAGGGTGACCGCCTGCTCCCGCGGCGAGGCGTCGAACAGCGGCAACTGCGCCTCGACGCCGGCGATGGCCCAGCGGGCGCGGTGCCGGTGCCCGGCCAGCCCCCTGAGCGCACCGGCCTCGGCCAGCAGGGCGCGGGCGCGCTCGTCCAGGTTGGCGCGGTGGCACAGGTCCTCGACGCTGGTGAAGGCGGAGCGCGCGCGCGCCGCCATCACCGCTTCGGCCGTGGCCGCCGGCAGGCCGGAGATCTCGCGCAGGCCCAGGCGCAGGGCTGGCTGGTGCATGTCGCTGCCGTTCGCGGATTCCAGCGTGTTGTCCCAGTCGCTGTGGCGCACGTCCACCGGCCGCACCGGCACGCCGTGGCGGCGGACGTCCTGCACCAGCTGGCTGTTGCTGTAGAAGCCCAGCGGCTGCGAGTTCATCAGCGCGCAGGTGAAGGCGGCCGGATGGTGCCGTTTCAGCCAGCAGCTGACGTAGGTGAGCAGGGCGAAGCTGGCGGCGTGCGATTCCGGGAAGCCGTAGTCGGCGAAGCCCTCGATCTGGGAAAAGATGCGTTCGGCGTATTCGCGGGTGTAGCCGCGCTCGGCCATGCCGGCGAACAGGTCGTCGCGGAATTCCAGCAGCCCGCCCTTGCGCTTCCAGGCGGCCATGCCGCGCCGCACCGCGTCGGCGCGGCCGGGCGAAAAACCGGCGGCGACGATGGTCAGCTCCATCACCTGTTCTTGGAACAGCGGGATGCCGAGGGTGCGCTTGAGCACCTTCTCCAGCGCCTCGCTGGGATAGTCCACCGCCTCCTTGCCCTGGCGCCGGCGCAGGTAGGGGTGGACCATGTCGCCCTGGATCGGGCCGGGCCGGACGATGGCCACCTGGATCACCAGGTCGTAGTAGTTCCGCGGTTTCAGCCGCGGCAGCATCGCCATCTGCGCCCGCGACTCGATCTGGAACACGCCGACGGTGTCGGCGCGCTGGATCATGGCGTAGGTGGGCGGATCGTCGGCCGGTATGGACGCCATGGTGTGGGCGATGCCGTGGTGCCGCTCCAGCAGCGCCAGGCATTTGCGGATCGCGGTCAGCATGCCCAGCGCCAGGCAGTCCACCTTCAGCAGGCCCAGGGTTTCCAGGTCGTCCTTGTCCCATTCGATGATGGTGCGCTCGGCCATCGCCGCGTTCTGCACCGGCACCAGGTGGTGCAGCGGCTGGTCGGAGATGACGAAGCCGCCGACGTGCTGGCTGAGGTGGCGCGGTGCGCCCAGCAGCTCGGTGGCGAGCGCCAGCACGCGGCGCATCAGCGGGCTGTCGGGGTCGAAGCCGCGTTCGCGCATGCGCTCGCTTGCGTCGTCCAGGCTGTCCCACCACGACAGCGCCCGGGTCAGCGAATCGACCTGGTCCGGGGGCAGCCCCAGGGCCCGGGCGACGTCGCGCACGGCGCTCTTGCCGCGGTAGCAGATCACCGTCGCCGCCAGCGCGGCGCGCTCGCGGCCGTACTTGCGGTAGAGGTACTGGATGACCTGTTCGCGCCGCTCGTGTTCGAAATCCACGTCGATGTCGGGCGGCTCGTTGCGCTCCTTCGACAGGAAGCGCCCGAACAGCAGCCGCGTCTGCGCCGGATCCACCGCGGTGATGCCCAGCGCGTAACACACGGCGGAGTTGGCCGCCGAACCGCGGCCCTGGCACAGGATGCCCTGGCTGCGGGCGTAACGCACCACGTCCTCGACCGTCAGGAAGAAGGCCTCGTAGCGCAGTTCGGCGATCAGCTTCAGCTCGCGGGCGATCTGCCGCAGCGTGCCGTGGGGCGCGCCTTGCGGCCAGCGGTCGCGGATGCCGCGCCGGGTCAGTTCGCGCAGCCAGCCGGTCGGCGTCTGTCCTTCGGGCACCAGTTCGCGCGGGTACTGGTATTTCACCTCGCCCATGCCGAACCGGCAGCGCGCGGCGATGCGCGCCGATTCCTCCATCAGCGCGGCCGGATGCGCGGCCGCCAGCGCCCGGCGCGTGCGCAGGTGGCGTTCGCCGTTCGGGAACAGGTGCGCGCCGGCTTCGGCCACCGGCAGGCGCCAGCGGGTCGCGGTGAGCACATCCTGCAGCGCACGCCGCGAGCGCACGTGCATGTGCGCGTCGCCGCTGGCGACGGCGGGCAGGCCCAGGGTGCCGGCCAGCGCCAGAAGCTGCTGCTGGCGCTGCGCATCGTCCGGACCGCGGTGCAGTTCCACCGCCAGCCAGGTGCGGTCCGGGAACATTGTCCGCAGCCACTCGCCTTGCTCGCGGCGCGGCTCGCGGCCGGGCAGCCACAGCGCCAGCAGGCCCTCGAGCCCGCCGTGGAAGTCGTCCCGGCCGATCCGGTATTCGCCCTTGGCGCTGCGCCGGCGCGCGGTGGTGATCAGCCGGCAGAGATTCCGGTAGCCCGCGAGGTCTTCGACCAGCAGCACCAGCTTCAGGCCGCAGTCGAGGGTGAATTCGCTGCCGACGATCAGCTTCAGGCCGGCTTCGCGGGCGGCTTCGTGCGCGCGCACGATGCCGGCCAGGGTGCATTCGTCGGTGATCGCCAGCGCGGTGTAGCCCTGCTGCTTCGCACGCTGGAACAGCTCGGCCGCGCTCGAGGCGCCGCGCCCGAAGCTGAACTGGCTCAGGCAGTGCAGCTCGGCATAGACCGGCAGGCTCATGCGAACCAGCCGTGCAGCAGGAAGGGGCCGTGCTGGCCGGCCGGGCAGAACACCCAGGCGCGCTGGCCGGCCAGTGTTTCCACCACGTAGTAATCGCGGCGCACGTCGCCGCCGTCCCACCAGCCCGACTCGATGCGTTCGGGGCCGGACAGCACGCGGTGCCGGGTTTCGCGCCAGGGCAGCGGCCGCGGCAGCAGCCAGGCGGGACGGGGCAGGGGCACCGGTTCGGCGTAGCGGCCGCGCCATTCGCGCACGTGGCGCTGCGCATGTTCGGGCCGCGGGTCGGCCTGCGGCGCCAGCTGGTGGGTGGCGTCCTCGCCCAGACGCGCCGCCAGCCGGGCCTGCAGCGCCGGCCAGTCCAGCGCGCTCGCCGGCCGCGCCTCGAACAGGTCGCGCCCGGCCGGAACGAAAGGCGGCAGTTCGGTGGCGCGCAGGCCGAAGGCGCGCACCGGCGCCGGCACGGCCTGGCGCTCCAGCGTCAGTTTCGCCAGGTCGAACAGGCGCGCGGCGTCGCGTTCGGGCTGAAGCAGGCCGACCTTCTGCGTGCTGGTCGGGTGCAGGTCGTGTTCGAACACCAGCTCGAAGGACTGGACGCCGCCGTCGCGGCCCGCCAGATACGCAGACAGATCACCCAGCAAGCGCTTGAGCGGGAACAGCAGGCCGGTGCTGTAGCGGATCTCGTCGTCGAATTCGAAGCGGGCCTCGAAGCGGTCGGGCGGCTGGTAGTAGCTGCGCAGGTCAGGTGCGTCGCCGGTGAGGCGGTCGATGGTGTCGAGCAACTCGCGGCCGAAACGCCGCTGCAGCCCGGCGCGCGGCAGCACGAACAGCTGGCGCAGCTTGCGCACGCCCATGCCGTGCAGGGCCTCGCGGACGCCGGACGCGAACGGCGCCAGCGCCAGCGGCAGCGAGGCCAGCGCGCGCCGCAGCTGCGCGGCGTCGGTCACCGCCAGGCCGTCCTGCCAGCGCGCCAGGCACAGCGCGCCCAGCGGCGTGGGCGCGACGGCGAGTGTGTGGCCGAGGCCCAAGCCCCGCAGGTCGTCGCGCAGCAGGCGTTCGAAACGTGGCCAGGGACCGAACAGGCCGAGGCTGCTGCCGACCTCCAGCCACACCGTGTCCTCGCCGTCGCTGCAGACCTGGCCGGAATAGCGGTAGGCCCAGGCGCAGGCCAGCGTGAGCAGGCGCGCGGCTTCCGCATCGTCGTACATGGCCGTGGCCAGGGCCGGGTGGATGGCCTGCGCCGTCACCAGGGCCTGGCCGGGCCTGACGCCCGCGGCGAGCGCGGCCTCGTTCGCCAGCATCACCTCGCGCCGCTGCGCCGGACCGCCGACCAGGGCCAGGGGCGCCTGCGGATCGGCGCAGCGGCGGAGGGCGGCGTCGAGCGCCCGTTGCGGCAGATGGATGGCGGCCCAGAGCATCGGAAAACCGGGGTCAGGGTCGGTTTTCTGCGGACGCAGAAGTACCGCTGTCGGAAGGCATGGCCTGCGGAAAATCGACCCGGACCCCGATGCTGACGCCGCCGCGGCACTTGAGCACGCGCAGGCTGCCGGCTTCGAGCTGCAGACGCAGCGCCGCCGGCGAAGGATTGCGCGCGGCGGCGAGCGGGCGGAACAGGAAGCCCAGGCATTGGCCCGTTTCCGCCGCCACCTGCAGCCGCCGCAGGGATTTGTCGTCGGCGCGCATCGGCCAGCCGAGCACGGCGCCGCAGGCCTGGCTGCGCAGGCATTGTTCGATCGCCCAGGGCGCGTCGCGGCCGGCGTCGACGATGTGCAGGTGCGCCAGGTCCACTCCGGCGTTCACCAGCGCCGGCGCATAGGGCCGGTACGGGGGATCCACCCAGACGACGGGGCGTCCCGCGCCCGTCAGGCGGCGCAGGGTCGGCAGCAGCAGCTGCAGTTCCCCGATGCCGTCGGCGGCCAGCAGCAGTTCGGTCAGCGCGGCCTCGGGCCAGCCGCCGGTGGGCAGCACGGCGTCGAGCGCGGCGTGGCCGCTGGGCTCGCGCGTCGCCGGTGGCGGCGCCGGCTGGCCGCGCCAGAGCCGGCGGTCGGCCAGCATCGAGCTGATGGAAACCACGGCGCCCATCTCAGCCCCGGCGCACCAGGCCGCAATAAACGCCTTCGATGGCGAACACGGCGCCCGGCGGCACCTCGATCGGCGCGTGGTCGGGATTGCGCGGCAGCAGCTGGATGCCGTGCTTGCGCCGGCGCAGGCGCTTGACGGTGAGGTCGCCGTCCAGGCGCGCGACCACGATCTGGTTGTCCTGCGCTTCGGGCGTGCGGTGCACGGCGATCAGGTCGCCGTCGAAGATGCCGTCGTCGCGCATCGAGTCGCCGCGCACGCGCAGCAGGTAGTCGGGACGCGGGAAGAACAGGGCGCGGTCGAGCAGCAGCGGGCCTTCGGGCTCGGCGTCGCCGATCGGCTGGCCGGCCGCGACCGCGCCCAGCACCGGCAGGGCCAGGGAGGCGTCCGGTACCGGCGGCGTGGCCAACCGGATGCCGCGCGATTTGCCCGGGAGCAGGCTCAGCGCGCCCTTGGCCTCCAGCGCCTGCAGGTGGGCCTGGGCCGAGCGCGGCTGGCGGAAGCCGAATTCCCGGGCGATCTCGGCCAGGGTCGGCGGCATGCCGTCGCGCGCGACCTGGGCGGTGATGAAGTCGAGGATGGCCTGCTGGCGGTCGGTGAGGGTATCCATGGCACAAATATATGTGGTATTCATGGCGCCGGCCAGTCCCGGTTCCTACCCAGCCTGAAGCGGCTTCGGCTCAGGGATTGCGACAGCCCCCGGTTACATTGACCTTCCCTCGAACGATCCCGACCCATGGCCAAAGCCAAGACCGCCTACGTCTGCAGCGAATGCGGCGACTCCTCCAGCAAGTGGCAGGGCCAGTGCGGCGAATGCGGCGCCTGGAACACGATGAGCGAGTTCGTGATCGAACCCGCCTCGGCGGCCAAGGGCGGCGGGGCGGCGCCGGCGCGCCAGGGCGGCTGGGCTGGCCGGCCGGAGGCGGCCGGCATCACCGCGCTCAAGGACGTCAGCCGCGACGTCGAGGTCCGGGTTTCGACCACCATCGGCGAGCTGGACCGCGTGCTCGGCGGCGGCCTGGTCGAAGGCTCGGTGGTGCTGGTCGGCGGCGACCCGGGCATCGGCAAATCCACCCTGCTGCTGCAGGCGCTGGCGCTGATGTCGGCGAACGTGCCGGCGCTGTACGTCACGGGCGAGGAAAGCCTGGCGCAGGTGGCGGGGCGCGCGCAGCGGCTGGGCCTGCCGCTGGACAACCTGCACGCCCTGGCCGAAACCTGCGTCGAGAAGATTCTCGGCCAGGCGGCGTCGGCCAAACCTTCGCCGCGCCTGCTGGTCGCCGACTCCATCCAGACGCTGTGGAGCGAGCAGCTCACCGCCGCGCCCGGCTCGGTCAGCCAGGTGCGCGAAAGCGCGGCGCGGCTGGTGCGCTTCGCCAAGGAAACCGGCACCTCGGTGTTCCTGGTCGGCCACGTCACCAAGGAAGGCGGCATCGCCGGCCCGCGCGTGCTCGAGCACATGGTCGACGCGGTGCTGTACTTCGAGGGCGAGTCGGGCAGCCGCTTCCGCGTGCTGCGCGCCTTCAAGAACCGCTTCGGCGCGGTCAACGAACTGGGCGTGTTCGCGATGGGCGACAAGGGCCTGCGCGAGGTGCCGAATCCGTCGGCGATCTTCCTCAGCGGCTCCAGCACCGCCCAGCCCGGCAGCGCGGTGATGGTGACGCGCGAGGGCACGCGGCCGCTGCTGGTGGAAGTGCAGGCCCTGGTCGACAAGTCGCCGCTGGCCAATCCGCGCCGCGTCGCGCTGGGCCTGGAACAGAACCGGCTGGCCATGCTGCTGGCGGTGCTGCATCGCCACGGTGGCGTCGGCGTGTTCGACCAGGACGTGTTCGTGAACGTGGTCGGCGGCATCCGCGTGCAGGAAACCGCCGCCGACCTGCCGGTGCTGCTGGCGGTGCTGGGTTCGCTGCGCGACCGGCCCCTGGCGGAAAAGACCGTGGCCTTCGGCGAGGTCGGCCTGAGCGGCGAGATCCGTCCCGTGCCCAACGGCGAGGAGCGCCTGAAGGAGGCCGCCACCCACGGTTTCCGGCGCGCCATCGTGCCGCGGGCCAATGCGCCGAAGAAAGGCGCCTACAAGGACCTGGAGGTGATCGCGGTCGATCGGCTGTCGGAAGCGCTGGAGGCGGCGGCGCAATGAGCGGAGCGGTGCCGATGGCGTTCGCATTCGACGGAGGCCAAGGCCGCGTCCGCCCCTGGCGCCGCGACGACCGCGATTCGCTGCTGCGCCACGCCGACAACCCGAACGTCGCGCGCTACCTGTCGCTGCGCTTTCCCAATCCCTACACGCCGGCCGACGCCGAGGCCTGGTTCGCCTTCGTCGAATCGTTGGACGATCCCGACGCCTGGGCGATCGAGGTGGAGAACGAAGCGGTCGGCGGCATCGGCCTGCGCCGCGGTTCCGCAGAGTTCGCCCATTCCGCCGAACTCGGCTACTGGCTGGGACAGGCGCACTGGCGCCGCGGCATCGTCGCGGCCGCGGTGAGGGTGGTGGTGCCGTTCGCGATGGCGCGCTGGAACCTGGCGCGGATCACCGCCTATGTGAATCCCCGCAACACCGGCTCGGTGCGGGTGCTCGAGGGTGCGGGCTTCGTCCGCGAAGGCTTGGTGCGTGCCCGTGCCGTGCGCAACGGCGAGGTGCATGATCACCTGATGTATGGCCTGGTGGATCCGACAAGGTTGCCCGGGCGTTGATGCCGCCGGACGGCAGCAGCCGGCTCAGCCGCGCTGAAGCACCAGCTCGTAGACGAACTTGCTGCCGAAGAACGCCAGCAGCAGCAGCGCCATCGCGGTGAGCGTCAGCTTCACCGCGCGCGGACCGCGCCAGCCCCAGCGCCAGCGGCCGAACAGCAGCACGCCCAGCACGATCCAGGACAGGATGGACAGCACGGTCTTGTGGCCCAGGTCCTGCGCGAACAGGTTGTCCACGAACACCACGCCGGTGACCAGGGTCAGGCTGAGCAGCACGAAGCCGGCACCCAGGCTGCGGAACAGAAGCGTCTCCATCTGGGTCAGCGGCGGCAGCAGGCGCAGCCAGCCGCCCACGTCGCGGCGGCGCAGGGCCCGCTCCTGGAACCACAGCATCAGCGCCAGCAGCGCCGCCACCGCCAGCGTCGCGTAGGCCAGCAGGGCCAGCAGGGCGTGCAGCTGCAGCTGCCAGTCCAGGTCGGCGCGGGCCTTGCCGCCGCCCAGCAGGGCATAGGCCACCAGCACCCCCGCGGCCAGCGGGAACACGATGATGCCCAGGGCCTCGATGCGCTGCGCCGGCCCCAAGGCCGTGGTCAGCGCCGCCATGCCCAGGCCGACCAGGGAAAGCGCGGCGAAGAAGTGCAGGTCCGGACCCCCGAGCAGCCGCCAGGCCACCAGGTGCAGCCCGGCATGCAGCAGCACCGCCGGCACCGCGAGCACCAGCCAGCGGCGGGGCAGGGGATGGGGGCCGCGCGCATGCCCGGCCAGCTGCTGGCTGGCGAAGGCGTACAGGGTCACGGAAAGCAGGGCGATGGCGATGGCGGGCATGGGCGGAGTTTGGCACAGGCGCGGGAAGTCGAGAACCATTCTCGACAACCCGGGCGGCCGCGATGGCCGCGCTATACTTCGCGCCCCTTCCGTTAGACCCCAGACCCCATGTTCGAGTCGCTGACCCAGCGCCTGTCCGGCACCCTCCAGCGCCTTCGCGGCCGCGGCCGCCTGACCGAGGAAAACATCCGCGAAGCCACCCGCGAGGTGCGCATCGCCCTGCTGGAGGCCGACGTCGCGCTGCCGGTGGTGTCCGCCCTCATCGAGCGCATCAAGGCGCGCGCGGTGGGCCAGGAAGTGCTGACCAGCCTCACCCCGGGCCAGGCGCTGATCAAGGTCGTGCGCGACGAGATGGCCGCCGTGATGGGTTCGGCGGCCAGCGACCTGAACCTAAACGTGCCGGCGCCGGCCGTGATCCTGATGGCCGGCCTGCAGGGCGCGGGCAAGACCACGACCGTGGGCAAGCTCGCCAAGCACCTGAAGGAGCGCAAGAAGAAAAAGGTGATGGTGGTGTCGGCCGACGTCTACCGTCCGGCCGCGATCGAGCAACTGCGCACGCTGGCCCAGCAGGTGGACGTGCTGTTCTTCCCGTCCAGCGCCGACCAGAAGCCGGAAGCGATCGTGCGCGCGGCCATCGACGACGCGCGCAGGTCCTTCGTCGACGTGCTGCTGGTCGACACCGCCGGCCGCCTCGCGATCGACGAGGCGATGATGGCCGAGATCAAGGCCCTGCACGCCGCCGTCAACCCGGTCGAGACGCTGTTCGTGGTCGACGCGATGACCGGCCAGGACGCCGCCAACACCGCCAAGGCCTTCAGCGAGGCGCTGCCGCTGACCGGCGTGGTGCTGACCAAGACCGACGGCGACGCCCGCGGCGGCGCCGCGCTGAGCGTGCGCTACATCACCGGCAAGCCGATCAAGTTCGTCGGCGTGGGCGAGAAGCCCGACGGCCTGGACGTGTTCCACCCGGACCGCGCCGCCAGCCGCATCCTGGACATGGGCGACGTGCTGTCGCTGGTGGAGCAGGTCGAACAGCAGGTCGACAAGGACAAGGCGCAGAAGCTCGCCGAGAAGGTCGCCAAGGGCAAGAAGTTCGACCTCAACGACATGCGCGACCAGCTCGAGCAGATGCAGAACATGGGCGGGCTGAGCGGCCTGATGGACAAGCTGCCGGGCATGGGCCAGGTCCCGGACCACGTGAAGGCCCAGGTGACCGGCAAGGAAGTGCCGCGCATGGTGGCCATCATCAATTCCATGACCAAGAAGGAGCGCCGCAACCCCGGCCTCCTGAACGGCTCCCGCCGGGCCCGCATCGCCCGGGGCTCGGGTACCAGCCCGGCCGACGTGAACAAGCTGCTGAAGCAGTTCCAGCAGATGGAGAAGATGATGTCCAAGCTGTCCCAGGGCGGCATGAAAGGCATGCTGCGGGGCATGAAGGGCCTGATGGGCGGCGGCTTCCCGGGCCGGTTCCCGGGGCGCTGAGGCTCCCGGACCCGCCCGGACCGGTCCGGCGGGGTATCTTTCGGGCCGACAAAGGCCTACAATTCGCGATTCCCCGGCCCGCCTACGGCCGGACTTCCTGTCCCAGAACTACAGAGCAAACCGACATGGTCAAGATCCGTCTGACCCGCGGCGGCGCCAAGAAGCGCCCCTTCTACCACATCATCGTCACCGACCAGCGCAACAAGCGCGACGGCCGTTCGATCGAGCGCCTGGGTTTCTACAACCCGATCGCCCAGGGCAACGAAAAGCGCGTCGAGCTCGACACCGCCCGCGTGCAGCACTGGGTCAACAACGGTGCGCAGCTGACCGACAAGGTCCGCATGCTGGTCAAGGAAGCCTCGGCCCAGGCTTCGGCCTGAGCCCTGCGGCCTCGCTCCGCGCGAGGCCCGTTGCCATGAGCACCGAGCGCCGCATCCTGCTGGGCAGGGTCGCCGGCGCCTTCGGCGTCCGGGGCGAGCTGAAGCTGCTCTCCTGGACCGATCCCCGCGACGCCCTGTTCAAGTACCAGCCCTGGATCCTTCGTGCCGGCGAAAGCGAGCGCGAAGTCTCCGGCGTGCGCGGCCGCGACACCGGCAAGCTAGTGGTCGCGAGTTTTCCGGGCGTGGATTCCCGCGAACAGGCCGAAGCGATGAACGGCACCGAGATATGGGTGCCGCGCGACCGCCTGCCGCCGCCCTCGCCGGGCGAGTATTACTGGGTGGACCTGGAGGGCCTGGCGGTGGAAACCGTCGAAGGCCAGCGGCTGGGCACGGTGTCGCACCTGTTCAGTACCGGCGCCAACGACGTGATGGTGGTGTCGGGTGATCGCGAACGGCTGGTCCCGTTCGTCACCGGCCAGTACGTGACGTCCGTCGATTTCCAGGCCGGCCGCATCGTGGTCGACTGGGATCCGGATTTCTGATCCGCCGCCGTGCGCATCGACGTCGTCACCCTGTTCCCCGACTTCATCCGCGACAGCGCGGCGCTGGGCGTGGTCGGCCGCGCCCAGGAGCGCGGGCTGCTGCAGGTGCAGGGCTGGAACCCTCGCGACTACGCCACCGACAACTACCGCCGGGTGGACGAACGGCCCTTCGGCGGCGGTCCCGGCATGGTCATGCTGGCCGAACCGCTGTCGGCCTGCCTGGCGGCCGTGAAGGCGGCCGACCCGGCGCCCGCCGCCGTGATCCACCTGAGCCCCCAGGGCCAGCGCCTGACCCAGGCCCGGGTCCGCGAACTGGCGGCCAGGCCCCGGCTGATCCTGCTCTGCGGCCGCTACGAGGGCCTGGACGAGCGCTTCATCGCCCGCGAGGTCGACGAGGAGCTGTCCATCGGCGACTACGTGCTGTCCGGCGGCGAGCTGGCGGCCGCCGTGGTCATCGATGCCGTCGGCCGGCTGCAGGAGGGCGCCCTGAACCACTCCGACTCGGCGACCCAGGACAGCTTCGAGGACGGCCTGCTGGACTGCCCGCACTACACCCGGTCCGACCGGTTCGGGACCGAGGGCGTGCCGCCGGTGCTGCTGTCCGGCGACCATGCGGCCATCGCCCGCTGGCGCCGCCAGCAGAGTCTGGGCCGGACCTGGCTGCGGCGGCCCGACCTGCTGGCCCGGGTGTCCCTGGGCAAGGCCGACCGGGCGCTGCTGGAGGTTTTCATCGCGCAATGGCGGGCCAGCTCCGGCGAAAAGGCCTGAAGCGCTTCCATTTCAATGGTTTGGCGGGCTATAATTGCCAGCTGTTTTTATAGCCAAGCACGGTCACGGGCCTCTGGCGCGCACATCAAACAACTATCAGAGGCGTGTACCCATGAATTTCCTGCAGCAGTTCGAGCAAGAGCAGTCGCAGCGCAAGCTGCCCGAATTCGGCCCCGGCGACACCGTCGTGGTCAACGTCAAGGTGAAGGAAGGCAACCGCGAGCGCCTGCAGGCCTATGAAGGCGTGGTCATCGCGATCAAGAACGCCGGCCTGAACTCGGCCTTCACCGTGCGCAAGATCTCGCACGGCTTCGGCGTCGAGCGCGTCTTCCAGACCCACAGCCCGATCATCGACTCGGTGTCGGTGAAGCGCCGCGGCAAGGTCCGCGCCGGCAAGCTGTATTACCTGCGTGGCCTGGAAGGCAAGAAGGCGCGCATCAAGGAAGACCTGGCCGCGCGCGCGTCGGCCGAATAAGGCCCGCGCCATCGCAGCATCCAGCGGCCGCCTCCGGGCGGCCGCTGTCGTTTCCGGGGGCTGAACGGCGCCTGATCCAGGCCTGCCGGACGGCAGGTCCTTATCGGCGAAGGCTGTGCTGTACTTGCGCCATCCAACCCGGGACCCGTTCGCTTGCGCCTCCGCCTCCTCGCCGCCGCCCTGCTTTTCGCTGGGCCCGCCTGCTTCGCCGCCCCGCTGCCGGCACCCCGGATCGTGCCGCTGGAAACGGCCTCGCCCCTGGCCTCGACCGCCGAGATCGTGCGCCGCACCTTCAGCCCGACCAGCCAGGACCGCCTGCGCCAGGTCCAGGCCAAGACCGGCAAGGCGCCTCCCGAATACAGCATCGATCCCACGAAGGAGGAGCTGGAGATCTTCGTGCCGCCGATGCCCGCCAGCGGCCGCTACGGCCTGCTCGTGTTCGTGATGCCGGCGCACTCGCTGCGCCTGCCGGAGGACTGGCGTGGGCCGCTGGAGCGTGCCGGCTTCATCTACGTCTCGGCCCTGCGTTCGGGCAACAGCCAGAGCGTGCAGGAGCGGCGCATCCCGCTGGCGGTGCACGCCTACGACTATGCGAAGTCGCGCTACCCGATCGATCCCGACCGCGTGTTCATCGGCGGGTTCTCCGGTGGTTCGCGCATGGCGCAGTGGACGGCGATGGCCTATCCCGAGGTCTTCCGCGGGGCGATGCTGGTGGGCGGAAGCCTGAAGATCGGCCAGTACGAAGTGGTGTTCCCGCCGCGTGACCTGGCGCTGAGGTTCCTGTCGTCCACGCGGCTGGTATTCGCGACCGGCAGCGAGGACGCATTGAACGGTGGCATCGACCGGCGCAACCGCAAGGTGCTCGAGTCGCTGTGTTTCCGGGGATATTCGCGGGTGGCGCAGCTGCGCCTGGGCCACTGGCTGCCCAGCGGCGGCGGTCTGGCGCGGGTGCTGGAAGAGCTGCAGAAGCCCGTGCCGCAGGACCCGGAATTTGACGCCTGCGTGCAGGGCCTGGATGCGGACATCGAGCGGCGCCTGGCCGACATTCGCGCGCTGGTCGACGCCGGCCGGATGAGCGAGGCCGGCCTCCGGCTCGGCGAGATGGAGGACCGCTACGGCGGGCTGGCCGGCGACCGGGCGGTGCCTCTGGCGCGGACCATCTCCGCCGCGCTCGCGACCAAGGTGGCCGCGGAATGAGCGCGCCGGAAGCCTCGGCGCCGGGTGTGCGCCTGGACGTCTGGCTGTGGGCCGCGCGCTTCTTCAAGACCCGCGCACTGGCGAAGCAGGCCATCGAAGGCGGCAAGGTCGAGGTGCAGGGACAGGGCGCGAAGGCCTCGCGCCTGGTCAGGATCGGCGAGCGCGTGCGGGTTCGCCGAGGCGAGGACGTGTTCGAGGTCGAGGTGCTGGGTACCCGCGCGCAGCGCGGTCCGGCGGCGGTGGCCCAGGCGCTTTATGCGGAATCCGAGGCTTCGCGGGAGCTGCGCCTGCGCCTGGCGGCCGAGCGGCGTGCGGCGAACGCGGGCTACCGGGCACCTGCCAGCAAGCCCGACAAACGTGCCCGGCGCCTGATCCAGGCCCTGGGCGACCTGGACGCGCTGTAGCGTTCAGCCCAGCAGCTTCAGGCGATAAAGCGCCTCGAGCGCCTGCTTGGGGGTCAGCTCGTCCGGGTCGATCGCCGCCAGCGCTTCCATGGCCGGCGAGGCCTGCGGCGCGAACAGTCCGAACTGCAGCGGGGAATCCAGCGTGGCGGGGGTGGTGGCCGCCACCGCGGCGGGCGCACCGCGCTGTTCCAGTTCCACCAGCGTGCGCCGGGCCTGATCGACCACGGTGCGCGGCAGCCCCGCCAGCGCCGCCACCTGCAGGCCGAAGCTGCGGTTCGCCGGGCCGTCCTTGACCGCGTGCATGAACACCAGCCGGTCGCCGTGCTCCACCGCATCCAGGTGCACGTTGGCGATGCCGCTGCCGGGCTCGGCCAGCGCGGTCAGCTCGAAATAATGAGTCGCGAACAGCGTGTAGGCGCGATTGTTGTGCGCCAGGTGCCGCGCGCAGGCTTCGGCCAGCGCCAGGCCGTCGTAGGTGGAGGTGCCGCGGCCGATCTCGTCCATCAGGACCAGCGACTGCGCGGTGGCGTGGTGCAGGATGTAGCTGGTCTCGGCCATCTCCACCATGAAGGTGGACTGGCCCCGCGCGAGGTCGTCGCCGGCGCCGATGCGGGTGAGGATGCGGTCGACCGGGCCGATCACCGCGCGCGCCGCCGGCACGAAGCTGCCGATGTGCGCCAGCAGCACGATCAGCGCGTTCTGGCGCATGTAGGTGCTCTTGCCGCCCATGTTCGGGCCGGTGATCACCAGCATGCGGCGGTCTTCGTCCAGCACCATGTCGTTGGGCTCGAAGGGCTCGCTGCGCACCGCCTCGACCACCGGGTGGCGGCCACGTTCGATCCGCAGGCCCGGCACATCCGTCAGCTCGGGCCGGGACCAGTCCAGAGCCTGGGCGCGGTCGGCGAAGGCCGCCAGCACGTCGAGTTCGCTCAACGCGCCCGCGCAGCGTTTAAGTGCCTCCAGCCGGCCGTTGAGGGCGTCGAGCAGCTCTTCGTACAGCCCCTTCTCGCGCGCCAGCGACCGTTCGCGCGCGCTCAGCACCTTGTCCTCGAAGGCCTTGAGCTCCTCGGTGATGTAGCGCTCGGCGCCGGTCAGGGTCTGGCGGCGCGTGTAGTGGGTCGGCGCGCGTTCGGACTGGCCCTTGCTGATCTCGATGAAATAGCCGTGGACCCGGTTGTAGCCGACCTTCAGGGTGGCGATGCCGGTGGCGGCGCGCTCGCGCGCCTCCAGGTCGACCAGGAACTGGTCGGCGTTGGTCGAAAGCACGCGCAGCTCGTCCAGTTCCGCGTCGAAGCCTTCGGCGATGACGCCGCCGTCGCGCAGCAGCACCGGGGGCTGCGGCACCACCGCCCGGGCGAGCAGCGCGGCGCATTCGCCGTGCTCGCCCAGCTCGGCGGCCAGGGCCTGCAGGCGCGGCGAATCCAGCGGCGCCAGCAGGACGCGCAGGTCAGGCAGCATGGCCAGGCCGTCGCGCAGCGTGGACAGGTCGCGCGGCCGGGCCGAACGCAGCGCGATGCGAGAGAGGATGCGTTCGACGTCGCCCAGGCCGCGGAAACGTTCGCGCAGCGGCTCGTGGGCGGCGGACTCGATGAAGGTGGCGACCGCGTGGTGGCGTTCGCCCAGCACGCGGCGGTCGCGCAGGGGGCGGTTGAGCCAGCGTCGCAGCAGGCGTCCGCCCATGGGGCTGATGCTGGCGTCGAGCACACCCAGCAGGGTGTGTTCGATCCGGCCGTCCGTGCGGCTGTCGAGTTCCAGGTGGCGGCGCGTGGCGGCGTTGATGGCGATGCCGTCGTCGGCGGACTCGAAGGCGATCGCGGTCAGGTGCGGCAGTCGCTGTTTCTGGGTTTCCTCGACGTAGGCGAGCAGGGCGCCCGCGGCGCCGACCGCCAGCGGCTTGTCCTCCAGGCCGAAGCCGCTGAGGTCGTGCAGCTGGAAGAAGCGCAGCAGCTGGCGGCGGCAGGCGTCGCTGTCGAACCCCCAGGGTGGACGGCGGCGCAAGCCGGTCAGGCTGGCGAGGAAGGGCGGCCAGCCGTCCTCGTCCGGAAGCAGGATCTCGGCCGGGTCCAGGCGCGCCAGTTCGGCGGCCAGTTGGTCCTCGCTGGCGATTTCGGACACCAGGAAGCGTCCTCCGGCCAGGTCGGCCCAGGCCAGGCCGAAGCCGGCGCGGCCGCGGGAAACGGCCAGCAGCAGGGTATCGCGGCGCTCCTGCAGCAGGGCCTCGTCGGTGACCGTTCCCGGCGTGACGATGCGCACCACCTTGCGCTCCACCAGGCCCTTGGCCAGCGCCGGGTCGCCGATCTGTTCGCAGATCGCCACCGATTCGCCGAGCGCGACAAGGCGCGCCAGATACCCTTCCATCGCGTGAACCGGCACGCCCGCCATCGGGATCGGCGCGCCCGCGGAGGCGCCGCGCTGGGTCAGCGTGATGTCGAGCAGGCGCGCCGCCTTGCGGGCGTCGTCGTAGAACAGCTCGTAGAAGTCGCCCATCCGGAAGAACAGCAGGATGTCCGGGTGCTCCGCCTTGGCGGCGAAGAACTGCTTCATCAGCGGGGTGTGCTGGGCGTGGTCCGAGGCTGACATCCGGATGGCAATGGCGGGGACGGCCTTATAGTCTAGCGGCCATGGACGCCCATGCCCTTCCCGATGACGACGCATTGCATGCCCTGGCCGAACAGGTGGGCGCCGCGCTGCAGGCACGCCACCTGATGCTGGCCACCGCCGAAAGCTGCACCGGCGGCTGGATCGCCAAGATGATCACCGACATCCCGGGCTGCTCGGCCTGGTTCGACTGCGGCATGGCGGCCTACAGCTACGAGGCCAAGCAGGCCCTGCTCGGCGTGCGGCCGGAGACCCTGACCGAACACGGCGCCGTCAGCCGCGAAACGGTGATGGAAATGGTCTCGGGCGCCCTGGTGACGTCGGGCGCCAGCATCGCCGTCGCGGTGACCGGCATCGCCGGCCCCACCGGCGGCACCGAGGACAAGCCGGTCGGCACGGTCTGGATCGGGTGGAAGCGGCGCGGCGGCTATCCCCGCGCCGAGGTGTTCCACTTCGATGGCGACCGCGAGGCGGTGCGCCGGCAGACCGTGGCCGCCTCGCTCCGCGGCCTGCTCGCCCTGGCGGCCTGATCACCGAAAAGAAGGCTTGACAGCCCCGGGCGGTTCGTTAGTAGTATTACTACTAATGGACATCACCGAAACCCAGCAGGCCATCCTGGCCATGATCGCCGAACGCATCGACGCCGACGGCGTGCCGCCGTCCCAGGTCGAGATCGCCCATGCCTTCGGCTTCAAGGGCGTGCGCGCGGCCCAGTACCACCTCGAGGCCCTGGAGCAGGCGGGCGCCATCCGGCGCGTGCCCGGACAGGCCCGTGGCATCCGCCTGGTGTCGTCCCCGGCCGCCGACCTCGTCCCGGCGGCCGGGGACGATCCCCTTCGGTTGCCGATCCTCGGCCAGGTCGCCGCCGGCCTGCCGATCGGCGCCGACGCCGGGGTGCAGGACATGGTCCTGCTCGACCGCGTCTTCTTCTCGCCGGCGCCCGATTACCTGCTGAGGGTGAAGGGTGACTCCATGCGCGACGAAGGCATCCTTTCCGGCGACCTGATCGGCGTGCACCGCACCCGCGACGCCCGCAGCGGCCAGATCGTCGTCGCCCGCATTGATGAGGAAATCACAGTGAAACTGCTCAAGATCGGCAAGGACGGCATCCGTCTGCTGCCGCGCAACCCGGATTACGCACCCATCGTCGTCAAGCCCGACCAGGACTTCGCGATCGAAGGCCTGTATTGCGGCCTCGTCAGGCCGAACCGTTGAGTTTCGGCCGGAAGAAGTCGCCGCCGAAGAAGTCCCTTTCCCTACAGCGCACCGAAGCGGAATCGGCTGCCGCGGGGGAGGGGAAAGACGCAGATTCAAGGCCGTCGGAACGTTCTCAGCCCGTGAGACCACCTCCGGCTAACCTGGCGCCCACTGAAATCAGAACCCCGAGGAGCAACCCGATGGACGAGAACAAGAAGCGTGCCCTGACCGCGGCCCTGAGCCAGATCGAAAAGCAGTTCGGCAAGGGGGCGGTGATGCGCATGGGCGACAAGAGCTCCGAGCCGGCCGAAGTCATCGGCACCGGTTCGCTGATGCTCGACATCGCGCTGGGCATCGGCGGCCTGCCCAAGGGCCGCGTGGTCGAGATCTACGGGCCGGAATCCTCGGGCAAGACCACCCTCACCCTGCAGGCGATCGCCGAATGCCAGAAGGCCGGCGGCACCGCGGCCTTCATCGACGCCGAGCACGCGCTGGACCCGACCTATGCGGTCAAGCTGGGCGTGAACATCGACGACCTGCTGGTCAGCCAGCCCGACACCGGCGAGCAGGCGCTGGAGATCGCCGACATGCTGGTGCGCTCCAACTCGGTGGACATGGTCGTGGTCGACTCCGTCGCCGCGCTGACGCCGCGCGCCGAGATCGAGGGCGAGATGGGCGACCAGCTCCCCGGCCTGCAGGCCCGGCTGATGAGCCAGGCCCTGCGCAAGCTCACCGGCAACATCAAGCGCAGCAACTGCATGGTCATCTTCATCAACCAGCTGCGCATGAAGATCGGCATCATGATGCCGGGCCAGAGCCCCGAGACCACCACCGGCGGCAATGCGCTGAAGTTCTACGCCTCGGTGCGCCTGGACATCCGCCGCATCGGCGCGGTCAAGAAGGGCGAGGAGGTCATCGGCAACCAGACCAAGATCAAGGTGGTCAAGAACAAGATGGCGCCGCCGTTCAAGGTCATCGTCACCGAGATCCTCTACGGCCAGGGCATCAGCCGCGAAGGCGAGATCATCGACATGGGCGTTGACGCCAAGCTGATCGAAAAGGCCGGCGCCTGGTACAGCTACAACGGCGAGCGCATCGGCCAGGGCAAGGAGAATGTCCGCCAGTGGCTCAAGGACAACCCGGCGGTCTGCAAGGACCTGGAAGCCAAGCTGCGCGAGAAGTTCGTGCCCGGCCTGGTGATCGGCGACGAGTCCGCCGAGCCGGTCGAGGCCTGAGCCCAAGGGCTCGGGCAGGGCAGTCATGCCAGACAGGGATCCCTCCGGGCGAAGCCCGCCCGATCCGCAGCAGAAGGCGATGGAGTTGCTGGTCCGGCGGGAACATTCCCGCCGGGACCTCAAGCGCAAGCTGGGCCTGAAAGGTATCGACCCCGCGGCGGCCGAGGCCGTGGTTGAGAAACTCGCCGGCCTGGGTTACCAGGACGACGGCCGCTTCGGGTCGGCCTTTGCGCGGGACCGGGCGGCGGCGGGTTACGGGCCGCAGCGCATCCGGCAGGAGCTGGCGGGGCATGGACTGGACCGGGAGCAGGTCGAAGCCGCCCTGGAAGCCTGCGAAGCGGACTGGCCGGCCCGCGCGCAGGCGTTGGTGGAAAAACGGTTCCGGCCGTCGGAACTGGATGACCCTGTCCGGCGCCGCAAGGCCGTGGACTTCCTGCTGCGACGGGGATTCGACCAGGCCAGCGCCTGGTCGGCGGTGCGTCATCGTCCCGACGACGAGGACTGAACCGGGCCGCCGGAACCCCGGCCCGTGCTGCTAATCTTGGCGGTCTCGCCGGTTTGATTGCGAGCTCCAGGGCCCGCCCCCATCGTAGGGGCAGGCCGGGGCATCGCCTCGCCGTCCCCGAACACCCGGATTCCAGAGCCGCAGCCGTCCATGACCAAGACCAGCCACCAGATTCGCCAGGACTTCCTCGAATTCTTCCGATCCAAAGGGCACGAGGTTGTGGCCTCCAGTCCGCTGGTTCCGGGCAACGACCCGACCCTGCTGTTCACCAATGCCGGCATGGTGCAATTCAAGGATGTGTTCCTCGGCGCCGAGAAGCGCAGCTACACCCGCGCCGCCAGCTCCCAGCGCTGCGTGCGCGCCGGTGGCAAGCACAACGACCTGGACCAGGTCGGCTATACCGCGCGCCACCACACCTTCTTCGAGATGCTGGGCAACTTCAGTTTCGGCGACTACTTCAAGCGCGATGCCATCCTCTATGCCTGGGAGCTGCTGACCGTCACCTGGGGCCTGCCCAAGGACCGCCTGCTGGTCACGGTCTACCACACCGACGACGAGGCCTTCGACCTGTGGCACAAGGAGGTCGGGCTGCCGGTTGAACGCATCATCCGAATCGGCGACAACAAGGGGGCGCCCTACGCCAGCGACAACTTCTGGCAGATGGCCGACACCGGGCCCTGCGGTCCCTGCACCGAGATCTTCTACGACCACGGCGCCCACATTGCCGGCGGCCCTCCGGGCAGCCCGGACGAGGACGGCGACCGCTTCATCGAGATCTGGAACAACGTGTTCATGCAGTACGACCGCCAGCCCGACGGCCGCCTGGTGCCGCTGCCGGCGCCCTGCGTGGACACCGGCATGGGGCTGGAGCGCATCTCCGCGGTGCTGCAGCACGTGCACAGCAACTACGAGATCGACCTGTT
>CBFGOZ010000012.1:0-21102 GCA_965650505.1 uncultured Arenimonas sp.
GCATCACGGTGTTCGCCGGCATGCTGGGCGTGACCCTGTTCGGCCTGTTCCTGACGCCGGTGTTCTACGTCGCCCTGCGCAAGCTGGTGCACCGGCCGCTGGTGTCGCACGCCCCGGCGCATGCCGACACCCACTCGCCCGCGCACCCCGCGGCCTGACCCCACTCCGAGGTTGAAGATGACTACCGAACAACGTGTCGCCCTGGTAACGGGCGCCACCCGCGGCATCGGCCACGAGACGGTGCGGCAGCTGGCCGAAGCCGGCGTGCACACCCTGCTGGCCGGCCGCGACCGCGAACGCACCCTGGCGGCCGCACTTGCGCTGCAGTCGCAGGGGCTGCCGGTGCAGGCGCTGACGCTGGACGTCACCGATGCCGACGGCATCGGCGCCGCGGCGGCCGAAGTCGAACGGCGCCACGGCCGGCTCGACATCCTGGTCAACAACGCCGGCATCCTGGTCGACGACCCGGAACGTCCGGTGTCGTGGCAGCCGCTGGCGGCGTGGCGCAGCACCTTCGAGACCAACCTTTTCGGCATGGTCGCGGTGACCCGCGCCTTCCTGCCCCTGCTGCACCGTTCCCGCGCCGGCCGCATCGTCAACCTGTCCAGCAGCCTGGCCTCGATGACGCTGGCCGGCGATCCGTCGTCGCCCAACTACGACTTCCGGGTCCCCGCCTACAGCGTCTCCAAGAGCGCCGTGAACGCCTGGACCGTGCAGCTGGCCTGGGAACTGCGCGGAACGCGCGTCAAGGTCAACGCCGCCGACCCCGGCTACGTGCGCACCGACATGAACGGCGGCCACGGCGACCTGGACGTGCGCGACGGGGCCGCCACCTCCGTGCACCTGGCGCTCGGCGACGAACCCATGCCCAACGGCGGCTATTTCCACCTCGGCCAGGCCCTGCCCTGGTGAACCGGAGTCTCCCCATGAAATCCAGCCTGCGCCTGTCCGCGCTCGCCCTGTCCCTTTTCCTTGCCGGCTGCATGGTCGGCCCCGACCACGTGCGGCCGCCGGTCGCCACCGGCGAGCGCTTCCTGCGCGAGGAGGCGGGCGCAACCGGCCTCGCCAACGACGAGGCGATGTTCTGGCGCCGCTTCCAGGACCCCGTGCTGTCGCGCCTGGTCGAGGACGCACTGCGCGCCAACCACGACCTGCGCATCGGCCTGGCCCGCCTGGACCAGGCGCGGGCGCTGTCGCGGCAGTCGCGTTTCGACCTGTTCCCGACCGTCACCGCCGAAGCGGGCGCCGGCGAAAGCCGCGCCAGCGCCGACCAGGCGCCCGGCGTGGCGCGCGCCGATCGCGACACCGACAGCCGCGACGCCGCCGCCCTGCTGTCCTGGGAGCTGGACCTGTTCGGCCGCGTGCGTCGCGGCGTGCAGGCGCAGCATGCCGACAGCGATGCGGTGGCCGCCGACCTCGCGGCCCTGCAGGTGTCGGTGGTGGCCGAACTGGCGCAGGCCTATTTCGAGTTGCGGGGTCGGCAGGCCCAGCTGGCCGTGGCCCGCGGCAACGCAGAGAACCAGCGCAGTTCGTCCGAACTGGTGGGCACCTGGCTCGAGGCCGGCCGCGGCACCGAGCTCGACACCGCCCGTGCGGACGCCCAGCTGGAATCCACCCTGGCGCGCATCCCGGCGCTGGAGGCGGAGGTGGCGGCGACGATGCACCGCATCGCCGTACTGACCGGCCGCGCGCCGGACGCCCTGGTGGCCGAGCTCGAGGCCGCGCAGCCGCTGCCGATGCTGCAGGATCCCGTCGCCGCCGGCCTGCCCGCCGACCTGCTGCGGCGCCGCCCGGACGTCGCCGCCGCCGAACACCGGCTGGAGGCCGCCACCGCGCGCATCGGCGTCGCCACGGCGGACCTGTTCCCGCGCTTCACCCTGGGCGGCCTGATCGGCAGCCAGGCCGCGAGCAGCGGCGACCTGTTCGAGCGCGACAGCGAAACCCGTTTCCTCGCGCTGGGCGTCGATTGGTCTTTCCTCGACGTCGGCCGCGTCCGCGCACGCCTGGCCGCGGCCGAAGCGGGCGCCGACGAACACCTGGCCCGCTACCAGCAGACCGTGCTGCGCGCGCTGGAGGAAACCGAAACGGCGCTGGCGCGCTACCGGCACGCCCGCAGCGAGCACACGCACCTGTCGGCCGCGGCCCTCGCCAGCGCACGCGGCGCCGAACTGGCCCGCCTGCGCTTCGAAGGCGGTCTGGTCGATTTCCTGCAGGTGCTCGACGCCGAACGGACCCGGCTTGAAGCCGAGGACCGGCTGGCGCAGAGCCAGGCGCGCACCGCCAACGCATTGGTGGCGGTCTATCGCGCCCTGGCCGGCGGCTGGCCCGACACGCTGCCCGAACGCGAGCACATCGCCACCCTGGACTGAACCGGGCCCGCGTTCGCATCCGGCTCCGCCCGGCCCCGCCTCGTCGGCCGGCGCGGGGCCGGATGCGGTTTTCAGCCGGCCGGGGACGCGCCCGGGCGCAGGTGGTACATGCGCAGGCTGCCGTAGCCCTTGGCGGCCGGCACCCGGCCGACGTAATCGCAGTCGAAGCCCTCCGGATACAGGGCCAGGCGGGCGGCGAACTGCTCGGTCACGTAGACCTCGCCCGCCGGCGTCACCGGTTCGATGCGCGCCGTGCGGCTGACGTGCGCGCCGAAATAATTGGTCAGCCCCAGCACCGGGTCCACCGCCTCGTACACCGGGCCGAAATGGCCGCCCAGGCGGAGGGCAAGCGACTCCGGCAAACCACATTGCGCCAGGTCGATCGCCGCCATCGCCGCCTGCAGCTTCAGCGCGCAGCGCGCCGCCAGCGCAGGATCGGCCATCACCACGAACAGGCCGTCGCCCCAGGTGTTGCGATACAGCACCTGCGCTCCGTACTGCGCCAGCACGCCCGCGAAGGCACCCAGGACGTGCGTCACGAAGGCGGTGACCTGGGTTTCGCTGAGCCGGCTGAAGCCCTGGATGTCGCCGAACAGCATGGCCTTGAGTTCGCGCTGCCCGGGCACCGGCGCCGCTGGCGTCCGCGGAGGTCGCGGCGCCGCGCCGGGTGCGGGATCGATGGATTCGGTGGTGCGCCCGGATTCGCGCCACAGCGCGACGTCGCAGGCCGTGCCGGCGACGCCGCCACCGGGCTTTCCGTCCCAGACCGCCAGTTGCCGCACCGGCGCATCCAGGAAACGCGCGCGCAGGCTGGCCAGCCCCATCGCCAGGAAGGAACCGTAGGCGAAGATCCATTCATGGCCCAGCTGCCGGTCCTCGGTGGCGAAATCCAGCGACGTCGCGCGCGCCAGGCAGGCGTGGAAACGTTCGACCCAGCCTGGGCCGCCGGGCGCCACCGACACCGCGATGAACTCCTCCTGCTCGAACGGCAGCACCACGTGCAGCTCGGCGCCGCGCGCCAGCAGCGCTTCGGCGAAAAGGATGTCGGCGCCGCAGGCCAGGGCGCCGTAGCCGAAGCCCACCGCGTGCGATGCCATCAAGTCGGCGATGCGCGCCGCCACGTCCGGTTCGCGTTCGGCCGGAAACCGCCCGGTGGCGGCATCGGCCGCGACCATGTGGCCGGTGTAGTGGATCACCGTCGGCGGCGCGAGCAGGTCGAGCAGATCGTCCGGCAGGCGCCTGGCCGCGCAGACGCGACGCAGCTGCCGTCGCGTGGCGGCACGCGCCGCCAGGTCGCCGCCGGCCCCGGCCGCGCGGGCCAGCGCCGCGCGGGCACGGGCTTCGTCACCCAGCACCAGCGCGGCTTCGGCCTCCGAGGCGGCGCGATAGTACGCTTCGTCGGTGCCGGTCGCGCACAGCGCCAGCACCTCGCGCGCCAGGCGCTCGGCCGCCGGTACCTGGCCGGCCAGCAGGCGCAGGCTGGCGGCGTTGACGGCCGGGTAATAACCGCCGCCACGCAGGTGCGCCGCCTCGTACAGGTCGGCGGCGCGCGCCAGCAGCCCCTCGCGTTCCGGCGCCGGCGCGGCCAGCGCGCGGTCCTTGGCGATGCGCGCGGCCAGCGCCGCGATCTCGGTTTCCTGCGACCGCGCCAGGCCCAGGCGCGCGAATTCGCTCTCGGCACGCGCGGTGGCACCGGCCTTGGCCAGGTCGAGCACGGCGCGATGGGCCAGCCACAGGTCGCCGGGATGTTCGGCCAGACCCTGCAGGGCGGTGTCGTAGGCCAGCAGCAGTTCTCCGCGCGCCTCGTGCCCACGGACACGCGCCAGCCAGTCGGCGGCGCTCATCGGATCAGTCTTTCCGTCCGTCGCAGCGCATGCGCAGGATCGAGCCGTCCTCGGCCGCACCGTTGGCGTACACCAGCTTCATCATGCGGTCGTCGACGATCTCGAAGCGGGCGGTGTTGTCGACGGCGACGGGCTCGTCCACCGGCTGCATCTCGAAGCCGCCGGCCACCGGCACGATCCGCGAGGCGACGTCCCAGGGCTGGGCCTGCGGGTGGTCCACCCGGGTCAGCACGGTGTCGGCGCCGGTGCGGATCACTTCGTAGACGATGGTCAGGCCGTTGTAGGGCTGGCACCAGGTGCCGGCGAAGAAGGCGACGTCGTCGCGCGCCGGTCCCGCCGGCACGGCGGGTGCGGGCGTCGGCGCCTGAACGACGGCCGGCGGGGGCGGAGACGTCGTGGCAGCGGTCTGCGCTGCAGTGGCCGCCGGGACCGCGTCGGATGCCGCCGCGGGCGGCGATGGCGACTGCCCGGCTGCCGCCTCCGCCTCCGCCTCGGCCTCCGCGGGGCCCGGCTCGGTGCGGGAAGGCGCGGCGGCCTGCGTGGGCGCTTCCTCCGGAGCGGGCACGCGCGTAAACCAAAGGGTGGCAGCCACGCCCAGCGCCGCGACGGCAACCAGAGCGAGACCGATGCCCAGCACGGGGCGGGCGCCGGTAGCCGGCCTTTGTGGCGCGACGGAGCGCACCGGCGCCGAACCGGGCGCACCCATGGCCTTGATCGCGGCGACCAGCGGGCCGAGGTGCTGTTCCATCGGCGACTTCCAGGCATCCACCCACTGCGCCGAGGAGATGTAGAACTCGAGCGCACCCGAAGGTGTCACCTCGCGGATGCGCACGGGCAGCACGGGTTTGGTCTTGCTGACCGCGCGCTCGACTTCCTTGCGCACGAACTGCGATTCGTTGGACTGGTCCGACAGCACCAGCACCAGGGCACGGGCCTCGCCGATGGCGCCGATGATCGCCTCGCCGTATTCGACGCCGGGGCCGACGTCGCGCGGGGCGACCCAGCAACGGATGCCCTGCCCTTCGAGGTAATCGACGATGCGGAACGCCACGTCCCGGTCGGCGCTGGCGTAACTGACGAAGACATCCGCCATCGGCGATCCCGGAGGTGAGCTCCGGGCCAGTCTATGCAGGCGGCGCGATGGCCGCCAGCCTGCGGTGCCGGCCCGCGTCCGGCACCGGGGGAGTCGGTGCGTGGACGCGGGCCGGTCGCGGGTCAGCCGACGCGCATCATCCGGTCGCCGCGGCCTTCGGTGTAGGAGCTGGCGCGGGCGTAGCCGCTGCTGCGGCCATAGCCGGTGCCGAAGTCGCGGGTGCGGTAGCGCGGGGCGTTGTGGGCCGGGGCGTCCGGAACCACGACGGTGATCGCCGGCGCCGGGGTCGGACGGGCCGCATTCACCGCCGGAACCGGGCGGCTCGGGAAGAGGCGGTAGAAGTCGGTCAGGGTCTTCATGGCGTGGGCCTTGTGAGTTGGTGTGCTGGTAATCTACAACACCTAAGAGGGTGCGCCATGGGCCGGAAGTCACGGCCCGCGAAATTATTTGAATCAATGACTTGTGGCACCCTCCTGCGATCCGCCCAAGCTCTCGCCCAGCCCGCTGCGGGCCAGGAACGCCTCGAAATCCTCGATCGTCAGCATGTCCCGCACCGCCGCCGCCTTGTCCGGGGACCGGTCGTAATAGGCCTTGGCGATGCGGTAGCCGACCCAGTAGCCCAGGTCCGCCGGCCGCCCCTGGCCCGGCGCCGGGTCGTAAAGCCAGCCCTTGGTGGACGTCCCGTGCCGGCGGGCCGCGAACTCGGCCCACAGCGTCCGCGCGCGGGGCTCGGCCCAGGCATGCACGTGCGGGTTGATGTGCCGGCCGGAGGCGAGCTCACCCAGGAAATCGGCGACGCCCTCGTTGATCGAAAGCTGCAGCAGGGTCGGCGCATCCCCGAATTCGTAGCGCTGCTGGTAGTGCACCAGTTCGTGCACGACGATGTGCGGCAAGCCGTCCATGTCGCGCAGCACCGCCCGGTGCCACTCGCCCAGCTCCGCATCGGGCGTGTCCGGGTGGCGGCCATACATCTCCAGGCCGATGAGCAGGCCGCGGTCGCTCAGCGTGCCGCCCGAGTTCATGCGCCCGATCAGCAAATACACGTCCGGGAACACGGCGTCCGGGTAGAGTTCGGCGAAACGGCGGAACCCGGCGCGGATCGGCGCCTCGTAGGACCGCACCGCGTCCATGCGCAGACGCAGTGCAGCGTAGTAGCGCGGATGCCGGTCGATCGTGGCGGCCAACTGTGCACCGTCGCCGATGCGCAGGCGGGTGAACTCCTTCAGGCCGGGGCTGCCGGCGTCGAGGTAGCCGCGCTGGAAAACATCCGCCCGCTGCGCCGGCGCCAGCGCCCGGGCGGCGTCGTAGGCCCGCCAGAAGCGGTCCAGATCGTCGGTGATGACGCGTGCGGCGTCGGGACCGGTCCGCGCCGGCTCCGCGGACCGCGCGGGTTGGCCGCCGGAAGCCGCGAATAGCGTGCACAGGACAAGGGACAGCAGCCGGGCGGACAGGGGCATGGCGGGACTCCGGAACGTTCCCAGGCTCCGATGTCCCGGCGCCGACCAAGGTTTAAAGTGGACCGCCAGGACGGCCCCCATCCCAGGAGACCGGACCCATGCCCGACCGCGAACGCCGCAAGACCGAGCACGAACTGATCAGCGCCCTCAAGCGCGAACTCACCGACGACCAGCGCGACACCCTGTCGCAGCTGGAGCGCTTCGGCTGGACCCTGAAGTTCGTGCGCCGGCCGCCCTTCCAGGAACCGGCGGGCGTGATCATGAATCCCGACACGCACCGCTTCGCCGTGATCGAGGCGGACGGCACCCTCAACGAGAACTCGTCGCTGCTGTTCCGGGACTGAGCGATCAGCGTGCGGCGCCGGTTATCGCCAGCACGCGTTCAACCTGCGCCAGCGCCTCCCGCAGTGCCGGCGCCTGCGGATGGTCACCGAACTTCGCCAGCACCGCCTGCAGGCGGCGCGCGGCATCGGACTCCCGGCCGAGCCGGTCGGCCAGCAGCGGTGCGGTGGCCAGCGTGATGTCCAAGCCGGCCGGGTCGCCGGGAAAACGACGCTCGAAATCGTCGGCCAGCGCAGCGGCCTCGCTCTCCTGGCCGGCACGAGCCGCCTGGGCCACCAGGCGCGCGACATCGTCCGACCGGCCCGGCAGGAAGTCGGTTTGCAGCCGCCGGGTTTCAAGCGTCACCGCCAGCGCGCGGCGGTCCTTGCCGGTGGCGAGCAGGCGCGCGACGTAGTCGTCGTCGTGGCGCAGCAGCGCCTCGACGTCGCCAGCCGCGGCCAGGTACTGGCGATGCCGGTCGTGCACGGCGTCCGAGGCGCCGCGACCCCGGAACAACTGGCCAAGGCGCGCGGCGGCGGCGGCCGGACCGATATCGCGCGCCAGGCGCTCGGCATCGGCCATCGCTTCGTCTTCCTCCGGGGTGTCCAGCCGCGGTCGGGCCACGGCCGGGGCCACATCCAGGCCCAGCACGCCGTGGTATCGGTAAAGCAGATCACCCAGCAGGTGATAGCCGACCAGCAGCACGTAGACGGTGATGAAACTCGCCGGCAGCATGGACATCGTTCCCGGCAGGACCGCGGCGAACCCGGCCTGCAGCAGCCAGGCGCCGCCGTGCAGCAGGGCCAGCACGGCCACGACGCCGAAGTAGGCGCCGCCCAGGCGACCGATCAGCCGGAACCACGCGAGGGGATTGAGCGCCGCCGGCAGGCTGCCGTCGATCGCCAGGAAGATCGTCGCCGCAGGCAGGAAAACCAGCACCGACAGCGCGGCGGGCACGAAAACCGCGAGACCGCCCCAGTGGAGCGCGGCCAATAGCGCCGCGGTCGCGCCCGCCTGCAGCAGCATCTGCCCGATCGCGTCGCCATCGGTGGCCATCAGGTCCTCGCCGGTGACGCTTCCCGTGCGCCCCTGCGCGGTGTTCGTCAGGGCTTCGACCGCGAGCTTGAGCGCCATCACCCAGAACACGATCTCGAAAAGCAGCCCCAGCAGGCTGGGCAGATGCGAGAGCAGGCGCAGGAAGCAGACGCCGGCGACCATCAGCAGCAAGGGCGACTGGAGCGGATACGCCAGCAGCCGGGGCAGCCGCGGCAACAGCGGTTCGATGCGATGGGACTTCGCCATGGTGATCACGTCCGGGGCCGGGACCACAGGCTAGGGAAGGCGACGGCCTCCGTCAAAACCCCGGTCCGGGTCGGTGTAGACGGTGTAACGCGAGCCGCGTGCGAAACCCACCAGGACCAGCCCGGCTTCGTCGGCAATGCGCACGGCGAGCGCGGTCGGCGCCGAGATCGCCGCGACCAGGCCGATGCCGACTTCGGCCGCTTTGTGCACGACCTCGTAACTCGCCCGCGACGTGACCAGCAGCGCCCGCGGGCTGGCGCCGGCGCGCCCGGCCGCGCCCACGGCCTTGTCGATGGCGTTGTGGCGCCCGACATCCTCGCGCACGTGCAGCTGACCCTCGGCATCGACCACGGCGGCAGCGTGCATGGCGCCGGTGCGGGCATTGAGCGGCTGCAGCGCATGCAGCTGGGCGAACAGCGGCGCCAGCGCCTCCGGCGCGATTCCGCAGGGCGGGACTCGGCGGACCGGGCGGATCGCGGCTTCCAGCCGGTCGGTGCCGCACAGGCCGCAGCCGGTGCGGCCGGTCAGACTGCGGCCGCGCTGTTCCAGCGCGTCGAACCGGGCCTGCGGAACGTGCATCTGCAGCGATATGCCGTGCGCGGTGACCAGGCGGTCGACGACCCGCAGTTCGTCCGGCGCCGCGACGATGGCCTCGGTGAGGCTGAAGCCCAGCGCGAAATCGTCCAGGTCGGCGGGCGTCGCCATCATCACCGCATGCGGATGGCCGTTGTAGACCAGGGCGATGGCGGTTTCCTCGGCCAGGGTCTCGACCTGGTCGCGGCCGTCCCCATCGTCGACGCGGCGGGCGCGGAGTTCGCGGCTGGCCGGCGGCGGTTTCATCCGTGGCGCTCCAGCCACTCGCGGCCGCGCGGCGTCAAGGCCAGGTGCTCGCGGGCACCGTCCGCCGTCGTGCGCACCAGGCCCAGGCCTCCCAGTGCCGGATCCTCGCCCAGCACGGCCAGCAGCCGCTGCAGCTCGCTGCGCGCCAGGCCCAGCTGTTTCGACGCGCGTGCCGTCGAGGCGCCCTCCCGACCGGCGACGAAACGCAGCAGTTCGGCCAGGCGCTGCTCCATCAGCCCGGTTCCAGCGCGACCGGGATGTCGGCGCGGGGGCGCAGTCGGACCGGGATCGCCTTCGAGGCCGGGGTGCGCGCGCCGATCGCGTGGTGGTCGAGCGGCACGAGGGCATTGGTTTCCGGGTAATACGCCGCCAGGCATCCGGCAGGGATGTCGTATTCCACGAGCTGGAAGCGCTTGGCCTCCCGCTCGCCGTCATGCCACACCGACACCAGGTCCACCCACTGCCCGGCGCGGAGCCCTAGGCGCGCAAGGTCGACGGCGCCGATGAAACACACGCGCCGCTCGCCGGAGACGCCGCGATAGCGGTCCTCGAGCCCGTAGATCGTGGTGTTGTACTGGTCGTGGCTGCGGAGGGTCATCAGCGTCATCAGCGAGGGATCCGCCGCCAGCGGCGCCGGCAGCGCGTGCGCGAAGAACCGCGCCCGGCCCGTCGCCGTCAGCCAGCGCCGCTGGGCGGCGGGGTTTTCCAGATGGAATCCGCCGGGCTGGCGGATCCGCGCATTGAAGTCCTCGAATCCCTCGACCACGCGGGCGATGCGCTCGCGGATGCGGTCGTAGTCCCCGACCAGGCTCGACCACGGAATGTGCGACGCCGGCAGCGTCGCCTCGGCCAGCCGAGCGACGATCGCCGGTTCGCTCAGCAGGTGCCCCGACGCCGGCGGATTCATGCCGGTGGACACATGCACCATGCTCATCGAATCCTCCACCGTCACGCCCTGCGGCCCGCCGGCCTGCAGATCGATCTCGGTGCGGCCCAGGCAGGGCAGGATCAACGCCTGCCGACCGTGCACCAGATGCGAGCGGTTGAGCTTGGTGGACACGTGCGCGGTCAACGCGCAGGCGCGCAGCGCCCGTGCAGTGAACTCAGTGTCCGGCGTGGCGGCGGCGAAGTTTCCGCCCATCGCGAACAGCACCCGGCACTCGCCGCGCGCCATCGCGCCGATCGCGCCGACCACGTCGTGGCCGTGCTTGCACGGCGGCTCGAAGCCGAACTCGGCACCCAGCCGGTCCAGGAAGGCCGGCGCGGGCTTTTCGTGGATGCCCATGGTGCGGTCGCCCTGCACGTTCGAATGCCCGCGCACCGGGCAGGCGCCGGCGCCGGGCTTGCCGATGTTGCCGCCGACCAGCAGCAGGTTCACCAGCATCTGGATCGTCGCCACCGCGTCGCGATGCTGGGTGATGCCCATGGCCCAGCAGCAGATCGTCGCCTTCGACGCCGCGTAGACGTCGGCGGCCTCTTCGATCTGCGCGCGCGACAGGCCGGAGGCGGATTCGATCCTCCCCCAGTCCTCGGCCAGCACGTCGTCGCGCAGGGCCTCGAAGCCCTCGGTGTGCGAATCGATGAACTCCGCATCCACCGCCCCGCGCTCCAGCAGGCGCTTGATCATGCCCTTCACCGCCGCCAGGTCGCCGCCAATGCGCAGCGGGTAGTAGTGGCTGGCGATGGCGGTGGAGCCGCCCAGCAGCTCGGACGGATGTTTCGGGTCGGCGAAACGCTCCAGCCCGCGCTCGCGCAGTGGGTTGAAGACGACGATGCGGCAGCCGCGCCTGGCCGCGCTGCGCAGCTCGCCCAGCATGCGCGGATGGTTGGTGCCCGGGTTCTGCCCGAACACGAAGATGGCCTCGGCCCGCTCGAAATCGGCCAGGGTGACCGTACCCTTGCCGACGCCGATCTGTTCGCCCATCGCCAGGCCCGAGGGTTCGTGGCAGAGGTTGGAGCAGTCCGGCAGGTTGTTGGTGCCGAAGGCGCGCGCGAACAGCTGGTAAAGGAAGGCGGCTTCGTTGCTGGTGCGGCCCGAGGTATAGAACAGGGCCTGGTCCGGATGCTCGAGCGCCCGCAGGTGTCCGGCGACGATGGCGAAGGCCTCGTCCCAGGACACCGGGCGGTAGCGGTCGTCGCGGCCGTCGTAGAACATCGGTTCGGTCAGCCGCCCCTGCGCTTCCAGGAAGTGGTCGTCCTGGCGCGCCAGCCATTCGACCGGATGGGCCGCGAAAAAATCGCGGGTCACGCGCCGGCGCGTGGCCTCGGCGGCCACCGCCTTGACCCCGTTCTCGCAGAATTCGAAGGACGAATGCGGATTCCTGTCGGGCCAGGCGCAGCCGGGGCAGTCGAAGCCGTCGGGCTGGTTGGCGCGCAGCATGGTGCGCGCGCCGCGGCCGACGATGCCCTGTTCGCGGATGTGGCGGAAGGAGCTGGCCAGCGCGTCCCAGCCACCGGCGGCGCCTTCGTAGTCGGTGATCTTGAGGGGCATGCGGCAAGGCTAGGACCCCGCCGCCGCCGCGGCAAGCCTTGGCTGGGCAGGGACGACACCGCAGGTTCCTGAATCGTTCCAGCAGCCGGCTGGACGCCGCGGCTGCCCTACTGCGTTCAAGACCACAGCCCCGCCGCTGTCCGCCTCCCCATGTCCGCCGCACTTCCCACCGTCGCCATCCTCGCCCTGCCCGAATCGGGCGCCTCCGTCGTCTACGGCATGTACGACCTGTTCAAGTCCGCCGGCCGCGACTGGGACCTGATGGTCACCGGCACCGCCGGTCCGGCGCTGATAAACCCGATCGTCGTGGCGCGCCGCACCGGCACCTTCGACATCGCCAACAACGTGCGCCTGACGCCGCACGACAGCTTCGAGAACGTGGCGGCGCCCGACATCGTCTGCGTGCCCGAAGTGTTCCTGGCCCCCGGCGACGCGATCGAGGGCCGATTCACGCCCGAGATCGCCTGGCTCAGGCGCTGCCACGCCCAGGGCGCCATCCTCGCGTCGGCCTGTTCGGGCGCGCTGCTGCTGGCCGAAGCCGGGCTGCTGGACGGCGAGGAGGCGACCACGCACTGGGCGTTCTGCGAAACGCTGCAGGCCCGGCATCCGAGCATCAGGATGCGGCCGCGCAGCGCCCTGGTGGCTTCCGGCGAAGGCCAGCGCCTGGTGATGGCCGGCGGAGGCGCCAGCTGGTTCGACCTGGCGCTGTACCTGATCGCGCGCATCGCCGGGGTCGAGGTGGCGATGCAGACCGCCCGGGTGAACCTGATCGACTGGCACGCCGCCGGACAGCAGCCCTACGCCCACCTGGCCCGCGCCCGCCAGAGCGAGGACGCCCTGATCGCCGACTGCCAGGTCTGGATCGCCGGGAACTACCACGGCGGTTCCCCCGTGACCGAAATGATCCGCCGCAGCGGCCTGGCCGAACGCACCTTCAACCGCCGCTTCCAGAAGGCCACCGGACTGTCGCCGCTGGAGTACGTGCATACGCTGCGGCTGGAAGAAGCCAAGCAGATGCTCGAGGCCGGCCCCGAGCCGGTCGAGGCGGTCGCTGAAGCGGTGGGCTACCAGGATCCGGGCTTTTTCTCGCGCCTGTTCAAGCGCAAGGTCGGCCTGAGCCCGCTGCAGTACCGACGCCGCTTCGGAGAAATGCGCCGCAGCCTGCAGTCCGGGCGGCCCGGCGCCTGACTCAGCCCCGCGACCGCGGCCGCAGCACGAACAGCGCCAGCCCGCCCGCCACCAGCCCCCAGAAAGCCGGCCCGATGCCGAACAGCGTCAAGCCGGAGGCGGTGACCAGGAAGGTGATGATCGCCGGCTCGCGCTGGCCTTCGTCCGCCAGCGCCGCCGCCAGGCCGTTGCCGATGGTGCCCAGCAGGGCCAGCCCGGCGATCACCAGCACCAGTTCGTTCGGAAAGGCTGCGAACAGCGAGGCCACGGTCGCGCCGAACAGGCCCACGACGCAATAGAACAGACCTGCGGCGACGCCGGCGACGTAGCGCCGCGCCGGATCCTCGTGCGCCTCGCGCCCGGTGCAGATCGCCGCGGTGATCGCCGCCAGGTTCAGCGCAAAGGCCCCGAACGGCGCCAGCACGATGTTGACGGCGCCGATCCAGCCGATGACCGGCGAAATCGGCGGCCAGTAGCCCGAGGCGCGCAGCACCGTCGCGCCCGGTACGTTCTGCGAGACCATGGTCACCACGAACAGCGGAACGGCGATGCCGACCAGGGCGCTCCAGGAGAAGGACGGCGTCGTCCACACCGGAACCGCAGGCGCCAGCGCGACGCCGTCGAGCCGCAGCAGGCCCATCCCCCCGGCGATGGCGATGCCCAGGGCCAGGGTCGCCACCACGGCGTAACGCGGCGACAGCCGCCGCATCAGCAGATAGGCCGCGAACATGGCCAGGGCCAGCCCGAGCTGGCGCTGCATGGCGGAGAACGCATCCATGCCGAAACGCAGCAGTACGCCGGCGAGCATGCCCGAGCCTATGGCGGCGGGGATGCGGCCGATCAGCCGCTCGAACAATCCGGAAAACCCGGCGATGGTGATCAGCACTGCCGACACCACGAAAGCGCCGATCGCCTGTTCGTAAGGCAAGCCCGCCGCGCCCGAGATCAACATCGCCGCGCCCGGCGTCGACCAGGCGGTGACCACCGGCATCCGGTGCCGCAGCGACAGGCCGATGCAGGTCAGGCCCATGCCCAGGCCCAGGGCCCACATCCACGAGGCGATCTGGTCCGGCGTGGCGCCGACCGCCCGCGCGCCCTGGAACACCACCACGGCCGAGCTGCTGAAGCCGACCAGCACGGTGACGAAACCGGCCACCAGGGCCGGCAGCGAGAAGTCGCGGAAAAAGCGCATGGCCCAGCTTAGCCGCGGGCCGGGGTGGCGCAGAAGCACGATTTCAGCGACGCCGTTTCCCGGAAACCGGTCCTCGTCGCCCGCAGGGATCAGGGCCGGGCACGATCCAGCAGCAGGTCCACCGGCGCATCCGCGGCGAGGCTGCCGTAGGCCAGCCCGCGGTCCGGGCCGAGCCGGTGCGCGCAGAACGCATCGGCCACCGGCGCCAGTCCCGCCCGCACCAGGATCGCCGCCTGCAGGGCCAAGGCCATGCGCTCGGCCAGCCGGCGGGCGCCGGCTTCCAGGCTGGCCGGATCGGCGCGCAGTTCAAGCCGCAGGCGCGCGACCTCGGCATCGAGCAGCGCATGGCCACCGCGGGCGGCGTCGAGTTCATCGAAGAAGGCCGCGGCGGTGTCGGGCTCGCGTCCCAGGGCCCGCAGCAGGTCCAGGCACTGGATGTTGCCGCTGCCCTCCCAGATCGAGTTCAGCGGCGCCTGCCGGTACAGCCGCGGCAGGCCGGACTCCTCGACGTAGCCGGCGCCGCCCAGGCATTCCTGCGCCTCGTTGACGAAGGCCGGCGCGCGCTTGCAGACCCAGTACTTTCCCAGCGCCGTGGTCAGCCGCTCGAACGCCGCCTCGCGCGGATCGCGGGGGCTGGCGTCCACCGCGCGCGCGACCCGCAGCGCCAGCGCCGTCGCGGCCTCGGACTCCAGCGCCAGGTCGGCCAGGACGTTTCGCATCAGCGGCTGCTGCACGAGCGCCTTGCCGAACGCGCGGCGATAGCGCGCGTGGTGCAGCGCCTGCACCAGGGCCTGGCGCATCAGGCTGGCCGAGCCGATCAGGCAGTCCTGGCGCGTCAGCGCCACCATCTGCAGGATGGTGGCCACGCCACGTCCCTCCTCGCCGACCCGCCAGGCCAGGGCGCCCTGGAATTCCACCTCGGCGCTGGCGTTGCTCCAGTCGCCCAGCTTGTCCTTCAGCCGCTGGATGCGGATGGCGTTGTGGCCGCCGCCCGGTGCGAAACGCGGCAGCAGGAAGCAGCTCAGGCCGCCGCGCGCCTGGGCCAGCACCAGGAAGGCGTCGCACATCGGCGCCGAGAAGAACCACTTGTGCCCGACCAGCTCGTACAGACCCTCCGCGCCAGCGACCGGATGGGCGTGCGTGCTGTTGGCGCGCACGTCGGAGCCACCCTGCTTCTCGGTCATGCCCATGCCGATGGTGTTGCCGGTCTTTTCCCAGGCCGGCACGTGGCGCGGATCATAGTGCGGCGCGGTGATGCGCGGCAGCCAATGGGACGCCAGCGAGGGCTCGTGCCGCAGCGCCGGCACGCAGGCATAGGTCATCGTCAGCGGGCAGCTGCTGCCCTGGTCGGCCTGGTTGTGCAGGAACATCAGGGCCGCGCGCGCCACGTGCGCGCCGGGCCGGTCGGCGTGGCGCCAGGCGAACCCCGGCACGCCATGGCGGACCGCCGTGTCCATCAGCTGGTGGTAGGCCGGGTGGAACTCGACGTCGTCGATGCGGTGGCCGAAGCGGTCGTAGGCGACCAGCTTCGGACGGTTCTCGTTCGCCAGCCGGCCCAGCATCATCAGCTCGCCGCCGGCCAGGCGGCCGTAGGCGGCGACCTCGGCGCGGGCCCAGTCGCCGCCCTCCCGCGCCAGCGCCTCGCGCAGCGGCAGGTCGCCGGCGAAGGCGTCGTAGGGCGCCAGCGGCGGCGGCTGGTTCTCGACGACGTGGGTCTGGAAACGTTCGCGCAGGTCCATGTCGGCAGTTGAGCCCATGCCCGCGCGTCGCGCAACCCGGACGCGTCAGTCGATCTCGACCGCACGCCAGGTGGCGCGGCCGGCGTCCTTGGCTTGGTACAGGGCCTGGTCGGCCGCCGCCAGCAGGCGGTCGGCGTTCACCGAACGGCGGCTGTAGGCGAGCCCGATGCTGCCGGCCACGGCCAGCATCACGCCGTCCGCAAGCTCGAAGGGCACGGCGATCGCCTGCAGCAGCTTGGCCGCCAGCGCCTGCACCCCGGCCAGGGACTCGGCGCCCTCCACCAGCACCACGAACTCGTCGCCGCCGATGCGCGCCACCAGGTCGCCTTCGCGCACGTTCGACTTCAGCCGCCGCGCGAACTCCTTCAGCACCAGGTCGCCGGCGGCGTGGCCGTGGCCGTCGTTGATTGCCTTGAACCGGTCGACGTCCAGGTAGAGCAGCGCGATCGGCGCGCCCACGCGCCGGCCGCGGGCGACGCCCGAGGCCAGGCGCTCGTCGAAATAGCGGCGGTTGGTGACGCCGGTCAGGCCGTCGATGCGCGCCTGGCGCTCCAGCTCCCGCTCCGCGGTCTTGAGCTGGGTGATGTCGAAGATGAAGGAGAAGAAGCCCTGCACCTTGCCGTCGGGCGACAGGTCGGGAACGTAGCTGGTCTGGTAGTGGTAGGTCTGGCCGCCGACCTGGGCCTGGCCTTCGAAGGTCACGCGCTCGCCGCGCAGCGCGGCGGCGATGTGGCCCTTGATCTCGCTGTAGATCGCCTCGCCCCGCACCTCCCGCACCGTGCGCCCGATCACCGCCTCGGGGTCGGTCGACAGGATGCGGCCGCTGTGGCCGTTGGCGAAGGTGTATCGCTCCTGGGTGTCGATGTGGGCGATCATCGCCGGGATGTTGTCGGTGACCGCCCGCAGCCGCGACTGGATCGCCGCCAGCGCCTGTTCGGCGCGCACGCGGGTGGAGACGTCGCGGCCGGTGAACAGGATCTCCGGCGCGCCCTCCGGCCCGGTGACCCGGCGCACCAGCGCCTCGATCCAGACGTAGTGGCCGTGGCGATGCTGGGCGCGGTAGACGACCATCGCCGACCCGCCGTCGCGGGCCAGCGCGTCCAGCGCCTGGCGCAGCCGTTCGCGGTCGTCCGGATGCACCAGCTCCCAGCGCGGCTGCATCAGCTCTTCCGGCTCGAAGCCGAGCAGCTCGCGGGTGGAGGGCGAGACATACCGCCGGCGGCCATCCAGCATCATCCTCACGACCAGGTCGCTGGAGTTGTCGGCCAGGGTCCGGTACTGCAGCTCGCTTTCGCCCAGCCGGGCCAGCACCCCGCGCAGGCGCTTGTTGCTGCGGCGCTGGACGACGAAGAACGCGGCCAGCACGCCCAGGGTCAGGATGCCCAGTGCCATCAAGGTCCGGCTGAAACGGTTGCTTTGCGCCAGCGCCTGCTCGCGCTCGCGCGCCAGCGTGGTTTCGGCCTGCAGGCGCAGCAGCTCGTTCTCGCGCTCGGCGTACTTCAGGCGCGCGTCGAAATCGTCGGCGGCCTGGGCGCGTTCGTTCTGGGCCAGGGTGTTGTCCAGGACCAGGAAACGCTCGAACAGCGGCGGCAGCTCGGGGCTGGCGGGCCGCTCGCGCAGCAGGAAACCGACCAGTTCGCGCAGCACGCGCAGCTCGTCGCTGACCAGCTCCAGCGAACGGAAGGATTGTTGCGCCGCCCGCAGTTCGCGCAGCGCCGTGTCGCCGTCGCCGGCGTCCGCGGCCGCCAAGCCCAGCACTTCATGCCCCAGTCCCGCCAGCTGCGAATTCTTCAGGCGCTCGGCGAGCTGCAGGATGCGCCCGCCGTTGCTGCGCTGGGTGGCCTGGTCGCCGGCGATGCGTGCCAGCCGGGCCGCCTCCAGGTACAGCTCCGCGCCGAGCTTGGGATCGGACAGGCGCTCGGCCAGCCGGGTCGCCTCGGCCAGCGCCGCCGCGGCTTCGTCGATGCGGCCGGCCTGCGACAACGCCCGCGCCAGGTTGCGCTGCAGCCGCGCCTGGATCGTCAGCCCCTCGCCTTCGGCCAGCAGGGCCAGGCCCCGCCGGGCGTACTGCTCGGCCAGCGCGTGTTTGCCCAGCGAATAACTCATCGAGGAATAGGCCAGGAAGACGTCGGCCAGCAGCTCCGGCTGCGGCGCCGCCTTCAGCAGCACTTCCGCCTCGCCCAGCAGCCGTTCGCCGCGGGTGTAGTCCTGCATCGCGATGCGGGCGCGGCTTTCGGCGATCAGTCCACGCGCTTCCAGCTGTGGCGCGCCGGCCAGGCGCGCTTCGGCGCGCGCCTGTAGACCGGCTTCACGCTGGCAGTTCCAGTCGGCGACCACCCGGCAGGCGTTGGCCTGGGCCAGGTAAAGCAAGGCCAAGCGCCGGTTGTCGCCGGCGATGCGGGCGTTGCGGATGGCCGGGCCGATGTCCCGCAGCACGGCCTCGGGTTCGAGCAGGGCGCGGGTTTCGAGCGGATCGCGCTCGACCGTGTCGGCGCGCACATCCTGAGCCTGAGCCTGCGCCTTCGGCGCGCCCGGCGCGCCGAAGGCGGGTGCCGCAGCCAAGGCCAGGGCAATCAGCAGCGGCGCGCCGAACCCCCGTCTTGCGCCGCCCGTTCCCGCCATCCGGTCTTCCCCTGCGCGATTCCCCGGGCCAGCCTAGCCCACGCCCCCCGGGGCGACAACCGCGCGCTCAGGCCGCAAACGCGCCCCAGGCCGCACCGCTGGTCGCCGCCGCCAGCACCACCGCGAGCACGTGCCAGCGGCCGCGGGCCAGGGCCAGCCAGGACAATGCCGCGACCGCCGTGACGAAGACGGCATCGGCGAGGCTGCGACCAGCGAACAGGTGCAGCCCGAACCAGAGTCCGAGGCTGATGATCACGCCGACCACGGCGGCACTGATGGCGGTGATCGCCGCCGACAGCAGGGGCCGTTGGCGCAGCCCCTCGATCCAGGGGGCGGCCGGCAGCACGAACAGGAAACTGGGCAGGAAGGTCGCCCACGCCGTCACCGCCGCGCCGAGCAAGGCCGAGGCCAGCGGCGAGCCGAGGTCCGGATGCTGCCAGCCGCCGACGAAGCCCACGAATTCAAGCACGATGATCAGCGGACCGGGCGTGGTCTCGGCCAGGCCCAGGCCGACCATCATCTGCGCCGCCGTCAGCCAGCCGTAGTGCTCGACCGCCTGCTGAGCGACATAGGGAAGCACCGCATAGGCGCCGCCGAAGGTGACCAGGGCCGCCTGGCTGAAGAACACCGCCTGGGTCCAGGCCGTGCTGTCGGGCCCCAGGGCCACGCGCAGCGCCAGCAGCGGCAGCCACCAGGCGAATACCAGACCGGCCGCCAGGGCCAGTGCCCGGCCCGGATGCCGTCGCGGGTGCGCCGCGCGGATCGTCGCCGGCGCGGCATGGTCGGCGGCGGTGGCCAGCCACTGCGGCGCGAACCGTCCCGCGGCGACCCCCAGCAGGGCCGCCAGCGCAAGCACCCAGGGAAACCCGAGGCCAGCCGCCAGCCCCGCCAGGGCCAGCGCCGCCAGCAGCTTCGGAAAGGTCCGCCGCAATACCCGCTGCCCCAGCCGCCAGACGGCCTGCGCCAGCAGCGCCAGGACCGCAGCCGACAGGCCCAGGCTGATGCCCGCCACCACCGGCAGCAGGCCGAAACGCAGCCAGGCCCAGGACAGCATGGCCAGCAGCACGGTGGCCGGCAGCACGAACAGCGCGCCCGCGACCAGCCCGCCGCGCACCCCGTGCAGGCGCCAGCCCAGGTAGGTGGCCAGCTGCATCGCCTCCGGCCCGGGCAGCAACATGCAGTAGTTGAGCGCGTGCAGGAAGGTCGCTTCGTCGATCCAGCGCCGGCGTTCGACCAGCTCGGCATGCATCACCGCGATCTGGCCCGCCGGTCCGCCGAAGCTGATCCAACCCAGCAGCCACCAGAAGCGCAGTGCCTGGGCGAACGTCGGCGCCCCGGCCTCAGCCATCTGCCAGTTCCCGCTGCAGCTTCCGGGGAAGTTTTTCGCGCACCAGCTCGTAGGCGCGCCGCACCAGTGCCTGCAGTTCGGCCTTGGGCAACACCGAAGGGTCGTCCATGGCGATCCAGTGGGCACGCGCCATGTAGGGCGCCGGCACGACGCCGGGACGGTCGGTGAACTCCAGGAAACGTTCCGCCTCGACCTTGAGCGCGAACTTGCCCTTGTGCGCACCGTGCACGCACAGACCGCAGAACATCTTGCCGGCGACCATGAAGATCAGGTCGTCCTGCCACTTGATCCCGGCCGTCACGCCGGGCCAGCCGGCGCAGAGCTTGCGCAACGATGCCTCGTCCATGCCGGCCGCCTCGCTGTGTCTGATTTATGAACGTTTCCGCGTCAGATTAGAGCATGCTCCCAGCCGCAAGCTGACACCCTCCACGCCATGAAACCGAACCGCCGCAGTCCGTCCCGGCCCTCGCTGCGCCCGGAGCGCACCGAGGTGCTGCGCCTGCCCGACGGCCGCGAGCTCTGGCTGCGACCAGTGCAGCCCGCAGATGCCGGCCCGATCGCCGGCGCCTTCGAGCTGCTGACCGAGGACGAGGTGCGGCGCCGATACCTGCATCCGGTGAAGGCGCTCGCCCCCGATTATCTCGAGACCCTGGTGCACCCCCGTCCCGGCGAGTCCTTCGCGGTGGTGGCCGCCGAACCGCTGCCGCCCGGCGAGGCCCTGGTCGGCGCGCTGGCGCGGCTCAACCGCGACCCGGGCTGCGACAGCGCGGAGTTCGCGATCCTGGTCTCGCATTTCGTGTCCGGCCAGGGCCTGGGCCTGGCCCTGATGCGCCGGCTGGTGGAATGGGCCGAGGCGCACGGCATCCGCCGCATCTGGGGCGATGTGATGGACGAGAACACCGGCATGATCGCCCTGGCCCAGGCCATGGGCTTCCAGCGCGAAATGAGCCCGGAATCGCCGAACCTGCTGCGCGTCACGCTGGACCTGGCGCCGGTGAAACGATTACCCCGGCGATGAACCGGTGGGCACGGCGGCTGCGGTAAACTCCGCGGCCCCATGACCCGCCCCCTCCTCCCCTCCGCGCCGAGACCCAAGGCCGGCCAGCAGCGCGCCCTGTGGCGCGCGCCGCACAGCGCCAGCGCGCTGGCCCTGGGCCTGGCCGAGGCCGCGCGTTGCCACGACGGCCTGGTGCTGGCCGTTACCCGCGACAGCCACGGCGCCCAGTCGCTGGAACACGACCTGCGCGTGCTCGCCGGCGACCTGCCGGTGCTGCATTTCGCCGACTGGGAAACCCTGCCCTACGACCTGTTCAGTCC
>CBFGOZ010000013.1:0-20682 GCA_965650505.1 uncultured Arenimonas sp.
GAATACAGGCCCAACATCAACCGCTGCCCGAAGGTGAGATGCATGGGCGAAGGATACCCGAGCTCCCGCCGCGGCGGCGCCGGCTAGAATGACGCGGCATGTCCGGAACCCTGCCGCCGCCCCCGCTGTCCCCGCGCACCTGGCCGACCTGGCTGCTGGTCGGCCTGGGCTGGACCGTGGCGCGTTGGCCCTGGTGGCTGCAGCGCGCCGCGGGACCGGTGCTGGGCCGCGCGCTGATGCGCGTCGCCGGCGGCCGGCGGCGCGTGGCCGACGCCAACCTCGCCCTCTGTTTCCCCGAACTCGACGAGGCCGCGCGGCGCCGGCTGCTGTGCGCCAACTTCGAATCCCTGGGCCTGGGCCTGTTCGAGTTCCTGCGCGCGTGGTGGGGCCGGCTGGCGCCGGTGGACCGCGGCTTCGAGATCACCGGGCTCGAACACCTGCGCGCGGCGCAGGCGGGGGGCCGCGGCGTGATCCTGGTGTCGGCACACTTCACCACGCTGGAAGTCTGCCTGCGCCTGCTGTGCCAGCACGTGGCCCTGGGCGCGATGTACCGGCCGCACGAGGAGCCGGCGATGGAATGGGCGGTCAAGCGCGGGCGCCTGCGCCATGCCCGCGCCATGTTCGCCCGCGACGAGCTGCGGCCGGCGGTGCGCCATCTCAAGCAGGGCGGCGTGCTGTGGTTCGCGCCCGACCAGGAGACGCGGCGCGGGGAAAGCGTGTTCGTGCCCTTCTTCGGCCAGCCCGCCTACAGCCTGACGTCCACGCACCAACTGGCGCGGCTCGGCAACGCGGCGGTGCTGCCGCTCTTCCACGAGCGGCTGGACGACGGCCGCTACCGCATCGAGGTGCTGCCGGCGCTGGCGGACTTCCCCACCCGCGACGCCACCGCCGACACGGCCCGCATCATGGCGACGCTGGAAGGCCTGATCCGCCGCCGCCCCGAGCAGTACCTGTGGCTGCACCAGCGCTTCAAGCGCCAGCCCGACGGCAGCCGCCGCCGCTACGACTGAGTCAGTAGACCGGCGCTTCGCCCGGAGGTCGCGTCTTGAAGCGGCGATGCGCCCAGAGGTACTGCTCGGGACATTCGCGCACCACGGCTTCCAGTTCGGCCATGTAGCGTGCGGCATCCGCCGCCGGGTCGCCGCTGGGCCAGCCGGCCCAGGTCGGTTCGATCCGTATCCGGTAGCGCCCGTCGGGATCGCGCCGGTACCAGAACGGCAGCAGCACCGCACGCCCGCGCTTGACCAGGTCGGGCGTGGCGGTGAGCGTCGCCGCCGGCACGCCGAAGAAGGGAACGAAGGCGTTCTGGTACGTGAAGTTCTGGTCGGCGGAATAGACCACCGGCTGCCCGTCCATCAGGTTGCGCAGCAGGGCGCGCACGTCCTTCTTGCCGATGGTCGGCCCGTACACCGAAGCGCGGCCGCGGTCGAACCAGGCCTCCAGGCAGGCGTTGTTGTGCCGGCGCACGACCACGCGCACCTGGCGCCCCATTGCCTCCGACAGCAGGCGCACCGCCAGCTCGGTGTGGGTGAAATGGCCGCACATCAGCAGCACGCCCTGGCCGCGGGCCAACGCCTCGTGCAGGTGCTCGAGGCCCTCGATCCGCGCCAGCCCCGCCAGCCGGTGCGACGGCGCGAACCACGCGCGCACCAGCTCCAGCGCGCCGATCACGGTGTTGACGATGCTGGCGTCGCGCAGGCGCCGCTGCGCGGCGGCATCCAGCGCCGGGAAACACAGCGCGATGTTGATGCCGGCGATGCGCCGGCGCGAGGCCAGCAGCGGCCAGCAGAGCCAGGCCAGGGCCCGACCCAGGAACAGCAGGGCCGGCTGCGGCAGCCGCGCCACCCCGCGCGCGCCCAGGTCCAGCGGCCAAAGGAAAAAACAGCGCGCCGCCATTTCAGTCGCGCGACGCGGCCGGCGCCGCGGCGGATCCACCTGCCAGCAGGCTGCCGGCAAACAGCGCCGCCAGCAGCAGGGTCAGCCCGCCCCAGAAGCTGGAATAGAAGGCCAGGTGGGTGTTGAGCGGGAAAACCGTGACCGCCAGCGCCAGCATCGCCGGCCGGGCCCGGTCGCGCGCGGCGTCCGTCGCGAAGCGCCAGGCCCGCCAGGCCATCGCCACGCCCGACAGCCAGAGCAGCAGGCCGATGATGCCGGTTTCGCTCATCACCTCGAGCACGATCTGGTGGGCATGGAAGGCCGAGCCCTTGCCCCACTCGCCCTCCACGCCGGGATTGGGATCGCAGGCCGGGAAGGCGGTGCGGAACCCGCGCGCACCGACGCCGTTGATCGGATTGCGTTCGACCATGCACCAGGCCGCCGACCAGATCCGCATGCGCCCTGACAGCGCGATGTCCACGCCCTCGCTGCCGTCGGTCACCGCCTGGGTGGTGCGCTCCAGCCGCTCGCGCACCTGCGGCGAGCCCAGGCCCAGGACCACCAGCGCCACCGCGCCGAACGCGAAGGTCAGGCCCAGGCGCTTCCAGCCCAGCAGGCGCCAGCCGCTGAACACCAGCACCAGGGCATAGGTGAGCCAGGCGGCGCGCGCGCCGGCCATCAGCACCACCAGGCCGACCGCCGCCGCGGACAGGTACCAGCCGATCGCGCCGAAGCGCCGCGCCGCGCCGTAGAGCAGGAAGGGCGACAGGCTGGCGAGCACCAGGCCCAGCTTGAGGTTGCAGGGGCCCAGCACGCCGCTGAGGCGATCCAGCTTCGCGATGTCCTGCGCCGAACACAGGCCGTGGTCGCTGACCAGCCGCTTCAGCGAGTCGAGCGCGAAGAACAGCGGACTGGTCCCGGCGACGGCCTGCACGATCGCATCCAGGGTCCAGGCGGCGACGATCACACCCAGGCCGCCGAAGGTGATGCGGCGGGCGCGCTCGCCCGCCACCGCGATCGCCACCAGCCACAGGAAGGGCAGGTAGCGCAGGTCCAGCAGCGATTCGCGCAGCGCGCGCCGCGGGTTCACGGCATCCGGGGACGAGATCAGCTCCGGCAGCCAGTAGCTGAGGAAGAGCACGGTCGTCAGCGCCCAGGCCTCGTGGCTGAGCAGGGCGGTGCCGCCGCGGAAACGCCGCAGCGCCAGTGCGCCCAGCACCAGGATCGCGCCCAGCGACAGCATCGTCTCGGCCGGGCCAGGCAGCGGCCACAGCGCCACGAACGCCAGCACCCACCCGGGTGCCCAGCGCAGGCTGACGTCAGTCGGCGGCGAGGCGTTCATAGATTTCCAGCGTGGCGGACTGCATGGCCGACAGGGTGTAGGGGATGGTAACCGGCATCGGCGGCGGCGCGGCAAGCAGGGCGCGGGCGGCACCCGCCAGTGCGTCCTGGTCGCCCAGCCGCACGGCCCCGGCCGGATACAGCGCACGCAGCAGCTCGCCGACCCCGCCGTGATCCCAGCCCAGCACCGGGCGGCCGACCGACAGCGCCTCGACCACGGTGCGGCCGAAGGCCTCGGGCTTGTTCGACAGCTGCAGCACCAGGTCGGACACCGCATAGGCCTCGCGCACGTCGGCGCGCGGCGGGCTGATGGCGGTGACGGCGCGCACCCCGAGGGTCTCCGCCAGCTGCTCGAGCTCCGCCACGTAGGTTTCGCGGCCGGGTTCGCGTGCGCCCAGCAGCCACAGGCGCGCGTCCTCGCCGCCGGCACGCAGCGCAGCAAGCAGCCGCAGCGCGTCGGCGTGGCCCTTGAGCCGGGTGCCGCGGCCGGGCAGCAGCAGCAGGCGCCCGCCCTGCAGTTCCGGCAGCTCCGCCGCGAACGTCTCGCGCCAGGCCAGGGTCGCTGGCACGCCGCGCGGGAACTGCGCCGGATCGATGCCGCGCGGCACCACCGCCAGTCGCACCGGGTCGGTGTCGGGCCAGTGCCGGAGCACGTAATCGCGCACGGTGTCGGAAACGCAGACCACCCGCTCGCCGCGGCGCATGATGCCGCTGTAGCGGCCGGGCGAATTGAGCCCGTGCACGGTGGTGACGAAGTGCGGCCGCGGCGCCGCCAGCCCGCGCAGGGCGAACCAGCCCAGCCAGGCCGGCAGCCGCGAGCGCGCGTGCACGATGTCCGGCCGCAGCCTCGCCAGCTCGGCGCGCAGTCGGCGCATCGTCGCGAAGGCGCGCAGCGACTTGCGGCCGATGTCGAGGCGGATGTGTTCGCTGCCGCCCGCGACCAGGGACGGTTCGAGCCGGCCTCCCGCCGAGATCACGACCGAACGATGCCCGGCGGCGACCAGGGCCGCGGCGATCTCTAGGGTGGAGCGTTCGACGCCGCCGCTGTGCAGCGCCGGCAGCAGCTGGACGACGGTCAGGCGGCGCAAGGCCCGGCCCGCCGCTCAGTCCTTCAGGACGTAGGTGGCGCCGCAGTAGGGGCAGGTGGCGCTGCCGGTGGCCTCCACCGGCAGGTAGACGCGCGGGTGCGAGTTCCACAGCGCCATGGCCGGGGTCGGGCAGGACAGCGGCAAGTCGGCGCGGTGGACCTCGTAGCGGCGCTCGGCATTGGCGGGCGCGCGGCCGGTGGCGGTGTCGGTTCGCGACATGGCGGGGATTCCTCGGGAGACGGCGGGCATTTTACACCCTGCCGGCAGCCGGAAGGCGGGCCGCCCGGCGCCTGGGGCGCCGGGCGGCCGGGGCTTACTGCTTGGCCAGCCGCGATTCGACCGTGATCTCGATGGTCACTTCGTCGCTGACCGCCGGCGCGTAGCCGCCGACGCCGAAATCGCTGCGCTTGATGACGGTGCGGGCGTCGAAGCCGGCGGCCGGGGTCTTGGCCATCGGATGTTCGCCGACCTTGTTGACGGTCACGTCCAGAACGACCGGGCGAGTGATGCCGTGGATGGTCAGGTCGCCGGCGACCTTCAGCTGCCCCTCGCCCGCCGCGGTGACGCCGGTGCTGACGAAGGTGGCGGTGGGGTACTTCTCCGCGTCGAAGAAGTCGGCGCTCAGCAGGTGCGTGTCCAGCTTCTCGACGCCGGTGCTGATGCTCGCCACCGGGATGGTGACCTTCACCGACGACTGGGTCGGGTCCGCGGGATCGAACAGGAATTCGCTTTCGATGGCGTCGAAGCGGCCGGTGATGTTGGAGAAGCCAAAGTGGCTGTAGGTGAACTCCACCTGGGTATGGGTGGGGTCGATGGTGTAGGTGTCGGCGGCCTGGGCGCCGAAGGTGGCGAGGGCGAGCAGGCTGGCGAGGGCAAGGCGCTTGAACATGGGTGGGCTCCGGGTGGGTGTCGGCCCTGCGGCGGACGGGTCGGGTGGCGTCGCAGCGCCGGCGGCGGAAGGACCGGGCCGGGGCGCGGATCCTGGGTGCGGGCCAGTTTAGGCAGCCGGGGTGTCGCCGACAGCCCGACCAGCAAAACGTATCGTTGCGACGACCGGATCGGGCCCCTGCCCCCGTGAATTCCATGCGAACGCGCCCTTCGCCGGCGCGTCCCGGCCCGCCGACCGGCGCGCCGCCCCCCGCAACGGAGTTCCGCATGAACCGTTCGTCCCTGTTCCTGGCCCTGCTGGCCACCGGCCTGGCCGCCCCCGCCCTCGCCGCCAAGCCCGATCCCGTGCTCGCGCCCGCCGCCGTCACCATCGAGGAGGTCGGCGATGCCGGCAGCTTCGGCAAGAACGTGAAATGGCTGGGCCTGGCCTCCGGCTTCGTGCAGCTGCTCGACACCTGCACGCCGGCGCCGGGCGACCCCGCGCCCCTGAACTGCATCGAGGTCAACCCGGCCCCCGCCGTCACCACCTTCAACCTGGGAAATCTCGACAGCGTCACCCTGCCCGGCCGCAGCACCGAGACCCTGATCTGCCACTGGCAGACGCCGATCGTCAGCTACAGCGCGGCCAACACCACCGCGTCCAGCTCGGTCTTCCAGCTGCGCGTGACCCCCGTCTACCGCATCCAGAGCGAAGTGCTGAACGACCCCGCCCTGATCGACCCGACCACCGGCCTGCCCTTCGGCGGCGCGCTGGAACTGGCGCTGACCTCGATCAACCTGTCGTCGCAGATGGCGCCCGGCGATTTCGAGTTCGAAACCATCACCGGCACCCGCATGTGCATCGGCGGCCTAGTCAGCAAGGAAAGCCTGGTCGGTACCTATGGCCTGACCCCGGCGCAGGCGACCCGTTTCTTCCGTCGCCCGATCACCATCAGCCTGGGCATCCGCGGCCAGTCGCGCCTGGTCGACGGCGCCACGATCAACGTCGGCACCCGCTTCGTCGGCGACTGATCGGCCGGCAGTGGCACCGCGGCCTCGCGGTGCCGCTGCTGTTCCGGCTACCCTGCGCGGGATGGCCGCCCCCCCCGCTTCCTGCTGGTTCCTGCACGACGGCGCCGCCGGCCACCGGCAGCAGGCCCGCGCGCTGGCGACGGCGCTGTCTCCCGGGCCGGCCGAGTTCCTGCTGAAGGCGCGCCCGCCCTGGTCGTGGCTGGCGCCGCGACGGCTGCCGCGGGATCGCGCGGCCTTCGGGGCGGATTTCGCGGCCTCGCTGGCCGCGCCGCCGGCCCTGGCCATCGGCTGCGGACGCCGCGCCGCGCTGGCGACCCGCCAGCTTCGCGAGCGCGGCAGCCGGGTGGTGCAGGTCCTGCATCCGCGCCTGGACCCCTCGCTGTGGGACCTCGTGGTCGCGCCCGAACACGACGGCCAGACGGGCGCCAACGTCATCACGCTCTGCGGCAGCCTGCACCCGGTCGACGGCAGCTGGCTGGCCGACGCACGCGCGCAGTTCGCCCAGTTCGCGGCCCTGCCGGCGCCGCGCACCGTGGTGCTGCTGGGCGGGCCCACGCCGGCGGTGCGCTTCGACCGCGGCGCCTTCGAGGTGATGGCGGCCAAGCTGGAGCACTGGCTGGCGACCGAGGGCGGCAGCCTGATCGTGCTCGGTTCGCGGCGCACGCCCGACCTGATCGCGGTGCTGGCGCGCAGCTACTGGGCCGACACGCCCGGCCTGCGCTGGTTCGGCCCCGTGGACGGCGAAAATCCCTATGCCGGCGCGCTGGCCTGGGCCGACCGCTTCGTGGTGTCGCCGGACTCGGTGAACATGGTCTCGGAAGCCTGCGCCACCGAGGTCCCGGTCTACGTGGCCGAACCCGGGCGCGCCACCGGCCGGGTCCGCGCCTACCTTGACGAGCTGCTGCGCCGCGGCCGCATCCGCGCCCAGGGCCGGCATCCGGAGTCCTTCCCGGTCGAGCCGCTGCGCGAAACCGCCCGCGTCGCGGCGCTGGTGCGCGAAAGGCTTGGTTTTTAGACGCGGATAAACGCGGATAAGAGCAGATCAAACTTGGGGAATGCGCAGGTTTCGCCCGGGGTTGTTCTGCAGTTCTCACTCGATCCGCGTCAATCCGTGTTCATCCGCTTTGATCCGCGTCCAGAAATGCCAGGTCCATCCCGGCGCAGGCCGCCCGGATCACGGCGCGCGCGGCATCGAGCGCGGGATCGGGGGGCACCAGCCGCGGCCGCTGGTCGAGGGTGCAGTCCAGGCCGAGACCCAGCATCAGCGCATGGGCCTGCAGCAGGGCGTCCACGGTGGCCTGCGCCAGCACGCCGGCCTGTCCCAGCGCCCGCAGCAGCCCCGGCGTGTCGCGCGGCGCCAGCAGCCGCGGCGATGCGCCCGCGTGCTGCAGCACCAGCGCCTGCAGCAGGAACTCCAGGTCCACCAGGCCGCCCTCGCCCTGCTTGAGGTCGAAGCGCAGGGCATGGCTGCGGTCGAGTTCGGCGCGCATGCGCCGGCGCATCGCCCGCACGTCCTCGCGGATGGCCTGCGCTTCGCGCGGCGCCACCAGCGTGCGTGCGCGGATGGCCTCGAAGGCCGCGGCCACCGCAGCCGCGCCGGCGATCGGCCGCGCCCGCACCAGGGCCTGGCGCTCCCAGGTCCAGGCGCGCAGGTGCTGGTAGTCGGCGAAACTTTCCAGACTCGACACCAGCATGCCCTTGGCCCCGTCGGGACGCAGGCGCACGTCGATCTCATAGAGCTTGCCGGCGCCGGTGACGGAGCCGAGCAGGCTGACCAGGCGCTGGGCCAGGCGCGCGAAATAGCGGCCCGCGTCGAGCGGTCGTGCACCGTCCGAGGTGGCGTCGGGCGCGGCGTCGTGCAGGAAGACCAGGTCCAGGTCGGAGCCGAAACCCAGTTCGTGCCCGCCCAGGCTGCCGTAGCCCAGCACCGCCAGTCCGGCGCCCGGCACGCGGCCGTGCGCGGCGGCGATGTCGGCCTCGGCCAGGGCCAGGGTCGCCGCCAGCAGTGATTGCGCCAGCGCCGCCAGCCGGCGCGCGGCGTCCACCGGCGGCAGGCGCTGTCCCAGGGTCGCCAGCGCGATCCGGAAGCCGATCGCCTGGCGCAGCTCGTTCAAGGCGTTCAGCGCGGCCTCGGTGTCGCCCGGCGCCAGCGGCGCCAGCGCGTCGGCGACCAGCGCGTCGAACTCCGGTTCTTCCGGCACGGGGCCGGCGGCGCGCGAGTCGAGCAGTTCGTCCAGCAGCAGTGGATGTGCGGCCAGGCGTTCGGACAGCAGGGCGCTGCGCGCGGTGACGTCGGCCAGGCGTGCCAGGGCCGCCGGCTGTTCTTCCAGCAGCGCGAGATAGCTGGTGCGTCGCGTGATCGCCTGCAGCAGGGCCAGGCCGCGCGGCAGCGAGGCGTCCGGGGCCTGGCTGCGCGCGGCGGCCTCCACCAGCTGCGGCAGCACGTTGTCCAGCCGCTGGCGGCCGCGGGCGGACAGTGCGCGCACCGCCGGCGTGCGCGCGAAGTCGCGCAGCGCGGCGTCCTGGCCGGCGGCGTCGGTGAAGCCGGCGTCGGCGAGCACCGCGGCGTCGCCACCGTCGGGCAGGGCGCGCCAGTACTGCTCGATCGCGCCGGCGTGGCCGCGGCGGCGGCGGCGCGCCTCCAGCAGGCCCGAGAACTCCTCGGCCACCACGCTGCGGTGCGCATCCAGCGCGGAGAACATCGCCGCTTCGTCGGGAAAATCCAGCGCCAGCGCGATGCGGCGCCGCGCCAGCGGATCGTCCGGCAGCGCGTGCACCTGCTGGTCGCCGATCATCTGCACCCGGTTCTCGAGCCGGCGCAGGAAGCGGTACGCCGCCGCCAGGCGCTCGGCCGTGCTGCCGGCGATGTGTCCTGCGGCCGCCAGCGCGGACAGCGCCGGCAGCAGCGAGCGATGCCGCAGCGCCGGTTCGCGGCCGGCGCGGATCAGCTGCAGCGCCTGCACCAGGAACTCGACCTCTCGGATGCCGCCCGGCCCCAGCTTCAGATCCTCGGCCAGTTCGCGGCGCTGCACTTCGGCGGCGATCAGCGCCTTCATCTCGCGCAGACCGTCGAGCGCGCTGTAGTCGAGGTAGCGCCGGTACACGAAGGGCCGCAGTGTCTCGAGCAGGCGCTCGCCCGCGGCGATGTCGCCGGCCACGGGCCGCGCCTTGACCCAGGCGTAACGCTCCCAGTCGCGGCCCTCGCGCTGGTAGTACTGCTCCATCGCGCCGAAGCTCAGCGCCAGCCGGCCGCTGGCGCCGAAGGGCCGCAGGCGCAGGTCCACGCGATGGCAGAAGCCGTCGGCGGTGACGTCGCCCAGCAGCTGGGCCAGCCGCTGGCCCAGGCGCGTGAACCAGGCCTCGGCGTCGAGCCCGCGGGCGCCATCGCTCTCGCCGTGTTCGGGGAAGGCGTAGACCAGGTCCACGTCGGAACTGAAGTTGAGCTCGCCTCCGCCCAGCTTCCCCAGGCCGAACACCACCAGCGACTGCGGCTCGCCGGCCGCGTTGCGAACCACGCCGTGGCGTTCCGCCAGCGAGGCCGACAGCGCCGCCACACCCGCCTGCAGGGCCTGGTCGGCGATGCGGCTGCTGCCGGCGAGCGTGGCGTCGACGTCGTCGAGCCCGCGCAGATCGCGCCAGACCAGGCGCGTCGATTCGGCCGCGCGCCAGCGCCGCAAGCGCGCCGGCCAGTCGGCCTCCTGGCCGGGCTCGAGCGCCAGCGGTGCCGGCGGACCGTCGAGTGACTCCAGCAGTTCGGGCTGCCGGCACAGGGTGTCGATGGCGAAGTCGCTGCACCGGGCCAGCTTCGCCAGCGCTTCGCGCCGCAGCGGATCGGACAGCGCCGATGGCGCACGCTCCGAAAGGCGCGCGAGCGCACGTTCGACCAGGGCGGTCAGCGCGGGATCAGGCGACGCGTAGGGCGGCATGGCGGGATTGTGTCACTGGCCGGGCGACGGCGCCTCGATCACCTCGAAGTGGGTGATCCGGAATCCCAGGGCGCTGCGCTGTCCGTGCAGGCGCACCCGGAGCATGGGTTCCGGGTGGCGTCGGTGGAAAGCGGCCGAGGTGCACAGATGCTGGCCCATCAGCACGTAAAGCGGCCCGCCGTGCAGCCGGTGATCGCAGGATCGCTTCCTGAAGCTCGCCTCGTTCCGCATCAGCGCATCGATGTGGTGGAGCTCGCCGAAGGCCGCGGCATGCGCCCAGGGCAGGCTCTTGGCGATGACGGGATAGGCCATCGCACCCAGCAGCACGGTGGCGCCGATGGCCATGATCGCTGCCGACGCAGGGTTGGCGGCGGTCGTCGCCGTTCCATTGATCTGGCCCGCCGCGAACAGCGCCGCCGATACGACGAAGCCGACAAGCAGCGCCAGGCCCATGCCCACCGGACCGGCCAGCCATTCCACGGGCACGACGTCCACCCAGATGCCGTGTGCGCACAGCAGCAGCATCAGGAAAAAACAAACGTAGGTCAGCTTGACGACACCGGCAGGCTTGCGGGTGCCGAACAGCAGTTCGTTGAAGTCGTGCTTCTTCATGCCCTGACCACATCGGCCGCGCCGGAAAAAAAGAAAGCCCGCAGCGCGATGCAGCTGCGGGCTTTCAGCTCCCTCCCCCACGTCGGAAGCGCTGGCATCGTGGCCCGGTGCCGGAACGCTTGCACGTTGCACTGCACCATGTACCGGGCAGTACAGGAATCAGACCACCAGCCAGGTCACCAGGCCCAGGAAACTGCCCATGCTGACCACGTCGGTCATGGTGGTCAGGAAGATGCTGGAGGCGGTCGCCGGGTCGGCGCCCAGGCGCTTGAGGATCAGCGGGATGGTCGCGCCCGACAGGCCGGCGATCATGCAGCTGAAGGCCATCGCCGCCATCGTGATCAGGCCCAGCACCAGGCCGTCGGTACCGCCGTCGCGCGACACCACCCAGTACATGGCCGCGCCCGCGATGGCGCCGGTGACCAGGCCGTTGAGCAGGCCCAGCAGGCCCTCCTTGCCGACGATGGCGGCGATGCGCGTGGAGCGCAGTTCGCCCAGGGTCATGCCGCGCAGCATCACCGCCAGCGCCTGGCAGCCCAGGTTGCCGCTCTGCCCGCCCAGCACCGGCAGGAACACCGCCAGCACCACCACCTTGTTGATGGTGTCCTCGAAATAACCCACCACCGCCGCCGCCACGAACACCGTCAGCAGGTTGATCAGCAGCCAGGGATTGCGGAACTTGAAGCTGCGCCACAGCGGCGTCGCCAGCCGCTCCTCGGTGTCCACGCCGACCATCGCGCCGGCCTGCGCCGAGATCTCGAAGGCCTGCTGCTCGAACAGCACCTGGCCGCGCACCTGGCCGACCAGGCGGCCGTCGTCCTCGCAGACCGGATACACCGGGTAGTGGCGCGTGACCACCTCGCGCATCGCGTCCACCAGGTCCATGCGCGGGCGCAGGAAGAACGGCGCGCGGATCATGATCTCGTCGAGCCGGCGGTCGCGCTCCGCATACAGCAGGTCGCGGAAGGCCACCACGCCCTGCAGCTTCTGCGCCCCGTCCACCACCCACAGGTAGGTGACCAGCCGCTTCTTCACCACTTCGCGCAGCGCCTCCACCGCCTCGGCCACCGTGGTGGCCGACGGGAAGACCGCCGGCGGGTCCTCGATCAGGCGGCCGACGGTGCCCTCGTCGTAACGCTGGCTGTCGGACCAGTCGGTGCCGGCCGGCGCCATCGCCATGATCGCGCCGCGCCGTTCGGGCGGCATCGCCGCCAGCAGCACATTGGCCTGTGCCGGCGGCAGGCCGGCCAGCAGCTGCGCCACCTGGGCCGGCGCCAGCGCCTGCAGGCGGTCCAGCGCCGACTGGGTGTCGAGCGCCGGAAGCTCCCGGGCGAGGTCGGACGGCGGCGGCATCAGGGCGGTGTCTTGGGTCACTTCGGGTCTCCGGGCAAGCGCCCCTGAAAAACGGCTTAAGACTAGCCCACCGGACACTCGCCGCACACGCCCCTTGGGCAGGGCGTCTGCGACAATGTGCGCCTCGCACCCCACGGCGAACTCCCGATGCCCCGCTTCCGCAGCCTGCTTGCCCTGTCCTGCCTGCTCCTGATCGCCTGCTCCGAAGAACCCGCCGCTCCCGCCGCGCCACCCGCCAGCCTCACCGTCTCCGTCGCGCTGCCGCAGCAGCAGGACCTGCCGCAGCGGATCACCGCCGCGGGATCGATCGCCGCCTGGGAGGAGATGTCGCTGGGCGTCGAGCTCAGCGGCCAGCGCGTGGCCGAGGTGCTGGTCGAAGTCGGCGACGTCGTCCGCAAGGGCCAGCCCCTGCTGCGGCTCGACACCCGCAGCCTGGAGATGGAGCTGCGCCAGGCGCAGGCGGCGCTGGCCCAGGCCGAGGCCAACCTGACGGTCGCCGCCGCCAATGCCCGCCGCGGCGAACGGCTGAAGCAGGAGCAGCTGGTCGCCGCCAGCGAGGCTGACCAGCTGATCGCCGGTGAACTCACCGCCCAGGCCCAGCGCAACACCGCCCAGGCCCAGCTCGAGAACGCCCGCCTGCGCCTGGGCTTCGCGACGCTGCGCGCGCCCGACGACGGCGTGATCTCGGCGCGCAGCGTGCAGCCGGGCCAGGTGGCCGTGGCCGCGGCCGAGATGCTGCGGCTGATCCGCGCCGGCCGGCTGGAATGGCGCGCCGAGCTGCCCGAAGCCGACCTGATCCGCATCGCGCCGGGCACCGCGGTCGAACTGCAGGGGCCGGACGGCGGCAAGGTCTCCGGCACCGTGCGCGCGGTGGCCCCGGCGCTCAGCGCCGAAAGCCGCACCGGCACCGTCTACGCCGACCTGCCCGAACCGGGCGCACTGCGCGCCGGCATGTACGCCAGCGGCGACCTGGTGCTGGCCGCACGCGCGGCGCGCACCGTGCCCGAGCAGGCCATCGTCGAACGCGACGGCTACCGCTACCTGTTCGTGCTGGGCGAAAACGACATCGTGTCGCAGCGCCGGGTGCAGCTGGGCGCACGCGCCGACGGCGTGGTCGAGGTCCGCGACGGCCTGCAGGCCGACGAGCGCGTGGTCGTGCAGGGCGCGCCCTTCCTGACCGACGGCGACCGCGTGCGCGTGGTGGCCGCCGACGCCGACGCGGGTTGAGCGCATGAACTTCTCCGCCTGGTCCATCAACCGGCCGCTGCCGGCCATCCTCGCCTTCCTGCTGCTTGGCATCGTCGGCCTGGTCGGCTTCCAGCAGCTTGCCGTCTCGCGTTTCCCCGACATCGCCTTCCCGGGCATCACCGTCACCGTGGTGCAGCCGTCGGCGACGCCGGCGCAGCTGGAGACCGAGGTGACGCGCAAGGTCGAGGACTCCATCGCCACCCTGCCGGGCATCAAGAACCTGGTGTCGACGGTGGTCGAGGGCAGCTCCACCACCTTCGTCGAATTCCGCATCGGCAAGGACCTCAACGAGGCCCTGGACGAAGTGCGCGATGCGGTGACGCGCGTGCGCACCGACCTGCCGCAGGACGTGGAAGAGCCGATCGTCGCCAAGATCGACGTGGTCGGCGGCACCCTGGTCACCTACGCGGTGGCCTCGGACGCGATGGCCGAGGACGAGCTGAGCTGGTTCGTCGACAACGACGTCACCAAGGCGATGTTCGGCGTGCGCGGCGTCGGCCAGGTGACGCGCGCCGGCGGCGTCGACCGCGAGGTGCAGGTGGACCTGCGCCCCGGCGTGCTGCAGGCCTATGGGCTGACGGCCGGCCAGGTGTCGCAGCAGCTGGCCGCGAGCCAGCTCGAACGCTCCGGCGGCCGCGCGACCTGGGGCAGCGGCGAGCAGGCCATCCGCGCGGTCGGCACGGTCGGCAGCGCGCAGGACCTGCGCGCCTTCCCGATCCGCCTGCCGGACGGGCGCCAGGTACCGCTGTCGGCCCTGGCCGAGGTCGGCGACGGCCACGAGGAACGCCGCCAGGTGGCCCTGCTCGACGGCAAGCCGGTGGTCGCCTTCGCGATCACCCGCACCCGCGGCAGCAGCGAGATCGAAGTCGGCGCCGGCGTCGAAGCGGCGGTGCGCCGGCTCGAGGCCGAGCATCCGGGCGTGAAGATCACCCCGGTGTTCTCGGCGGTGCAGGAAGTGCAGGCCTCCTACACCTCGTCGATGACGATGCTCTGGGAAGGCGCGCTGCTGGCGGTGATCGTGGTCTGGTTCTTCCTGCGCGACTGGCGCGCGACCTGGATCTCGGCGGTGGCGCTGCCGCTGTCGATCATCCCGACCTTCGGCGTGATGTGGCTGTTCGACTTCAGCCTGAACATGGTGACCCTGCTGGCGCTGGCCGTGGTGGTCGGCATCCTGGTGGACGATGCCATCGTCGAGGTCGAGAACATCGACCGCCACCTGGGCATGGGCAAGACGCCGAAGCAGGCCGCCACCGACGCCGCCGACGAGATCGGCCTGGCGGTGATCGCGACCTCGGCGACGCTGGCCGCCGTGTTCGTGCCGGTGGCCTTCATGCCGGGCGTGGCCGGCAAGTTCTTCCTCGAGTTCGGCTGGACCGCGGCGACCGCGGTGCTGTTCTCGCTGATGGTCGCGCGCCTGCTGACGCCGATGATGGCGGCCTACCAGCTCAAGGCCAAGCCGCATCCGGAGCAAAAGGACGGCGCGGTGATGCGCTGGTACCTGGGCTGGGTGGAATGGGCCCTGGCGCACCGCTACCTCACCCTGGCCGCGGCCTTCCTGATGTTCGTCGGTTCGCTGGGCATCGCCGCGATGATCCCGGCCACCTTCATCCCGGGTTCGGACCTCGGCCGCAGCAACCTGAGCCTGGAGCTGCCGCCCGGCGCGCGCCTGCAGCAGACCGTGGACGTCGCCGAGCGCGCCCGCGCCCTGATCAAGGACATCCCGGAGCTGAAGCAGGCCTATGCCACCGTCGGCGGCGTGGTGGACTTCGGCGACCCCAACGTCAGCGGCATCGCCGACGTGCGCAAGGTGGTGATGGTGCTGGACTGGGGCCTGGAGGACGGGCGCGACCGTTCGCAGAAGGAACTGGAGCGCGAGGTGCGCGAACGCCTGCAGGCCATCCCCGGCGTGCGCCAGCGCTTCATCAGCAGCGAACCGGGCGAACAGATGCAGGTGGTGCTGGCCGGCAACGACCCGCGCACGCTGTATTCGGCGGCGCAGTCGCTGGACCGCGAGCTGCGCACCATCCAGGGCCTGGGCACGATCAGCTCGACCGCCTCGCTGCTGCGCCCCGAGCTGGTGATCGTGCCGGACGCCCGCCGCGCCGCCGACCTCGGCGTCTCCACCGTGGACATCGCCGAGGCCGCGCGCATCGCCACCAGCGGCGACTACCGCCAGCGCCTGGCCAAGCTCAACCTGGCCGACCGCCAGGTGCCGATCCGCGTGCGCATGGCCGAGGAATCGCTGTCGGACGAGGCCCTGCTGTCGCTGATGCGCGTGCCCAGCGCCAACGGCGGCACGGTGCCGCTGTCGGCGGTGGCGCAGATCCGCAGCGGCAGCGGCCCGTCGGTGATCAACCGCCTGGGCCGCGAACGCCAGATCACCTTCACCGCCGAACTCAGCGGCCGCCCGCTGGGCGACGTGATGAACGAGGTGAACGAGCTGCCGACGCTGAAGAACCTGCCGCCGGGCGTGCGCACCCAGCCCTACGGCGACGCCGAGATCTTCGTCGAGCTGTTCGTGGGCTTCGCGCTGGCGATGGCCGCCGGCCTGTTCTGCGTCTACGCAGTGCTGTTGCTGTTGTTCAACCACGCCAGCCACCCGCTGATCATCCTGATGGCGGTGCCGCTGTCGGCCGGCGGCGCCTTCGGCCTGATGCTGCTCACCGGCACCCTGCTGTCGCTGCCGGCGCTGATCGGCCTGCTGATGCTGATCGGCATCGCCACCAAGAACTCGATCCTGCTGGTGGACTACGCGGTGATCGCCGAGGACCAGAACGGCCTGGACATGCACGACGCCCTGGTGGACGCCTGCCGCAAGCGCGCCCGCCCGGTGATCATGACCTCGATCGCGATGATCGCCGGCATGCTGCCGATCGCCCTGGGCTTCGGCGCGGACGCCGCCTTCCGCCAGCCGATGGCGGTGGCCGTGATCGGCGGCCTTATCACCTCCACCGTGTTGAGCCTGGTGGTGATCCCGGCGGCCTTCGCGGCGATGGAGGACATCACCCGGCGGTTCACGCGGCGTCGCCCCGCCGCGGCGCAGACTGCCGGCCATGGAGCCCACTGACCGCGCCACGCCACGGATCTCCCTGGTCATCCCGGCCTGGAACGAGGCCGAACGCCTGCCGCGGCTGCTCGACAGCCTGGACGCCGCGCGGGCGCGCTGGGCGCAGGCCGGACATGATCCGGCCGGCATCGAGGTCATCGTCGCCGACAACGGCTCGCGCGACGGCACCGCCGAGATCGCGCTCGCGCGCGGCTGCCGGCTGGCGCGGGTCGAGCCGCGGCGCATCGCCTCGGTGCGCAACGGCGGCGCGGCGCTGGCCACCGGCGAACTGATCGCCTTCGTCGACGCCGACAGCCTGCTGCACCCGGACGTGCTGCTGGCGGTGGACGCCACGATGCGCGACCCGCGCGCGCTCGGCGGCGCCAGCGGCGTGACGATGGAGCGCTGGTCGCCCGGCATCGCGCTTACCGTCGCGTTCGCGCTGCCGGTGGTGTGGCTGACCGGATTCGACACCGGCCTGGTCTTCCTGCGCCGCGCGGATTTCCTGCAGCTGGGCGGTTACGACGAAAACCGTGCCGTCGCCGAGGACGTGGACCTGATGCTGCGGCTGCGCCGCCTGGGCCGTCCGCGCGGCCAGCGACTGCGCCGGCTGCGCGGCGTGCGCACGGTCACTTCCACCCGCAAGTTCGACCGCCACGGCGACTGGCACTACTTCACCCGGATGCCGCGGGTCGGCTGGGCGCTGCTGCGCCATCCCGGCGCACTGCCCGAGTTCGCCCGCCGCTACTGGTACGGCGAGCGCTGAACGGCGCGCCGGCTCAGGGCAGGGGCGGCTCGGTAGGCACGATGCCCGCGCAGCTCGGCACGGGCGGATCGCGGGGCCGTTTGCACAGGCCGTCGCGCACGTAACCCAGCCCCTGGACGATGTAATCGGGCGCGTCCGGCAGCCTGGCCAGGTCGGCTTCGGCACGGGTGACCACCTCGCCGGCCTCGAGGAAACGCCGGTTGTTGATCAGGGCGCCGGCCTGGATGCCCATCGCGAACACGGTGTCGGCGCTGGGCTGGGGCCACGCCTTGGTCGCCACCTCCACCGCCCGCGTGGCCAGCTGCAGGCCCTGGTCCGCCTCGCCGCGCATCAGCGCACTCTGGGCCAGGTCCATCAGCGGACGCACCAGGGCCGGATGCGCGCCGCCCAGCACGGCCTCGCGCATCGCCAGCGACTGCTTGCGCAGCGCGTAGGCCTCGTCCGGCTTCTCCAGGTCGTCGAGCAGGAAGGCGCGGTTGTTGAGCAGGGACGCGAGCTCGGCGCTGCCGCGCGGATTCGCCGCGCGGTGCATGGCCTCGGCCTGCGCGAACAGCCGGCCGGCTTCTTCGAGTTCCCCCAGGCTGTGCGCCACGTAGGCCAGGTTCGACACCAGCACCGCGCGTGAATCCGGCGCCAGCGTTCCTTCCGCCGGGACCGGCTGCATCTCGGCTTCACGAAGGAAGGCGCGCGCCTCGGCGTAGCGCTCCTGCTGCATGTACAACTGCCCCAGGTTGTTGAGCACCAGGAAATGCAGCGCATCGGCCTGCTGGCCGCTGGTGCGCAGGTCGTCGCGGAGCGTCAGCAGGCCCTGCTCCGCCTCGTCCAACCGCCCCTGCGCGATCCGGACCTGGGCGATGCCCTCGCGGATCTCCAGCGTGCGGCGGTCGTTCGCGCCGAACGCACGGGTGGATTCCTCCAGCGCCTTGCCCAACTGTTCGTCCGCGGCCTCGAGTCGGTTGCGGCTGGACTGGCTGTAGCCCAGGACATGGCGGATGCCCGAGGAGATCTCCGGCCGGTCCGGGAAGCGTCGGTCCAGGTGCACCACCGCCGCGTCCACCGCTTCGCCCAGCGTCACCTCGCCACCCGCGCTGTAGGGGTCGGAGTACTTGAGCACGTCGAGCAGGAAGCGGTTGACCTCGGCCATGTCGCTGGCCGCCTGCCGCGCCACCCTGGCCTGCCAGAACGCGGCGCCGGTGGCGCCCAGTATGGCGATCGTCGCCAGCACCGCCGCCAGCACGCCGATGCGGTGGCGCCGCACGAACTTTCCGACGCGATAGAGCCTGGAGTCCGGATGCGCCTGGACCGGCTGCCCGGCCAGGTAGCGCTGGATGTCGTCAGCCAGCTCCTGCGCCGAGCCATAGCGGCGCGCGGCCTCCTTGTGCATGGCCTTGGCGACGATGCGCTCGACGTCGGGCGTGAGTTGCGCGCGGCGCTGCCGGCGCTCGGTGTCGGTGAGCGGCGCCTTCGCCAGCATGCGGTGCATGGGCTCGACCGCGGTGTCGCAGACCAGCCGCTCGGCCTCCGCGGGGCGCAGGCCCGCCAGCTCGTAGGGACGCACTCCCGCCAGCAGCTGGTACAGCATCACGCCCAGCGAATAGACGTCGGAACTGGTGGTCAGCGCCTGTTCCCGCACCTGTTCCGGGCTGGCATAGGCCGGGGTCATCGCACTCAGCGAGGTCTGGCGCTTGCCGTCCGGTGCCAGCGGCTCCTGCTCCAGGATCTTGGCGATGCCGAAGTCGAGCAGGCGCGGCTCGCCATTGCTCCCGACCAGGATGTTGTCGGGCTTGAGGTCGCGGTGGACGATCAGGTGGCGGTGCGCTTCCTGGACGCCGTCGCAGACCTTGCGGAACAGCTTCAGCCGGGCCCGGACGTCCAGTTTGTTCTGCCGGCAGTAGTCGGTGAGCGCGATGCCGTCGACGAACTCCATCACCAGATAGGGGATGCCCCCGGCCGTGCTGCCGCCGTCGAGGATGCGCGCCACGTTCGGATGGTTCATGCGGGCCAGGATCGAGCGCTCGTCCTCGAAGCGCGTGATCAGCTGGCGGCGGAACTCCGCCGCGGCCAGCAGGTGCACCGGCCGCACCAGCTTGATCGCCACCTGCTGGTCGTAGACGTCGTCGGCGCGGCGGCCCAGGTACACGACGCCCATGCCGCCGGCCTCCAGCGGCCTGAGCAGTTCGTAGTTGCCCAGGCGATCGCCGACCTTGGGGAATTCGGGGGGCAGCGCTTCGGGCGTCGCGGTGTCAGCCCGGGACGCCGGCGACCCGGCGCCCGGCAGCACGGCGGTGGCCTCCGGCGGCACGCCGCCGGCGGCGTCCTGGTCGAGAAGGCGCTGGACGTGATCGCGCAGTCCGGGAGCCAGGTCCTGCCCCGCCAGCCACGCGGCGCGCTGCGAAATCGGCTGCGAAAGCGCCCGCTCGAACCACTGCAGGGCCTGCACTTGCGTCGACGTGTTCATGCGATCCCCCCGGCCGCATCGCCCACCGCGGACACTAGCAGATGCCGCTGCGCCGGCTCATTCCATCCACGGATTGCGCAGTGGCTTGACCTCGGCGGCGGTGATGCCCGGCCGGGCGAGCCGTTCGAGCTGGGCGTCGATCTGCGATTTCACCAGCGGCTCGACCGGCATCTTCTGCTGCTGCAGCGGACGGCGGTAGGCGGCCGCTGCGGCCTGGACGTCGCCCAGGCGCAGGTGCGCATTGCCCAGCTCGATCGCGGCGCCGACGTGGTAAGGCAACTGGTCCAGCGCCTCGTCCAACCGCGCCGCCACCACCTCGTCGCGGCCGCCGCCCTGCTTGTACAGGTGTTCGAGCACCTTCTGGTAGACGTCGCTGGCCCGGCCCTGCGGATCCTGGCGCCGGCCCTTGTAGACCGCCACGTAGCCCAGGCGCTGCACCATCTCCAGGCCCTTGAGGTTCACCGCCGGGTCCCAGCCCCAGTCCGGCCAGGGCAGGGTCATGTGCATGCCGTAGAGGAAATAGCCCTCGTAGACGCCGTCCACGTTGGTGTCGTCGATGCTGTCGACCTTGCGCCGGTAGTTGCTGCGCGCGGCGATGGCCTGTTCCTCCATGAACCAGTAGTCGGAGTAGAGCGTGGCGCCTTCGGGCGCGATCACGGCGTCGTGGAAGGCGCGGATCTCGGGCCAGCGCTGGCCCAGGTCGATGCCCTCGTTGCCGAACAGGCGATAGGCCCCGCTGCTGCCGCCGGCCAGTTCGTTGTGGTATTCCCAGACGCGCGGCTCGCGCACCGTCATCACCAGCGTGGCCGCCAGCGGCACCAGCGCCGCGGCCTTCAGCGCGCGGCGCGGCTGCGCCCAGGCTGCGGCGACCAGGGCGCCGGCCGGCAGCGCCAGCAGCACCACGATCGGCAGCGCATGCCGGATGCCGCCGTAGGTGCCCTGCCCCGACATCAACGCCAGCAGATGCAGCAGGCCGATGCCGCCCGCCGCCGCCAGCGTCCAGCGCGCGGCGGGCGGCATCGGCACCCAGCGCAGCGCCAGCAGGCCCAGCAGCGACATCAGCATCAGGC
>CBFGOZ010000014.1:0-20150 GCA_965650505.1 uncultured Arenimonas sp.
ACGAATGCCACGCCACCGGCTTCCTGGGCGCCACCGGCCGCGGCAGCGCCGAGGTCAAGGGCGTGATGGACCGGATCGACATCTTCACCGGCACCCTGGGCAAGGCCCTCGGCGGCGCGCTCGGCGGCTTCACCACCGGCCGGCGCGAAGTGATCGAGCTGCTGCGCCAGCGCTCGCGCCCCTACCTGTTCTCGAACTCGCTGCCGCCGCACGTGGTCGCCGCGGGCACCAAGGTGTTCGACATGCTGGCCGCGGCCGGCGACCTGCGCGAGCGCCTGGCCGAAAACACCCGCTATTTCCGCGAGAAGATGACCGCCGCGGGTTTCGACCTGAAACCCGGCGTGCACCCGATCTGCCCGGTGATGCTGTACGACGCGCCGCTGGCGCAGAAGTTCGCGGCCCGCCTGCTTGAGGAGGGCATCTATGCGATCGGCTTCTTCTTCCCGGTGGTGCCCAAGGGCCAGGCCCGCATCCGCACCCAGATGTCGGCGGCGCACACGCGCGAACACCTGGACCGCGCCATCGCCGCGTTCACCAAGGTCGGCCGCGAACTCGGCGTCATCCCGGCCTGATGATTCCTTCCACCCCATGGCGGCGCGGCCCCTGGCTGGCCGGCGCGGCCCTGCTCGGCCTCGTGCTGGTGCTGCGCTTCGGCAATTCGGTGGCGATCGCGCTGGAAAGCCCGCAGCCCAGCCGCAGCCTCGGCACGCCGGCGCGCGGCGAGCTGCTGCACGGCAAGCGCCTGCCCAGCCGGGGCGAGAACTTCCGCGCCTATTCCGACCTGGGCACACTGCTCGGCCGCAACGCGGTGCACCACAAGGTGCGCGACGCGGTGCTCGAGGCGTACGGGAAGCTGGCGCTGGCGCAGGCGGACGTCACCTACGTGTACGGCGAGACCGGCTGGCCCGGCGGCGGCCGTTTCGCGCCGCATCGCACGCACCAGAACGGCATGGCCGTGGACTTCTTCGTGCCGGTGCGCGACGCCCGGGGCCAGCCCCACGCCGTGCCCACCCACGCGCTCAACCGTTTTGGCTACGACCTTGAGTTCGACGCCCGCGGCCGCATGCCCGGCTACCGGATCGACTACCCAGCCATGGCCGCGCACCTGCAGGCGCTGCACGCGGCCGCGCGCCGTCACGGCCTGGCCATCGACGTGGTGATCTTCGATCCGCGGCTGCAGCCGGCGCTGTTCGCCAGCCCGGGTGGCGCCAGGCTGCGCGACCAGGTGCGCTTCTCGCGCCGCGACGCCTGGGTGCGGCACGACGAGCACTACCACGTCGTCTTCGTCGAGCGCGGCTGAATCCGCTCAGCCCGTCGGCGGGCCCAAGGCCGCCACCTCGGCGGAATCCAACCGGCGCCACTGGCCCTTGCCCAGTTCGCCCAGGACCACCGGACCGATCGCGACCCGCACCAGCCGCAGCACGGCCAGGCCGTGGGCCGCCAGCAGGCGGCGGATCTGCCGGTTGCGGCCCTCGTCGAGCACGATCTCCAGCCAGGCATTGCGGGTTCCGCTGCGCAGCAGGCGGGCGGAATGGGCCGCCAGCGGTTCGCCGGCGTCGATGACGCCGCTTTCCAGCCGGGCCAGCAGGCCGGCGTCGGGGATCGCGTCGACCTGCACGTGGTAGGTCTTGAGCGGGCCGCGGCCGGGATCGGTGATGCCGGCGGCCCAGGCCGGGTCGTTGCTCATCAGCAGCAGACCCTCGCTGGCCTGGTCCAGGCGGCCGACCGGCGCCAGCCAGGGCAGGCCCGCACCGTCCAGGCAGGCATAGACCGTGGCGCGGCCGCGCTCGTCGCTGGCCGTGGTCACCAGGCCGCGGGGCTTGTTGAGCGCCAGGTAGACACGCTCCGCGGCGGCGAGCTCGCGTCCGTCCAGCGCCAGCCGGTCGCGGTCGGCGCGGACCGGATGCTCCGGATCGCGCACGACGCGACCGTTGACCGCCACCCGCCCCTCCCGCACCCACGCGGCGGCCTGGGTGCGCGAACACAGCCCCTGCTTCGACAGCACCCGGGCGACACCGTGGCGGGGGGCGCCCGCGTCCGGGCCTGGCCTGTTTTTCTGCATCCGCGAAGCATGGCGCATGCGTAGCAAACACCGCTACTGTGGCGCGGTCGCGGCCGGCCGCGCGGCGCCGGTTCACCGGTCCATCACCGCTGGAAATCGACCATACGCGCATGCCTGACCTCGAAACCCCCACGCCCCTGCCCGCCTGGCGCCGTGCGCTGCGCGCGGCCCTGCTGTGGTTCGACACCAGCGCCGCGCCCGCCGGCGACGGCGACCCGGACCGCATCGACTGGCTGCGCGTGCTGCCCTTCATCGGCCTGCACCTGGCCTGCCTGGGGGTGTTCTGGGTGGGCTTCTCCTGGTTCGCGCTGTGGACCGCGGTGGTGCTGTACGCGGCGCGCATGTTCGCGATCACCGGGTTCTACCACCGGTATTTCTCCCACAAGGCCTTCAAGACCTCGCGGCCGGTGCAGTTCGCGTTCGCGGTGCTGGGAGCGGCGTCGGTTCAGCGGGGACCGCTGTGGTGGGCGGCGCACCATCGGCACCACCATCGCCATGCCGACACCGAGCGCGACATCCATTCGCCGCGGCACGGCTTCTTCCGCAGCCACATGGGCTGGTTCCTGACCCGGCGCGCGTTCGCGACCGACCTGGATGCAATCAAGGACCTGGCGAAGTTCCCCGAACTGCGCCTGCTCGACCGCTACGACATCCTGGTGCCGACGCTGCTGGCGGCCGGCCTCTACGGCCTGGGCGCCTGGCTGGAGTCGGCCCATCCGGCCCTGGGAACCAGCGGGCCGCAGCTGCTGGTCTGGGGATTTTTCGTCTCCACCGTCGTCCTGTTCCACGTCACGGTGACCATCAACTCGCTGGCCCACCGCTGGGGCAGCCGGCGCTTCGCCACCCGCGACGACAGCCGCAACAACGCCCTGCTGGCCCTGCTGACCTTCGGCGAGGGCTGGCACAACAACCACCACCATTTCCCGGGCTCGGCGCGCCAGGGGTTCGCCTGGTGGGAGCTGGACCTGACCTACCTGGGCCTGCGGACGATGGCCGCGCTGGGCCTGGTCAGCGACCTCAAGCCGGTACCGCCGGCATTGCGCAAGGCGCGCCCGGAGCCGGCATGAAGATCGCGGTGGTGGGCAGCGGCATCGCCGGCATGGGCGCGGCGTGGCGGCTGTCGAAACGGCACGAGGTGGTGCTGTTCGAATCCGAGGACCGGCTGGGCGGGCACACGCATACCCACGCGGTGCGCCAGGCGGGGCGCGACTATGCCGTGGACAGCGGTTTCATCGTCTTCAACCACGACAACTACCCGCTGCTGTCGCGGCTGTTCGACGAACTCGGCGTCGCGTCCCAGCCGACCACGATGAGCTTCTCGGTGCAGGACGCGCGCAGTGGCCTGGAATACAACGCCACCGACCTGGACGGCCTGTTCTGCCAGCGCCGGAACCTGGTGTCGCCGCGCTTCTGGGGCATGGTGCGCGACATCTTCCGCTTCTACCGCGAGGCCCCGGCCCTGCTGGCCGAAGCCGGCGACGGGCCGTCGCTGGGCGATTACCTGCGGGAAAACCGCTACTCGCCGCTGTTCGTCGAAGACCACCTGATCCCGATGGCCTCGGCCCTGTGGTCGTCGCCGGCCGAGGGCATCCTGGGCTTTCCGGCGAAGTACCTGGTGCGCTTCATGGACAACCACCACATGCTGCAGGTGCAGGGGCGGCCGCCCTGGCGCGTGGTGACCGGCGGTTCGTCGAGCTATATCGCGGCCCTGGCGCGCGACTGGGCGGTGCAGGTGCGGCTGTCGTCGCCCGTGCAGCGCGTGCGGCGCGGCCCGGACGGCGCCTGGGTGGCCACCGCCGCCGGCGAGGAACATTTCGACCAGGTCGTGCTGGCCTGCCACAGCGACCAGGCCCTGGCCCTGCTGGCCGACCCCAGCGACGCCGAGCGCGAGGTGCTGGGCGCCATTCCCTACCAGCAGAACGAAACCGTTCTGCACACCGACGCCCGCCTGCTGCCGACCCGGCGCAAGGCCTGGGCGGCCTGGAGCGCCTACGTGCCGGCCGAACCGGGCGCGCCCTGCACGGTGAGCTACTGCATGAACCTGCTGCAGTCGCTGCAATCGCCCGAACCCTTCGTGGTGACGCTCAACCGCAGCCAGGCCATCGACCCGGCCAAGGTGATCGCGCGCATGCGCTACCACCACCCGGTCTACACCCATGCCAGCGTCGCGGCGCAGGCGCGGCGCGGCGAGATCAGCGGCGTCAACCGCACCTGGTACGCCGGCGCCTATTGGGGTTTCGGTTTCCACGAGGACGGCCTGCGCAGCGGCATCGAGGTGGCGCGCGGACTGGGCTGCGAATGGCCCTGAGGTCCGCCATCTACGAAGGTTGGGTCCGGCACCGCCGGTTCGGCCCGACCGCGCACGCTTTCCGCTATCGGATCTTCCAGCTCTACCTGGACCTGGCCGAGCTGGACCAGGTGTTCGCCGGCCGCTGGCTGTGGTCGGTGGACCGGCCCAACCTGGCGCAGTTCCGCCGCCGCGACTATTTCGGCGACCCGGCGCTGCCGCTGGACACCGCGGTGCGCGAGCGCGTGGAAAGGGAACTCGGCCGCCGGCCGGACGGCCCGATCCGCCTGCTCACCCACGGCCGCTACTTCGGCAAGACCATGAACCCGGTGAGCTTCTACTACGGCTTCCGGGCCGACGGCGAAACCCTGGACTGGATCCTGGCCGAGATCACCAACACCCCCTGGAACGAGCGCCACGCCTACCTGCTGACCGCCGAGCGCGCGCAGGCGCACGGCGACGCCCTGCACTGGGGCTTCGACAAGGCCTTCCACGTCTCGCCCTTCATGGCGATGCGGCGCCGCTACCGCTGGGCCTTCCAGCCCCCGGGGGAGTCGCTGCGCGTGCACATGGACGTCTTCGACGGCGAGACCCGCGAATTCGACGCCACCCTGGTGCTGGAGCGCCGTCCGCTGGACGCGCACACGCTGGCTTCATGCCTGGCGCGGTATCCCTTGCTCACCGCCAAGGTCGCGGCCGCCATCTACTGGCAGGCGGCGCGGCTCTGGCTCAAGCGCGCCCCGTTCCACCCGCATCCCGACCGACACCCCCGGAGTTCCCGATGAGCAGTCCCGCCGACATCCTGGCCAATCCCGCGCAGGAAGCGGCCCGCTACGGGACGCTGGACCGCGCGCTGCGGCAGCGCCTGCTGGCAACGCTGGGCGGCCTGCAGGGCGGCCGGGTGACGGTGCGCGACGGCCTGGGCGAGGCCACGGTCGGAGAGGACGCGGGCGATGCGACGCTGCACGTCCAGATGGACGTACTGGACCCGGGCTTCTACCGCGCCATCGCCGCCAACGGCTCGGTCGGTGCCGGCGAGGCCTACATGGACGGCCTGTGGCGCTGCGACGACCTGGTGGCCCTGGTGCGGCTGCTGGTGCGCAACCGCGACCGGCTCGACGCCATGGAAACCGGCACCGCCCGCCTCGGCGGCTGGGCGATGCGCCTGCTGCATGCGATCAAGCGCAACACCCGCACCGGCAGCCGGCGCAACATCGCCGCCCACTACGACCTGGGCAACGAACTGTTCAAGCTGTTCCTGGACGAGAACCTGATGTATTCGTCGGCGGTGTTCGCCCATGCCGACGAGTCGCTGGAAGCGGCGCAGCGACGCAAGCTCGAGCGCATCTGCCGCAAGCTCGACCTGCAGCCATCCGACCACCTGGTCGAGATCGGCACCGGCTGGGGCGGCATGGCGCTGTATGCCGCGCGCAACTTCGGCTGCCGGGTCACCACCACCACCATCTCGAAGGAACAGCACGCCCTGGCCACCGCGCGCATCGCCGAGGCCGGGCTGTCGGACCGGATCACCGTGCTGCTGGAGGACTACCGCGACCTGCAGGGCCAGTACGACAAGCTGGTGTCGATCGAGATGATCGAAGCCATCGGCCACCAGTACCTCGACACCTACCTGGCCAAGTGCGCCAGCCTGCTCAAACCCGAGGGCCTGGCCCTGATCCAGGCCATCACCATCGAGGACCACCGCTATGCGCAGGCGCTGCGTTCGGTGGACTTCATCAAGCGGCACATCTTCCCGGGCAGCTTCATTCCCTGCGTCAGCGCGATCGCCGCGTCCAGCGCGCGCGCCAGCGACCTGCGCCTGGTGAACCTGGAGGACATCGGCCCTAGCTACGCGCTCACCCTGCACCACTGGCGCCAGCGCTTCATGGCGCAGCTGGAGGCGGTGCGGGCCCTGGGCTACGACGAGCGCTTCATCCGGATGTGGGAGTTCTACCTCTGCTACTGCGAGGGCGGCTTCATCGAGCGTTCCATCGGCGACGTGCACCTGCTGTTCGCCCGGCCCGGCAACCGCCGCGACCAGTACCTGCCCGCGCCCGAGGCCACCTGAGGTGAACCGGCTGCTGCAGATGGCGGGCAATGTCGTCGGCTTCCAGGCGGTCTGGCTGGCGAGCATCGCCGGCGCCGGCGCCGGCCTGGCCTGGGCGGGTCCGGTGGCGGCGGCGGTTTTCGTCGCGGCCACCCTGGCGTGGGGCGGCAAGCGGGGCGCGGACCTGCGCATGCTGGTGGTCGCGCTGCCGCTGGGATTCCTGCTGGACAGCGCCTTCGCGGCCTCGGGCTGGCTGGTCTATGCCGAGGCCCGGCCCTGGGTGTCGCTGGCCCCGGTCTGGATCTGGTCGCTGTGGGCGGGTTTCGCCCTGACGCTCAATCATTCGATGGCCTTCCTGCGTGACCGCCCGGCCTCCGCCGCGCTGTTCGGACTGGTCGGCGGCCCGCTGGCCTACTGGACGGCGGCAGGCGCGTTCGACGCCGTGAGTTTCGGCGCGCCGGTGGCCTGGGTGCTGGGTGCGCTGGCGGCCGGCTGGGCCGTGGCCCTGCCCCTGCTGTTTGCGCTGGAGCGGCTGCTCTGGGCCCGTACCCGGCCGGTCGCTGCGGTTCCCAAGGCGGCGGCGTGAATCCCTGGCTGAGCGTTTTCTGGGTCTGGGCCGGTTCTGCGGTCGCGATGGCGGCGCTTTGGGTGTTTGCCATGCGCGTGCGCAATATCGGCTACGTGGACGTCGGCTGGGCCGGACTGATGGCGGTCGCGGCGCTGTTCATCGGCTTGACCGCCGAAGGTTCGCCGCTGGCGCGTGGGCTGGTGGCCATGTTCGGCAGCGTCTGGGGCGCGCGGCTGTGCCTGCACCTGCTGCATCGCGTGCTCAACGAGGAAGAGGACGGACGCTACCAGGCGCTGCGCGCCGCCTGGTCGGGCAGTCCGCTGCGCTTCTTCCTCTTCTTCCAGCTCCAGGCCGTGGTCGTGGCGCTGTTCTCGATTCCGTTCGTGGCGGCCGCATCCAACCCCGAGGATGGGTTCGGGCCCTGGATGCTGGCCGGCGCCGTGGTCTGGCTGCTGTCCATGGCCGGCGAGGCAGTGGCGGACCGCCAACTGGCGGCCTTCCGCGCCGATCCCGGCAACCGCGGCCGCACCTGCCGGGCGGGACTTTGGGCCTGGTCGCGGCACCCCAATTATTTCTTCGAATGGCTGCACTGGTTCAGCTACGTGCTGGTGGCCCTGGGCGGAGGTCTGTTCTGGGCCAGCCTCGTCGGTCCGGTGCTGATGTTCGCCTTCCTCTATCGCGTCAGCGGCATCCCCTGGACCGAAGCGCAGTCCCTGCGCTCGCGCGGCGAGGACTATCGCCGCTACCAGCGCGAAGTGAGCGCCTTCTTCCCCTGGCCCCCGCGCCGGAACCCTTGAAATACCGGAGTCCTGAATGTCCCTGATCGACCTGTGCGAGCGCGGCCTGGTGCCCGATCTCCTGACGCGGTACGGCATCCGTCGCCTCTGCGCACAGCGGCTGGCGCAGGAGGGCGCACGCAACGTCGCCGCCGCCGACCGACGCTTTCGCGAGCTGCTGGACGCACTGCGGCGCAGCCCGATCGCGATCGAGACCGCGGCCGCCAACGAGCAGCACTACGAAGTGCCGACCCGCTTCTTCGAGCTCTGCCTGGGCCGCCGGCTCAAGTACTCCAGCGCCTACTACCCCAGCGGCACCGAAACCCTGGACGAGGCCGAGGAGGCGATGCTGGCGCTGTACGGCGAACGCGCCGAACTGGCGGACGGCCAGCGTATCCTGGAGCTGGGCTGCGGCTGGGGCTCGCTGACGCTGTGGATGGCCGAACGTTTCCCGAAGGCGCGCATCACCGGCGTGTCGAACTCGCGCACCCAGCGCGAGCACATCCTGGCGCAGGCGGCGCGGCGCGGCCTGGGCAACGTCGAGATCATCACCCGCGACGTCAACCAGCTTGAGCTTCCGGAGGGCGAGTTCGACCGGGCCGTGTCGATCGAGATGTTCGAGCACATGCGCAACTACCGGCACCTGCTGGGCCGGGTCTCGCGCTGGCTGAAGCCGGAGGGAAAGCTGTTCGTGCACATCTTCGTGCACCGCTACCTGATGTACCCGTTCGAGACCGAAGGCGACGACAACTGGATGGGCCGCTATTTCTTCACCGGCGGCCTGATGCCTTCCGCCGACACCCTGCTGCATTTCCAGGAAGACCTGACGCTGGAACAGCGCTGGCTGGTGCCGGGCACCCACTACGAACGCACCGCCAACCATTGGCTGGAAAACCAGGACCACCACCGCGAAGAGGTGATGGCCGTGCTGACCGAGGCCTACGGAGCCGACGAGGCGGCGCGCTGGTTCCAGCGCTGGCGCATGTTCTGGATGGCCTGCGCCGAGCTGTTCGGCTATTCAGGCGGCGACGAGTGGCTCGTCGCACACTACCGCTTCAGCAACGCACGCTAGCCGAGGGCTTGCACTCGACTTTGACCGCGGCGGCGGGCACCGCGGCCGGCGCCTGCGCGCCCGGCTTGCCGGTGGCCACGCGGATGCCCTTGGCCTTCATCCACGCGTCGAACTCCTCCGCGGTCATGCGGCGACCGTTTTGGTTCATGTCGAAGCGCCAGGGCGTGTTGTCGTGCTGGGTCTTGGGCACGTAGGCCCCCTGCGCTCCGGCGCGGGCGGCCGGGGCCGCCGCCGGGCGCGTCGCCGCGGCCGTGGAAGGCGCCGCGGCCGCGGGGCGGCGGGCACGCTCGACGAAGGCCTGGACGTTGACGCAGCTCACGGGCACCGGCGCGCCGTGCTTCATCTCCGGCGCGGGCACCGAGGCCGGCAGCGGCGCCGGCGCCGCGGTGTTGCAGGCCGGCAGGGCGGCCATGGCCGGCGCGGCGGCGAAAACCGCGGAAAGGGCCAGGGAAGACAGGAGCGCGCGTCGGATCATGGTGCACCGGGGGATGGGGGGTGCCGGAAGCTTAGGCGCGGCCCCTTCCCCTGGCAAACGGAATAGTGAGACCTGGGTCACAAAAACGAAGCCCGGCACGAGGCCGGGCTTCGGGTCTTGCCGTGGAACTGAAGGATCAGTTCTGCACGTTCAGCTCGGTGCGGCGGTTGCGCGCACGGCCTTCGGCGGTGTCGTTGGTGTCGATCGGACGGCTCTCGCCGAAACCGTTCGGGCCCACCAGGCGATCGGCAGTGATGCCGTTGCTGGTGAGGTAGTTGTACACCGTGGCGGCACGACGCTCCGACAGGCCCTGGTTGTACTGCTCGGTACCGACGGAGTCGGTGTGGCCGGCCACTTCAACCTTCAGCTGCGGGTACTTCTGCAGGATCGACACGGCCTCGGCCAGGATGGCCTCGGCGTCCGGACGCAGGGTGTCCTTGTCGAAGTCGAAGTTCACGCCCTTCAGGTCGATGGTCAGCGGGACCGGGCAACCGTCCGGACCGATGGCCTGGCCAGCGGCCGAACCCGGGCACTTGTCGTCGCAGTTGTTGACGCCGTCACCGTCGTCGTCGAGGTCGGCGCAGGTCTGCTGCGGAACCGGCTCTTCCTTCTCCGGCTCGACCACGGCGGCCTTGTCGCCCAGCTTCACCAGCAGGGTGAACGAGGCCAGCAGGTCGGTGAAGCGGTCGGAGTCCGGGCTGACGACGCTGGAGTCGTCGAACGCGACGCGGGTGCCGATTTCGCCGCGCACGGAGACGCGGTCGTAGTCACCCTGCAGGCCGACGCCGAGGTTGGCAGCCATCATGGTGTCTTCGCGCTGGCCCGGCGAGGCCGGGCTCGGGAAGGTGCTGAACTCTTCCTCGGCCTTCTGCACGCCCAGGCCCATGCGCACGTACGGCCACCAGTTGCGGCCCTCGCGCAGGAAGTGGTAGCGGGCGTCGAGCGACGCGCCGTACTGGCTGAAGAGCAGGTCGTTGCCCGGGAACTGCGGGTTCTGGTAGTTCAGCTCGCCGTCGATCGACCAGTTCGGGGAGATGAACTTGCCGAGGCCGAGGGTACCGAACATGTCGTTGCGGGTACCGCGGTCGCTGTCCTGGAAGTTCTGGCCCAGGCCGCCGCTGATGTACCAGCGGTCATCGAAATCTTGCGCCGACGCGGACTGCGCCAGGGCCATCGCGCCGAACAGGGCGCAGCACAGGAGATTCTTCTTCATGGTTTGCTCCATTTTCACGGGGGAACTTCACACTGGTTGCGAAGCCGAGGGTCGGCGACGCGCGTATGAAACGAGATCAGCAGCTATACCGGTTAACGGGAATCTAACAAGTTCGACCAGCGTTGGCAAGCTTGCCCTTCACAACGTGAACAAATCGATAAAACGGTGGATCGGAGTGGCCTCGAAGCGGGAGGTGTCGCTGGTCAGGTTCAGGATCTGTTCCACCCGGCGGGCGGGCAGCTGGCCCCGGACCGCGGCCTCGAACTTCTGCAGGAGCACCGGGATGCCCTCGCCGCGGCGCTCACGGTGGCCGATGGGGTAGTCGACGGAGACCTTGCCGGTCGAACTGCCGTCCTTGAAGAAAACCTCGACCGAGTTGCCGATGTAGCGCTTCTCCGGGTCGAAGTAGTCCTTGGTGAACTGCGGGTTCTCCCGGACCTCCATCCGTCCCCGGAGGGCGTCGATGCGGGGGTCGGCCGCGACCGCGTCCCCGTAGTCGTCGGCGTTCAGCCGGCCGTGGATCAGCGGCACCGCCACCATGTACTGCAGGCAGTGGTCGCGGTCGGCGTAGTTCGCCAGCGGGCCGGTCTTGTCGATGATGCGCAGGGCGGCCTCCTGGGTCTCGACCACGATGCGCTCGACCTGGTCCAGCCTGCCGGCGACCTTCGGGTGGAGCTGCATCGCGCACTCGACCGCGGTCTGGGCGTGGAATTCGGCCGGGTGGCTGATCTTGAAGAGCACGTTCTCCATCACATAGCTGCCGAAGGGGCGCTCGAATTCGAACTCCTTGCCCTTGAACAGCACGTCGTAGAAGCCCCAGGTCTTGGCGGTGAGCGCGCTCGGATAGCCGACCACGCCCTTCACCGCGTTGAGCGCATGGGTGACCGCCCGGCGGCAGGCGTCGCCGGCGGCCCAGCTCTTGCGAGGACCGGCATTGGGCGCATGGCGGTAGGCGCGCAGCGCGCCGCCGTCGAGCCAGCTGTGGCTGACGGCGTTGATGATCTCTTCCTTGCTGCCGCCGAACATGTGGGTGGCCACGGCGCTGGAGGCCAGCCGCACCAGGATGACGTGGTCCAGCCCGGCCTTGTTGAAGCTGTTCTTCAGCGCATAGGCGCCCTGGATCTCGTGGGCCTTGATCGCCCAGGTCAGCACGTCGCGGACCGTGATCATCTTGCCGTGTTCACGCTCGGCCTTGCGGCTCAGGTAGTCGCCGACCGCCAGGATGGCGCCGAGGTTGTCGGACGGGTGGCCCCATTCGGCCGCCAGCCAGGTGTCGTTGAAGTCGAGCCAGCGGACCTGCACGCCGATGTTGTAGGCGGCCTGCGCCGGGTCGAGTTCGTGGGAGGTGCCCGGGACGCGGGCGCCGCCGGCCATCGAGGCACCGGGGACCAGGGGCCCGAGGTGCTTGACGCATTCCGGATGCCGCATCGCGAGCATCGAGCAGGCCAGCGAGTCCAGCAGCATGTAGCGCGCCGTGGTGTAGGCCTCGGACGAACCGATGTAGTAGTCGGTGATGTAGTTGGCGATGTCGACCATCGCCTGGTCGGGCTCGGGTCGCTTGGCGGAACGGAGGTCGGGCTGGCTCATGGGCGGGCGGTCCGTGCGTGCGTGGCGTGGTGGTTTCCATGGTGCCAGATCGCGGCGGGGAACGCCGGGCACCGCAGGGGTAAACGCACACTCCACGCGGCGGCGGCCGCCCTGCCCCTCAGGCGGCGCGCGCGTCCAGGAAGCCGACGATCCGCTCGATCACCTGCGGGTCGCGCAACACGTCGCGATGGCCCAGGCCACGGGTCTCGTGCAGCTCGGCGCGGGTCGCATGGGTGATGCGCAGCGCATCGGCGAACGGGATCACCGCGTCGTCGCGGTCGTGCACGACCAGCAGCGGCTGGGTCAGGCCGTCCGCGAGGCGGTCGATGTCCAGTGCCTCCGGCGCCACGCCCGTCCGCAGCGTCATCTTTGCGAAGAATCGCCGCCGCGCCTCTTCCGGCAGGCCCAGGGCACGGCTCATTCGGGTCAGCACGCCGGCCAGCCCCGCGGGAGCGGCGATGGCCACGCTCCGGGCCGAATCCAGACCGCGGCTGAGCGCATAAAGCGCGGATGCCCCGCCCATGGAGTGGCCGACCACGGCATGCAGCGGACCCAGCTCCGCCGCCACCTCCTGCAGGGCGTCGGCGAAGACCACCGGGTCCGCCTGGGAACCAGGGGAGCGGCCGTGGGCCGGCGCATCCAGTGCGATCAGCTGGAAGCCACGGGCGGCCAAGGTTTCTCCCAGGCCGCGGAACTGTGCGGCCCGGCCTTCCCAACCGTGCAGGGCCAGGACCCGGGGTCCCTGATGCCCCCAGCGCAGCCCGGCCAGGCCGAACCGGAAGGTGACCGGTTCGGCGCCGGTGGGGTCGGGGCGGCGGCTGCGGTTGAGCGGCGTCACGGCGAGGTAGCGCGCCAGGCTGGCAGCCAGGCCGGGAAACGGACGGCCGACCAGGCGGCCCAGGGCACGAAGGACGGTGGGGTTCATCGGCGGCTCCTTTCGGTTTCTTAATGAAACCGAGAGCATCCTGTCACGCAAGGTTGCTTCATGCAACTGGTTTCGGCAGACTCGGTCCATGAAGCGAACCTCTTACGCCGACATGCCCTGCCCCATGGCCCAGGCCCTGGAGCGCGTGGGCGAATGGTGGAGCCTGCTGATCCTGCGCGAATGTTTCCGCGGAGCCCGGCGCTTCGGCGACTTCGAGCGCAAGCTGGGCATCGCCAAGAACGTGCTCAGCGCCCGGCTGAAGCACCTTGTGGAAGCCGGGGTGCTCGAGCGCAGGCCCTCGAAGGACGACGCCCGCGAGATCGAATACCGGCTGACCGAAAGCGGCAAGGACCTGGCCCCGGTGCTGATCGCCCTCGCCCAATGGGGCGACCGCTGGATCTATGGCGGCAAGGCCCCGGTGCGCTTCGTCAACCGCCACACCGGCGACGCCGTCGACACGCTGGCCCTGCACGACACGGCGGGCCAGCGCCTGAGCCTGCGCGACCTGGAAATGCAGGTGGATCGCGACGCCGACGCCGCATGACCCGCCCTTCCCATCCCTTGTCCGCGCCTGCCGATACGGGCAAGGTGCGGAGCTTCACCGCCGGTGCCAGCACGCCATGACCACCTCGCCCTATCCGCACCTGCTGCAACCGCTGGACCTCGGCTTCTGCACCCTGCCCAACCGGGTGCTGATGGGCTCGATGCATACCGGCCTGGAAGACCACGCGCGCGACTTCCCCAAGCTCGCCGCCTACTTCCGCGAGCGCGCCGAGGGCGGCGTGGGCCTGATGGTCACCGGCGGCATCGCGCCCAACCTGGTGGGCTGGCTCAAGCCGTTCGCCGGCAAGCTCAGCTGGCCATGGGAAATCCACAAGCACCGCATCGTCACCGGCGCCGTGCACGCGGCCGGCGGCAAGATCGCGCTGCAGATCCTGCACGCGGGCCGCTACGCCGCGCATCCCCTGCTGGTGTCGGCTTCGAGGGTGAAGGCGCCGATCAGCCCGCTGACGCCGCGTGCGCTCACGGCCTGGGGCGTGGAGCGGCAGATCCGCGCCTTCGTCACCACCGCCAAGCTCGCGCGCGACGCCGGCTACGACGGCGTCGAGGTGATGGGCTCCGAGGGCTACCTGATCAACCAGTTCCTGTCGGCGCGCACCAACAGGCGCGACGACGCCTGGGGCGGCACGCCGGAAAAACGCATGCGTTTCGCCGTGGAGATCGTGCGCCGCATCCGCGAGGCGGTCGGCCCCGACTTCATCCTCATCTATCGCCTGTCCATGCTCGAGTTGGTCGAAGGCGGTTCGGACTGGAATGAGATCGTCATGCAGGCCAAGGCGATCGAAGCCGCCGGCGCCACCATCATCAACACCGGCATCGGCTGGCACGAGGCGCGGGTGCCGACCATCGCCACCTCGGTGCCGCGCGCGGCCTTCGCCGGCGTCACCGCCAAGCTCAAGCCGCACGTGAAGCTGCCGCTGGTGGCGACCAACCGCATCAACATGCCCGAGGTCGCCGAAGAAGTCCTGGCGCGCGGCCAGGCCGACATGGTGTCGATGGCCCGCCCGCTGCTGGCCGACCCGCAGTGGGTGAACAAGGCCCGCGCCGGCCGGCGCGACGAGATCAACACCTGCATCGCCTGCAACCAGGCCTGCCTGGACCACGTCTTCGTCGGCAGGAAGGCCAGCTGCCTGGTCAACCCGCGCGCCTGCGCCGAGACCGAACTCAACTACACCCCGACGACCGCGCCCAAGCGCATCGCCGTGGTCGGCGCCGGGCCGGCCGGGCTGGCCTGCGCAACGGTCGCGGCCGAACGCGGCCACCGGGTGACCTTGATCGACGCCGCGACCGAGATCGGCGGCCAGTTCAACCTGGCCAAAAAGATCCCGGGCAAGGAGGAATTCCACGAGACCCTGCGTTATTTCGGCAGGCGCCTCCAGCTCACCGGCGTCGAGCAGCGGCTGGGCTCGCGGGTCGAGGCCGGGCAGCTGCTGGCCGAGGGTTATGACGAAATCGTGCTGGCCACGGGCATCCGTCCCCGCACGGTGGCGTTTCCGGGCGCGGACCATCCCAAGGTCGTCAGCTACCTGGACGTGCTGGGCGGCAGGGTGGTGCCGGGCGCGAAGGTCGCGATCATCGGCGCCGGAGGCATCGGTTTCGACGTGGCCGAGTTCCTGGTCCACGAAGGCCGGTCGTCGACCCTGGACACCCCCCGCTGGCTCGCGGAATGGGGCGTGGCGCCCGATTTCGAAGGCCCCGGCGGCCTCGCCCGGCCCCGGCCCGAGGCCCCCGCCCGCGAGGTCTGGCTGCTGCAGCGCAGCCCCGGCAAGCCTGGCGCCAGGCTGGGCAAGACCACCGGCTGGATCCACCGCTCGGCGCTGAAGGCCAAGGGCGTGCAGGCCCTGGGCGGGGTCGAATACCTGGGCGTGGACGACGCCGGCCTGAGGATCCGGGTGGACGGCGTGGAGAAGCTGCTGCCGGTCGACCACGTGGTGGTCTGCGCCGGCCAGGAGCCGCTGCGCGTCCTGGTCGAACCGCTGCAGGCGGCGGGGCGTTCGCCGCACCTGATCGGCGGCGCGGATGTCGCGGCCGAACTCGATGCCAAGCGGGCGATCGACCAGGGCAGTCGCCTGGCAGCCGCGCTTTGAGCGAGTGCGGGCCAGGGTCCCCCGCGTCGCCCTGAGCAAATACTCCAATACGAATCAAATACTTGGCCTGATTCGTTCAGCTGACGTTCGGTTGCCGCCCGTACCATGCGCGACTGAACCGGCGCCCGGGCAAAGCCCCGCCGGACCAACACGGCCCCGCACGCATGGCTCAGCGGGGTTTCCGGGCGGCGCCCACCCTTGTCCGCCGCCGCCCGGAATGCGAGCCCCGCTCGTCCATCCCCAAAACGCCAGGCCGCAGGCCCTCCCCCTCCCCGTTTGAACCATTCGGGCCCCGCAGGAATGCGGGCGGGAGATTGCGGCGCAACGGAGCAAGGAGTTCCGCCATGAAGTTGTCCTTCATCCTCTGGCTTGCCCAGATCCTGCCCCAGCCGGCCGCCGATCCGCTCTGCCTGGCGACCACCGTCTACCTCGAGGCCCGCAACCAGTCCGAACTGGGGCAGCGCGCCGTGGCCGAGGTGGCCCTGCGCCGCCGCGACAGCGGCCGCTGGGGCGAGTCGGTCTGCGACGTCGTCACCGCCCGCAAGCAGTTCGCCCCGACCATCGTAAATCCGGGGCTGCGCATGAAGAACCTGAAGGCCTGGGAACGGGCCGTGCAGGTCGCCTTCCAGGCCCAGGCCGACTGGCAGCTGCCCGCCGGCGAGCGCCGCGAGGTGGTGCCGGGCGCCAGCCATTTCGCCGCCCTGGACCTGGCCAACCCCGCCTGGGCGACCGCGCCGCGGGTGGCGACCATCGGCGACCACACCTTCTTCCGCGTGCAGCGCCTGACCCCACCGGCCGCGCCGACGCCGGTGACCAGCCACCATCTGGCGCCCTGATTCCCGGGCACGGAAAAACCGAAGGCCGCGCATCGCTGCGCGGCCTTCGTCGTTTCCGGCGGCCGGTGGACTCAGCGCTGGGCAAGCGGCACGAAGGCGCGGTCTTCCGGACCCGTGTAGTTGGCGCTCGGGCGGATGATCTTGCCGTCGATGCGCTGTTCGATCACGTGCGCGCTCCAGCCGCTGGTGCGGGCGATCACGAACAGCGGGGTGAACATGGCGGTCGGCACGCCCATCATGTGGTAGGCCGAAGCGCTGTACCAGTCGAGGTTCGGGAACATCTTCTTGAGGTCCATCATCAGCGTCTCGATGCGCTCGCTGACGTCGAACAGGGTCTGGTTGCCGCCTTCCTTGCACAGCTTCCGGCTGATTTCCTTGATGATCGGGTTGCGCGGGTCGCCGATGGTGTACACCGGGTGGCCGAAGCCGATGACGATCTCCTTGCGCTCCACCCGGGCGCGGATGTCGGCCTCGGCCTCGTCGGCGCTGCCGTAGCGGGCGATGATCTCCATCGCCACCTCGTTGGCGCCGCCGTGTTTCGGCCCGCGCAGCGCACCGATGGCGCCGGTGATGCAGCTGAAAAGATCGGACCCGGTGCCGGCGATGACGCGCGCGGTGAAGGTGGAGGCGTTGAACTCGTGCTCCGCGTACAGCACCAGCGACTGGTCCAGCGCGCGGGCGTGCGACTCGCTCGGCGGTTCGCCGTGCAGCAGATGCAGGAAATGGCCGGCGATGGTGTCGTCGTCGGTCTCGACGTCGATGCGGCGGCCGTTGCGGGTGAAGTGCCACCAGTACAGCAGCATCGAGCCGAAGCTGGCCATCAGCTTGTCGGCGATGTCGCGGGCTTCGTTCACCGGATGGCCGTCGCGCTCGGGCAGCACCACTCCGAGCATCGAGCAGCCGGTGCGCAGCACGTCCATCGGGTGCGCATTCGCCGGCACCAGCTCCAGCGCGTCGGTGACGATCGCCGGCAGGCCGCGCAGGCGCTTGAGCTTGGTCTTGTAGGCGGCCAGCTGGCTGGCGGTAGGCAGCACGCCGTGCACCAGCAGGTGCGCCACTTCCTCGAAGCCGGCCTTGGTGGCCAGGTCGTGGATGTCGTAGCCGCGGTAGTGCAGGTCGTTGCCGCTGCGGCCGACGGTGCACAGGGCGGTGTTGCCGGCGGCGGTGCCGCTGAGGGCGACCGACTTCTTCGGCTTGGGCAGGGACGGGTTGGCTTCGCTCATGGACCGCTCCAACAAATTTGTGAGGACGGGATTCTACCGGCTAAGGCCGGCCAGGTTGCGCACCGGCGATCAGCGCACGGCGGCCTCGACGTCCAGCGCCAGCCGGTTGTCGACGAATTCGTCCGGTCCCGGCGCCGGGCAGCGGTCCAGCGGCTGGCGGTCGCGCCCCCGGTCGGGCCGGCGCTCGTCGTACTGCCAGCACTCCTGCAGCGCCGAGCAGTAGCACAGGCGCATCTGGATGCGCGGGTACTGGGCGTAGAAGCGCATGAACGCATCTACGTCCTTGAAAGACAGCTGCTGCACGCGGTCGCCTGCGGCCAGCACCACGCCGTTGATTGTCGAATAAGGTGTGCCGGCCAGGTCGGCCAGGTCCAGCGCCGTGAACACCTGGCGCCAGTCGCGCTGGGGGCGGCCGTCGACGTAGATCTCGATGCCGCGGATCATCGCCGGCCCCACACCCTTGTTCTCCAGCGTGACCGTGCGCTGGCTGGGCGATATGCCCGACTGCAGGTAGGGCCAGACCTCGGCGCGGACCTGTTGCCGCTGCAGCATCGCGGTGTAGCCGGAAACCACCAGCGCCAGCAGGCCGATCAGGGCGGCGATGACCGCGGCGGCCGCGTTCCAGTCGCGGCGTGTCGCTGCCGGCCCCGGCGTGCCCGGAGGATCCGCCGGCACCTGCATCTCAGCGCTTCCCTTCCGAGAACAGCTGGTCGAGCTTGTCCTCGTAGGCGTGGTAGCCCAGGAAATCATAGAGCTCGGCCCGCGTCTGCAGGGTTCCGACGATGTTCTTCTGGGTGCCCTCGCGGCGCACCGTTTCGTAAAAGTTCAGCGCGGCCTTGTTCATCGCGCGGTAGGCGCCGCAGCAGTACAGCGCGATGTCCACGCCGGCGCCGCGCAGCTCGTCGGTGGTGAAGAACGGGGTCGAGCCGAATTCGGTCAGGTTGGCCAGGATCGGCACCTTCACGGCCGCCTTGAACCTGCGGTAGTCCTCGAGCGTGTTCATCGCCTCGGGGAAGATCATGTCGGCGCCGGCCTCGACGTAGGCGATGGCGCGTTCGATCGCCGAATCCACGCCTTCGACCGCAGCTGCATCCGTGCGCGCCATGATCACGAAACCGGCGTCGGTACGGGCGTCCACGGCCGACTTCACGCGGTCGACCATCTCCTGCTTCGACACCACTTCCTTGCCCGGGCGATGGCCGCAGCGCTTCTGGCCGACCTGGTCCTCCATGTGCACGGCGGCGACGCCGACGTTGATGAAGGACTTGATGGTGCGGCCGATGTTGAACGCACCGCCCCAGCCGGTGTCGATGTCCACCAGAAGCGGCATGCCGGTCGCGTCGACGATGCGGCGCGCGTCGGTGAGCACGTCCTCCATGGTGCTGATTCCCAGGTCGGGCACGCCCAGCGAGTTCGCGGCGACGCCGCCACCCGACAGGTACAGCGCCTTGTAGCCGGTGCGCTTGGCCATCAGGCCGGCGTAGGCGGTGATGGCACCCATCACCTGCAGCGGGGATTCTTCTTGCACGGCGGCGCGGAAGCGCGCGCCTGCGGAGTTCAACTGCGTCATTTTCGGTCCTTCATGCGCGAAGGCGACCCGTGGGTCGCCTTCGCTTTGACATCAGAGCAGGTGGGCGACGCCGGCCCGCTCTTCCTCGAGCTCGGCCAGGGTCTTGTCCATCATGGTGCGCGAGTAGTCGTCGATCGCCAGGCCCTGCACGATCTCGTACTTGCCGTCCTTGCACACGACCGGGAAGCCGTACATCACGTCCTTCGGGATGCCGTAGCTGCCGTCCGAGGGAATGCCCATGGTGGTCCACTTGCCGTTCGTGCCCAGCACCCAGTCGTGGATGTGGTCGATGGCGGCGTTGGCGGCCGAAGCAGCCGAGCTCAGGCCGCGCGCTTCGATGATCGCGGCGCCGCGCTTGCCGACCTTCGGGATGAAGGTCTCGCGGTTCCACGCTTCGTCGCCGATCTTGTCCTTGAGCGCGGCGCCCTTGGCGGTGGCGAAGCGGTAGTCCGGGTACATGGTCGGGCTGTGGTTGCCCCAGACGACCAGCTTCTCGATGTCGGCCACGGCCACGCCCGCCTTGGTCGCCAGCTGCGACAGCGCGCGGTTGTGGTCCAGGCGCAGCATGGCGGTGAAGTTCTTCGGGTCCAGGTCCGGCGCCGACTTCATCGCGATGTAGGCGTTGGTGTTGGCCGGGTTGCCCACCACCAGAACCTTCACGCCGCGCGAGGCGACGGCGTTGAGCGCCTTGCCCTGCACGGTGAAGATCTCGGCGTTCTTGAGCAGCAGGTCCTTGCGCTCCATGCCCGGGCCGCGCGGCATCGCGCCGACCAGCAGGGCCACGTCGGCGTCCTTGAACGCGACCATCGGGTCGTCGGTGCCGACCATGCCGGCCAGCAGCGGGAAGGCGCAGTCCTCGAG
>CBFGOZ010000015.1:0-19805 GCA_965650505.1 uncultured Arenimonas sp.
TTACGACCGACCGGGCAGCCATACCCCCTTGTCTGCGGCGGCGCACGCCAGATCACCCGCCAGCGAGTAATGGACCTGCTTGCGCCAAAGGCGCAAGCCGGGAAGGGTGATTACAATGGGGGCCGGCGAACAGGCTAGGCACCATGGGTATCGAGATCGAGCGGAAATTCCGGGTGGTGGGGGACGGCTGGCGCGGCCAGGCGGTGAAGTCCGTGCGCATGGCCCAGGGCTACATCAACGACATGGCGGCGATGCGCGATGGCCGCCAGAACGCCTCCGTGCGCGTGCGCATCGCCGGCGACCAGGCCTTCCTGAACCTCAAGTCGCGCGAACTGGGCACCACCCGACAGGAATTCGACTATCAGATCCCCGTCGCCGACGCCGAAGCCCTGTTGAAATTGTGCGTCGGCGGGCTGATCGACAAAGTGCGCCACTACGTCGAACACGCCGGCCGCACCTTCGAAGTGGACGAGTTCGCCGGCGACAACGCCGGCCTGGTGGTGGCCGAACTCGAACTCGAATCCGCCGACGCCGCCTTCGAACGACCCGCCTGGCTGGGCGCGGAAGTGACCGAAGAACAGCGTTACTACAACCTCGCGCTCGCCGAGCGCCCGTATTCGCGCTGGAGCGCGTCGGAGCAGAACTGATGCTGGTGATCGGAATCGGCGGCCATGAACTGAGCGCGGAAGAGCGCGACTGGCTGCAGCATCCCACGGTGGCGGGCGTGATCCTGTTCAGCCGCAACTTCGCCTCGCGCGCCCAGGTGGCCGAACTGGCCCTGGCCATCCGCGATGCCGCGCCCCGGCCGCAGCTGCTGTGCGTGGACCAGGAAGGCGGCCGCGTCCAGCGATTCCGCGATGGCTACTACCCGCTGCCGCGGCTGGAGGATTTCGGCCGCCTGTTCGCGTCCGACCGCGAGGCCGCCCTGCGCCTGGCGCGCGAACACGCCTGGCTGATGGCCAGCGAGATCCGCGCCACCGGCCTGGACCTGAGCTTCGCGCCGGTGGTGGACCTGGGCCGCGGCAACCGCGCCATCGGCGACCGCGCCTTCCATGCCGACCCGGCGATCGTCGCCGAGTTCACCCGCGCCTACGTCGCCGGCATGCACGAAGCCGGCATGGCCGCGACCCTGAAACATTTTCCGGGCCACGGCTCGGTGCTGGAAGACACGCATTTCGACGACGCCGTCGACCCGCGCCCGCTCGAGGCCCTGCGCGTCGAAGACCTGGTGCCCTTCGCCGCCGGCATCGCCGCCGGCGCCGACGCGGTGATGATGGCGCACGTGAAATACCCGGCCGTCGCGCCCGAACCGGCGGGTTATGCGCCGCGCTGGATCAAGGACATCCTGCGAACCGAAATGGGCTTCCGCGGCGTCGTCTTCTCCGACGACATCGGCATGGCGGCGGCGGAGTCGGCCGGCGGCATCAAGGCGCGCATCGACGCCCACCTGGACGCCGGCTGCGACGTGGTGCTGGTCTGCGCGCCGGCCCTGGTCACCGACTCGCTCAAGGCCATGGACACGCGCCCGGTGTCGGACACCGCCACGCTGTCGGCGCTGATGGGGCGCGGTGCGGCCGGCTGGGACGGCCTGTTGGCCGACGCACGCTACGATGGCGCCCGGGCGAGCCTGTCCGGTGATCACCTGGGAGTGGCCTGAGATGCAGCACAAACTCGCCGATGCGCTGAAGAGTTCCGAGCTGCTGTTCGACCGCAGCCACATCGAGACGCAGATCCGCCGCATCGCCGCCGACATCGACGCCGAGTACACCGGCGGCCCGCGCCCGGTCTATTTGACGATCATGCACGGCGGCCTGCCGTTCGCCGCCCAGCTGGCGATGGAAATGGCAACCGACCTCGAGTTCGACTACCTGCACGCCACCCGCTACCGCGGCGCCACCACCGGCTCCGGACTGGCCTGGCTGCATCGCCCGGCCACGCCGCTGCGCGGCCGCCGCGTGCTGCTGGCCGACGACATCCTGGACGAGGGCCACACCCTGAAGGCCGTCAAACACTGGTGCGAGGACGAAGGCGCCGCCGACGTGCGCATCGCCGTGCTGGCGGTGAAGAACCACGACCGCCGGGTCGAGGGCATCGACGCCGACTACATCGCGCTGGAGGTTCCCGACCGCTACGTCTACGGCTACGGCATGGACTACCACGAGCAGGGCCGCAACCTGCCGGCGCTTTACGCGCTGGGAGGCTGAGATGGCGGCGATCGACCTGGCCGTGATCGGCGGCACCGGCCTGTACAAGCTGGCCTCGCTGGAAGGGGCGGAAGCCGTCAGCGGCGACACGCCCTATGGCGCGCCTTCGGGGCCGATCCGCGTCGGCCACATCGCCGGAAAGCGCGTGGCGTTCCTGGCACGGCACGGCGAAGGCCATTCTTTGCCGCCGCACCGGGTGAACTACCGAGCCAACCTCTGGCGGCTCAGGGACCTTGGCGCGCAGCGGGTGCTGGCGGTCAATACCGTCGGCGGCATCACCGAACGGTTCGGCCCGCGCGTGCTGGCGCTGCCGGACCAGCTGATCGACTACACCTGGGGCCGCACGTCGAGCTTCTGGGACGGCGAGGGTGGTGAGGTCCTTCACGTCGACTTCGGCGACCCGTACACGCCGTCGCTGCGGCGCGCGGTGCTGGCGGCGGCCGCGAAGTCCGGCACCGCGCTCGTGGACGGCGGCTGTTACGGCGCCACCCAGGGCCCGCGCCTGGAAACCAAGGCCGAGATCGCCCGTATGCGCCGCGACGGCTGCGACCTGGTCGGCATGACCGGCATGCCCGAGGCCGGCCTCGCCCGCGAGCTCGGCCTGGACTACGCCTGCCTGGCCGTGGTGGCCAACTGGGCGGCCGGCTGCAGTGCGGACGAGGAGATCACCCTGGCCGAAGTCCTGGCCCACGTGGAGGCGGCCAGCGCCGGCCTGCCGGCGCTTTTCGACGCGCTCCTGGGGTGATTGTCAAGCGTTTTTCCCTTGTTCATACTCGGGCCGTGCACGCGTCCGGGGAACGGCGGAGGGCACGCTCGACCAACAGCATCCGAGGATCTAGTTCATGAGTTTCGGCACCGTGAAGTGGTTCAACGACGCCAAGGGCTTCGGTTTCATCGCGCCCGAGGACGGCAGTGCGGACGTTTTTGTCCATTATTCGGCGATCGCCTCGAAGGGCTTCCGATCCTTGCAGGAAGGCCAGCGGGTGAGCTTCGAGGTGGTGCAGGGCCCGAAGGGCTCGCAGGCCGCCAACGTCGCGCCGGCCTGAGTCTGCCGGCCAGCGCAGCAAGGAAAAGCCCCGCCCAGGCGGGGCTTTTTCATGGCTGCCGCCCGGTGACGGCGTCAGGCAGGTGTCGGGCAGCTGTCTGACACCGATTTCAGTGGTCGAACTGGAGGCGGGCGAGTTCGGCGTAGAGGCCGCCCTGGGCCAGCAGTTCGGCGTGCGTGCCCTGGGCGACGATGCGGCCGCGGTCCATCACCACGATGCGGTCGGCCTTGAGCACGGTGGCCAGGCGATGGGCGATGACGAGCGTGGTGCGGCCCTGCATCAGCCGCTCCAGCGCCTGCTGCACGGCGCGTTCGCTCTGGGCGTCGAGGGCGCTGGTGGCTTCGTCGAGCAGCAGGATGGGCGCATCCTTCAGCAGCGCGCGGGCGATGGCCAGGCGCTGCTGCTGCCCGCCCGACAGGCGCGCGCCGCGCTCGCCCAGTTCGCTGTCGTAGCCCTGGGGCAGGGCGGCCAGGAACTCGTGCGCCTCGGCGCTGCGGGCGGCGGCCTCGATCTGGGCGGCGTCGGCCTCGAGCCGGCCATAGCGGATGTTCTCGCGCGCGCTGGCGCCGAAGATCACCGGGTCCTGCGGCACCAGGGCGACCTGGCGGCGCAGCGCCGCCGGGTCCACGGCGCGCAGGTCCACGCCGTCCACCGTGATGCGGCCGGCATCGGGGTCATGGAAGCGCAGCAGCAGCTGGAACACGGTGCTCTTGCCGGCGCCCGACGGCCCGACCAGGGCCACGGTTTCGCCGGGCGCGACCGCCAGGCTGAAGTCGTCCAGCGCCGCCGCGTCCGGCCGGGTCGGGTAGTGGAAGCGCACGCCTTCGAGCGCGATCCGGCCCTGCACCGGTACCGGCAGCACCGCCGGCGTCGCCGGAAGCGCCAGCACCGAACGTTCCTGCAGCAGCTCGTTGATGCGCGCCATGCCGCCGGCCGCGCGCTGCACCTCGGCCCAGACTTCGGTCAGCGCACCGACCGAACCGGCGCCGATCAGCGCGTACAGCACGAACTGGCCGAGCGTGCCGGGCGTCATCTGCCCCGCGATCACGTCCTGGGCGCCGACCCACAGCACCGCCGTGATCGATCCGAACACCAGCACGATCACGATCGCGGTCAGCATCGCCTGCAGCCGGATGCGCTTGCGCGCCGTGCCCAGCGCCACCTGCACGGCCGAACCGAAGCGGTCGCGCTCGTAGTCCTCGCGGGCGTAGCTCTGCACCGTGTGCATCGCGCCCAGGGTTTCGCCGGCGCGGGCGTTGGCATCGGCGACGCGGTCCTGGCTGTCCTTGGCCACGCCGCGCACCTTGCGCCCCGACAGCGCCATCGGCAGCACCACCAGCGGGATGCCCAGCAGTGCGAACAGCGCCAGGCGCGGGCTGGTCACCGCCAGCATCGCCGCGCTGCCGACCACGGTGATGCCGCTGCGCAGCGCCACCGACATGCTCGAGCCGACCACGCTGCGCAGCAGCTCGGTGTCGGCCGACAGCCGGGACAGCAGCTCGCCGGTGCGGGTCTTCTCGAAGAAGCTCTGGTCCAGCGACAGCAGGTGTCCATAGAGCGAACGCCGCAGGTCGGCGACCACGCGTTCGCCCAGCAGCGACACGAAATAAAAGCGCGCCGCGGTCGCCAGCGCCAGCAGCACCGCCACCGCGAACAGCAGGGCGAACCAGCGGTCCACCGAGCCGCCCGAGGAGAAGCCCTGGTCGATCATGTGCTTGACTGCCACCGGCAGCATCAGCGTCGCGCTGGACGACAGCGCCAGCGCGCCCAGCCACAGCGCCAGCAGGCCGCGGTGCGGGCGCAGGAAGGGCAGCAGCCCGCGCAGCGAGTTCAGCGGCGGGCGGGCGGCGGGCGTGTCGCTCATGCGGGGTCGGTCTCGGATCGGGTGAGGCGCGCGGCGCCGCGGCTGAGGTCGCGCAAACGCGCGGCCAGGGCCTCAAAGCTGGAGGCGGGCAGGCGCAAAGACAAGCGCAGGCCGTGTTCGTCGAAGGATTCGGCGCGTTTGCTGGCCGCATACGCGTCCAGCAGGCCGTGCACCGCGCCGGCGAGCGCGAACTCGCAGGCCAGCTCGGCCTCGCACCAGTCCACCAGCGGCCGGCGCGCCGCGGTGCGCAGGCACTCCGCCGCCGCGCCGCCGTAGGCCCGCACCAGGCCGCCGACGCCGAGGTTGGTGCCGCCGTACCAGCGGACCACCAGCACCACGACCTGGTCCAGGCCCTGGCCGTCGATCGCGGCCAGGATCGGCCGGCCCGCGCTGCCGCCCGGTTCGCCATCGTCGTTGAAGCGGTAGGCCGCGCCGATGCGGTAGGCCCAGCAGTTGTGGGTCGCCTGCGGGTCAGCGGCACCGGCCAGCCAGGCCAGTGCGGCCTCGGGGCTTTCCACCGGGACGGCCCGGGCCAGGAACCGGCTCTTCTTCGCCTCGAGGGCGAACTGGGCCGGCGCGGCCAGGGTCTGGCCGGCCATCAGCGCAGCCGGTCGAGATCGGTCGGGATCGGCGCGTCCGGGTGGGTCTTCGCGAACAGCAGCAGGCTGGCGCGGGCGCCGGCGCGGTCGCCCTGGCGCAGGCGTTCGCGGATGCGCTCCAGCCATTCGCGCGGCGGCAGGCTGGCGTCGGCGGCGACGGGCGGCAGCACGGCGGCGGCGTTGCCGGCGGTCGCGGCGTCGGCAGCGGGTGCAGGCGCGGGTGCAGCCACCACCGGCGCGGCGTCCTCGGCGGACTGCGCCTGGCGCGCGCTGCGGGCTTCTTCCCGGGCTTCGGCCTCCGATGCGGTGCGCGCGGCCCGGGCCTCGGCCTTGGCGGCTGCTTCGCGCTGGGCGCGGGTGGCGTAGGCGGCCTGGTGTGCGCGGCGCGCGTGGTCGCCGGATTCCGGCGGCGGGCTGACCCGCGTGCCGGTCACGGTGATCGAATCCAGCGTTTCGCGCTCCGCGGCCGGCGCCGGCTCGGCGGCGGCTTCCATCGGGAACGCTTCGGCCGCTTCCGCCACGGGAGCGGGCGGAGCGGCCTGGGGCTGGGCCGGCGGCGGGGGAGGCGGGGGCGGAGGCGGCGGCGGGCTGGCCGCGCGGTCGGCGACGCCGGGCGAAGAGTCCGGCGGCGGCGGAGGCGTGGCCGGGATCTTGCGCTGCTGCGGCTCCACCAGTTCGATGTCGACGGCGTCGCGCGCCGGCGGCGTTTCGCGGGCGGCCTCGGCCGAGGTGGTCTGCGGCTCCGGCGCCAGCGGCGGGCGCAGCTGCAGGCCGATGCCCACCGCCAGCACCGCGGCCGCCGCGGTTCCAATCGCCCAGCCCGGCAGCAGCCAGCGGCTGGTCCGGGTGATGCGGCGCGGCGCCGGCGCGGCCGGATCGGACGCGCCGTTCACCGCGTCGGTGGCCGCCGCCAGGATCGCCGCGTCCACCTTCGCCGACGGCTCCCCGGCCGGCAGGGCGCGCAGCACCCGGGCCAGGGCGATCTCGTCGTCCTGGAGCGGGGTGGTGCGCGGGTCCTGCGGCTGGGTCACTGCTCCGTCACTCCGTGCTGATCGCGACGCCGGGGTCGCGCGCGGCGCTCAGGCTGCGCGCCTGCGCCAGCAGTTGCAAGAATTCGCCGCGGTAGCCCCAGGTGTCGTCGCCGCGCGCCCCGCGCGCCAGCGCCTCCACCTGGTCCCAACCGAAGCCCTTCATGTTCTGGCCGCCGCGCAGCAGGTCGGCGTAGGCCGCGACCGCCGCGGCGAAGCGCAGGTTCTCGCCGGCCTCGGGCTTGACGTCGCGCCGCGTGACCGGCCGCTCCATCAGCACGCTGCGGTCATTGCCCGGCAGCTTGTAGCGCAGCTTCAGGTAGCCCAGCTCCTGGCCCGCGCCGGCGACCGGCTTCGGCGCCGCGTAGCGCAGCGGGTCGCTGGACTCGCAGCCCATGCCGACCAGGCAGAGCTCGTAGATCGCGGTCACGTCGTGGCCGGCGCCGATCTCGCCGGCGTCCACCTGGTCGTTGTTGAAGTCCTCGCGGGCCAGGGCGCGGTTTTCGTAGCCGATCAGGCGGTATTCGGCGACCTGGGCCGGGTTGAACTCGACCTGGATCTTGACGTCGCTGGCGATGGTCAGCAGGGTCGAGCTCATCTCCTCGACCAGCACCTTGCGCGCTTCCATCAGGTTGTCGATGTAGGCGTGGTTGCCGTTGCCGACGTCGGCCAGCTTTTCGGCCATCGCGTCGTTGTAGTTGCCCTGGCCGAAGCCGAGCGTGGTCAGCGCGACGCCGGATTCGCGGGCCTGTTCGACGCGGGTTTCCAGCGCGCGCGGGTCGTAGATGCCGACGTTGAAGTCGCCGTCGGTGGCCAGCACGATGCGGTTCACGCCGCCTTCGATGAAACCTTGTTTGGCCATCGCATAGGCCAGCTCGATGCCTTCGCCGCCATTGGTCGAACCGCCGGCCTCGAGCCGGCCCAGCGCGTCCAGGATCTCGCCGTGGCGGTCGCCCGGGGTGGGCGGCAGCACCAGGCCGGCGCTGCCGGCATAGACGACGATCGAGACGCGGTCCTGCGCGCGCAGGTTCGGCACCATCTGGCGGAAGGCTTCCTTCAGCAGCGGCAGCTTGTTCGGGTCGGCCATCGAACCCGAGGTGTCGATCAGCAGCACCAGGTTCGAGGCCGGGATGGCGCTGGCCGGCACGGCATAACCCTGGATGCCGACGTGCATCAGCAGCCGCTTGCGGTCCCAGGGCGCGGGCGCCAGTTCGGTGCTGACGGCGAAGGGCTGGCTGCGGTCCTTTGGGCCGGCGTAGGCGTAGTCGAAATAATTGATCATCTCCTCGACCCGCACCGCGTCCTTGGGCGGCAGCTGGCCCTGGGCCAGCATCCGGCGCACGTTGCTGTAGCTGCCGGTGTCCACGTCGATGGAGAAGGTGGACACGGCGTTCTCGGCGGTGCGCACGATGCCGTTGTCCTCGAACTCGCTGTAGTTCTCGGTATTGGCCTGCGGCGGTGCCACCACCGGATGCGGCATGGCGTAGTGCATCGCCGGCGGCGGGGGCGATGCCGGCGGCGGCGGTGGCGCCAGGGCGACGGCCTCCTGCGCCTGCTGCACCTTGGCTGCGGCGCGGGAATGGCGGTCGCGCGCCGCCGCCGCCTCGCGTTCGGCGCGGGCCTGGGCGGCTCCGGCCGCGGTGTCGGCGACCCGGGTGCCGGTGACGGTGATCGAATCGAGCGACTCCGCGGCGGGTTCGGCGGCGACCTTGGTTTCCGAGGTCTTGGCGCAGCCGGCGGCGACGGCGAGGGCGAGACAGCTGATCAGCAACGGACGCATGGGTGGCTCCTGGCCTGGGTGGTGCCGCTATCAACGGCCGGCCGCCGGAAACGGGGTTGACCGGTGCACGGGAGCGTCATGGCCGCAGCCTCGCGCGCAGCTTGTCCATGGCGTAGCGCAGGCGCGACTTCACGGTCTCGCGGCCCACGCCGGTGATTTCCCCGATCTCCTCCAGGCTCAGCTCCTGCTCCAGTCGCAGCAGCACCACTTCGCGCTGGTCCTCGGGCAGTTCCTCCAGCGCGCGCTGCAGGCGGCGGCGCTCTTCGAAGGCGGACAGCTGCCGGTCGGGCGTCTGCGGGTCGGGGATGCGCGCGGCCAGTTCGTCGGCGTCGCCGGGTGCGTCGGGGCGGTGCTGCTTGCCGCGCCAGTGGTCGGCGATGCGGTTGTGGGCGATCTGGTAGAGCCAGGTGCTGAACTTCGCGTCCGGGCGGTAGCGCTCGCGGGCGGTGATCACGCGCTGCCAGACGTCCTGGAACAGCTCCTCGGCCAGTGCCGTGTCGCGGACCTGGCGGCCCAGGTGCCGGAACAGCGGGCCGCGGTGCCGGGAGTACAGGGTCTGGAAGGCGCCGACGTCGCCGGTCCCGTAGGCCAGCATCAGTTCTTCGTCGGTCGGCTCGGCCTGCATGCCCGGAAGCCTACGGACTTTCCCGGCGGTGGTGAAGCCGGCCCGGCGGCGATGCGCCCAAGGGCGGCGGCCGGGTGTAGATTGCGCGGATATGGCTGCACGCCAGACACCTCCCGCCCCTGCCGCCAGTGCTCCGGTCGCGCCCTACGCCGGCTGGCTGCGCCCCGGCTGGCACCAGGTCGCGGGCCTGGGCGTGTTCCTGATCGGGCTCTATTTCAGCCTGCAGTCCGCGGGCCTGGAGCGCGAGCGCGAACTCAGCGAGCGCCGGTCGCGGATCCAGGAGTCGCTGTCGGATTTCCGCGCCCGGCTCGAGACCGAAATCTACGCCAGCGTCGCGATGGCCCGCGGGCTGGGCGTGAACGTCGTGGTGCAGCAAGGCATCTCCGAGGCGCAGTTCGAGACCGTGGCCCAGGAGCTGCTGCGCGACCAGCAGAACATCCTCAACCTGTCGCTGGCGCCGGGCTTCGTCATCCGCAGCATCTATCCTCGCGAAGGCAACGTGCCGGCCCTGGGGCTGGACCTGCTGCAGGACCCGATCCAGAAGCAGGCGGTGCTGCGCGCGATCAGCGACGACGCCCCGGTCCTGGCCGGGCCCTTCGAACGGGTGCAGGGCGGCACCGCGCTGGCGGTTCGGGTGCCGCTGTGGGTGAACCGCGACGGCGTGCCGCGGCTGTGGGGCGCGGTCAGCGTCGCGCTGGACTACGACGGCCTGATGCGCGACGCCGGCATCCGCAAGCTCGAGCGCGAACTGCGCCTGGACATCGTCGGCCGCGATGCCTCCGGCCCCGGCGGCGACGTGATCCGCGGCGAGCGCCTGGCCGACCGCGCGCGCGCGGTGAAGACCCCGGTGCTGCTGCCCGGCGGCAGCTGGCTGATCTCGGCCGAACCGATCGAGGGCTGGCACGCCCAGCCCGCCTGGCAGTCCCCGGGATTCCTGCTGCGGCTGGCGTTGAGCGCGCTGGCGGGGCTGGCGACGGCGCGCATCCTGCACGACCGCCAGCGCATCCGCCGGCTGGCCGGCATCGATTCGCTGACCAACCTGCCGAACCGGCGCTGGGCCCTGCAGCAGCTGGCGCGCATGATCGCCCGAGGCCGACGCGGCGGCGAAGGCTTCGCCCTGCTGTCCTTCGACCTCGACGGCTTCAAGCCGGTGAACGACACCTATGGCCACGCCGCCGGCGATCTTCTGCTGGCGATGATGGGCCGGCGCCTGAGCGAATCGGTGCGTCCCGGCGACGTGGTCGCGCGCATGGGCGGCGACGAGTTCCTGGTGCTGGTGCCGACCGAGCGCGGCGTCGACGAGGAATGGCTGCGCGCGGTGGCGCTGCGGGTGCAGGCGGCGATCACCCGGCCGGTGCCGATCGAGGGCCACTGGGTGGTGGTGGGCGCCAGCATCGGCATCGCCCGCTTCCCCGACGATGGCGACCAGGGCGAGGTGCTGCTGCGCAAGGCCGACGAGGCCATGTACCGCGCCAAGCACGGTCGCGCCCACGGCGTGGAGTTCGCCAGCCCGGTGCGCCTGGGCGCCGCGCCGCCGGCGTTGGACTAGTCCCGGGATTCGACCCGGAGCCGGAGTTCGCCCTCGGCCAGGCGCGCGGTGACGGCGTCGCCGGCGCGGGCATCCGCGGCGCGCCGCAGTACGCCGCCGTCCGCGCCGCGCAGGATGGCGTAGCCGCGGCCCAGGGTGGATAGCGGGCTGACGCTGGCCAGCGCCCGCGCCAGGCCTTGCAGCTGCAGCCGTCGCTGGCGCAGCAGCTGGCCCGGCGCCTGGTCCAGGCGCTGGCCGAGCAGGGCGAGGCGATGGGCGTGGTCCTGCAGGCGGCGGCGCGGATGCGCCTGGTCGAGCCGCCGCAGCAGCCGCGCCAGGCGTTCGCCGCGCTGGAGCTGGGGTTGCTGCAGGGCGAGGTCGAGCCGGCGCCGCAGCGCCATCAGCCGGCCGCGGCCGCGCTCGAGCCGCAGTTGCGGACGCAGGGCCTGCAGCTTGAGGAAGGCCTGGTCGGCGCGCTGGGCCCGGGCGGTGGTCATCCGCGCCAGCAGGGCCTGCAGCTGGCGGTGGCGTTGATGCAGCCGGGCCAGCAGTTCGCCGCGTTCGGGCACCAGCAGCTCGGCCGCGGCCGAGGGCGTTGCGGCGCGCAGGTCGGCGGCGAAGTCGGCCAGGCTGGTGTCGATCTCGTGACCCACCGCGCAGACCACCGGCACCGGCGAGGCGGCGATGCCGCGGGCCAGGGCCTCGTCGTTGAAGGCCCAGAGGTCTTCCAGCGAGCCGCCGCCGCGGGTCAGCAGCAGCACGTCGTAGCGGCCGCTGGCGCCGGCCCGGCGCAGGGTGTCGAGGATCTGGGCCGCGGCGCCGTCGCCCTGCACCGGGACCGGCAGCACGTCCACCGGCAGCAGCGGAAAGCGGCGCCCCAGCACGCTGAGCACGTCGCGCACCGCGGCGCCGCGCGGCGACGTGATCACGCCCAGCCGGCGCGGGAAGGCGGGCAGGGGACGCTTGCGGGCGGCGTCGAACAGGCCTTCGGCGGCCAGCTTCTGCCTGAGCTGTTCGAAGGCGCGGCGCAGCGCGCCCTCGCCGGCTTCCTCCAGGTGCTCCAGCACCAGCTGGTAGTCGCCGCGGGCCTCGTACAGGGTCAGCCGGCCCCGGGCCAGCACCTGCAGGCCGTCGCGCGGCAGGAAGCGCAGCGCCTGTGCCCGGGGCTTGAACAGGGCGCAGCGGACCTGGGCGCGGTCGTCCTTGAGCGTGAAATAGGCGTGACCCGAGGCCGGCCGCGAGAAGTTGCTGATCTCGCCCTCCACCCAGACCTGGGCGAAGCTGCCCTCCAGCAGGTCGCGCGCCAGCGCATTGAGCTGGGACGGGCGCAGGACCTGGCGTTCGCGGGCGAGTGTGGACATGGGTCGGGCCGGGGGCGGCCTGACAGGATACTCCGGGGCGTTCGGGGACGGGGTAGGGGATTGCGGCGGCCCGGTCTAAACTGTCGCCGCCATGAGGACATACGATGAGCGATAGCTACCGACGCCTCTGCGACGACCTGCCCCGGGGCAGCGGCGCGCCCGGCAACTTCGCCGCCGAGCCGCGCAAGGTCAAGGCCTGGGTCGCGGCCCTGCCGCGCGCCAACGCCCAGGCCACCGAACAGGAACTCGCCCGCGCCCTGGACGGCCTGCTGGCCCAGCGCCTGGACGGCAGCCAGCGCCTGGGTGCGCTGGAGGAACTGCGGGCGGCGGTGCTGGAGGCCGTCGCCCTGCTGGAGCGCCAGTTCGGCGCCAACCCGCTGCCGCTGCCGCCCGACAAGGCGCGCGCCGCGGCCGTGGCCGAAACCTTCCACCTGCTGCTGGCGCACGGCTACCGCAAGGCCGCCGCCGAGCTCTGCGCGCCGGCCGGCGCGGTGCCCTTCCTGCGCGGCGGCAGCGTGCTGCAGGCGCTGCAGCGCGCGGCCTGGCACTACGCGCGCGCGCTGGCCCTGGCCTGGCGCGTCTACCGGGCGCCGGCCGCGGGCGCCTGGCAGGGCCTGCACCGCGTGCACCGCTTCGCGGCCTCGATCAAGCTCGACCGCAAGCCGGTCGAGGACCGCGCCGCCGGCGGCAACATCGACCTGAACACCGTCTACGTGCAGACCCTGCTGATGGCGGCGATCAACCCCTATGCCTTCGGCCAGGGCGAACAGGACACGCTGTGGCCGATCGCCCGCGGTTTCGCCGGCCGCTGCGGCCTGAGCGACCGCGCGCCGGACGGCCTGGCCCCGGTCGTGCCGGAAGACGCCGACCGCGGCCCGGGTCCCGGCGCCGGCGACGAATCGCATTCGCTGTGGCTGGACCTGCGCGCCTTCGCCGACGACGTCGAGCGGGCCCTGGGCCGCGTGCGCGACGGCCAGTCCGAACTGATGCCGGGCATCGGGCCGGGCGTGCGCGTCGGCAACGACCTGCTGCTGCGGCTGCGGCGCGCCTTCGGCCAGATCGCCGCGCGCGGCCTGGTGCGGCTGCCGGCCGGCCACAGCCTCGACACCGTGCTGGGCCTGAGCGGCCTGCACTATTTCCTGGCCGGGCAGCGCGACTTCGACACCTTCATGCGGCAGTCGGCCCAGGGCACCGTGCACGTGATCGCCGGCGCCGCCTGGACCCAGGGCGGCCTGGGCATGGCCAAGGTGACGCGCTACACCGGCAAGGTGCTGGACCAGAGCCTGGGCGGCTATCGCATGACCTGGGAGAACGCCGAGCAGGTGCGCGCCCGCGTCGGCGAACTGGTGGGATTGAGTTTCGGCGAGGACGCCGAGGAGCAGGACTGGATGGTGGGCGTGATGCGCTGGCTGCGCTACGAGGACAATGGCGGCCTGTCCGCCGGCGTCGAACTGCTGGCGCGGCGCGCCAGCCCGGTCGCGCTGCGCGTGGTCAGCGCCGACGGCGGCAGCCGCCAGGTCAGCCGCGCGGTCGAGATCTTCCCGCTCGACGGCGCCCCCGGGCGCTGTTTCGTCTCGAACGCGGCGATCGAATCCGGCAGCCGGGTCGAGGTGATCCACGACGCCGACGGCCAGCTGCCCGAGACGGGCGCGCGCGGCCCGGACCTGCTGCCCGACGTCGAGGTGGTGCTGAACGCCGGCGACTACGTGATCGTCGGCGAACGCGCGGCGGCCGGAGCCGCGGCATGAGCGACGCGTCCGCGAGCCCGCGCCGCGCCACCCGCGCGGTGATGGTGGACAAGGTGCGCATCGGCGGCGGCGCGCCGGTGGTGGTGCAGTCCATGACCAACACCGACACCGCCGACGTCAACGCCACGGTCAAGCAGGTGGCGGACCTGTGGCGCGCCGGTTCCGAACTGGTGCGGGTGACGGTGAACAACCCCGAGTCGGCCGCCGCGGTGCCGCGCATCCGCGACAAGCTCGACATGATGAACGTGCCGGTGCCCATCGTCGGGGACTTCCACTACAACGGCGACCGCCTGCTGGCGGCCGAGCCGGCCTGCGCCGAGGCGCTGGCGAAATACCGCATCAACCCGGGCAACGTCGGCTTCGGCAAGAAGCGCGACACCCAGTTCGCGGCCATCGTCGAGAAGGCGATCGAGTTCGGCAAGCCGGTGCGCATCGGCGTCAACTGGGGCTCGCTGGACCAGGCCCTGGCCGCGCGCCTGATGGACGAGAACGCGGCGCGCGCCGAGCCCTGGGACGCCGCGCGGGTGCTGCGCGAGGCCCTGGTGGTGTCGGCGATCGAGTCGGCCGAACGCGCGGTCGAGATCGGCCTGGCGCGCGAGCGCATCGTGCTCTCGGCCAAGGTCAGTGGCGTGCAGGAGTTGATCGCGGTCTACCGCGACCTGGCCACGCGCTCGGATTTCCCGCTGCACCTGGGCCTGACCGAGGCCGGCATGGGCAGCAAGGGCATCGTCGCCTCCGCCGCCGCGCTGGCGGTGCTGATGCAGGAAGGCATCGGCGACACCATCCGCATCTCGCTCACGCCCGAACCGGGCGCGCCGCGCACGCAGGAAGTGGTCGTCGCCCAGGAGCTGCTGCAGACCATGGGCCTGCGCGCGTTCACCCCGTTGGTCACCGCCTGCCCGGGCTGCGGCCGCACCACCTCGGAGTTCTTCCAGGTGCTGGCGCAGCGGGTGCAGGAGCATGTACGCGGGCAGATGCCGGTCTGGAAGCTCAAGTACCCCGGCGTCGAGAACCTGTCGCTGGCGGTGATGGGCTGCGTGGTGAACGGGCCCGGCGAGTCGCGCCATGCCGACATCGGCATCTCGCTGCCCGGCACCGGCGAGGCGCCCTCGGCGCCCGTCTTCATCGACGGCGAGAAGGCGATGACCCTGCGCGGCGAGAACATCGCCGACGACTTCGTCGGCGTCATCGACGACTACGTCGCCCGGCGCTATTCGCGGGGGCAGCCCTGAGCCATCTCGCGCGGCTGCGGGCGCACTGGCCCCGGGTCGTCGAGGCCAGCCGCCGGTTCCTGGCCCGCCGCTGGCGTCGGCTGCTGTTGGCCTTCTGCGGCATCGCGCTGCCGCTGGCGCTGTTCGCCGAACTGGCCGAGGAAGTGCACGAGGCCGACCCCTTCGGCTTCGACGAACCGCTGCTGCGCCTGGCCCGGCAGTGGGCGTCGCCGGCCCTGGACCAGGCCATGCTGCTGGCCAGCGACCTCGGTTACGCCTGGGGCGTGGTGCCGGCCGACGTCCTGCTGTGCCTGGGCCTGCTGGCCCTGGGCCATGTCCGCAAGGCGCTGTTCTTCGGCTTCGCCACCGGCGGTTCGGCCCTGCTGAACCTGCTGGCCAAGGCGGTGTTCGCTCGCGAGCGCCCGGACCTGTGGCTGTCGATCGCGCCCGAGCAAAGTTTCAGTTTCCCGAGCGGCCATGCCATGGGCTCGGCCACGCTGGCCGCGGCGGTGGTGATGCTGTGCTGGCACGGTCCCTGGCGCTGGCCGGCGCTGCTGGCCGGCGTGGCCTTCGCGGCCTGGGTCGGTGCCTCGCGGGTCTACCTGGGCGTGCATTTCCCGTCCGACATCCTGGCCGGATGGACCGCGGCGCTGGCCTGGGTCTGCGCGGTCTACCTGATCGTGCGGCCCAACCACCGCGCGCCGGACGCGCCGGACGCCTAGGCTTCCACGCAGACGCGGTTGCGGCCTTCGTCCTTGGCGCGGTAGAGCGCGGCGTCGGCGGCCTTCATCAGCGCGCTGCGCTCGCCGCGGTCCGCCTGCAGGGCGGCGATGCCGATGCTGATGGTGATGCGATGCGGCTCGCCGCCCAGCACGAAGGGCGTGGCCGCCACTTCCTCGCGCAGGCGGTCGGCGAAGGCGCGGGCCGCCTCGACGTCGGCCTCCGGCAGCAGCACCGCGAACTCCTCGCCGCCGATGCGGGCGGCGATGTCCTCGCCGCGCACGAAACCGCGCACGACCGCCGCCAGCTGCCTCAGCACGCCGTCGCCGGCGATGTGCCCGTACTGGTCGTTCACCGGCTTGAACAGGTCCACGTCGATGATGCACATCACCAGCGGCCGGCCGTGGCGCAGGGCGCGGGCGATCTCCTTGTCCACCAGTTCGACGAAGTGCCGGCGGTTGTAGAGCTCGGTCAGCGCGTCGTGGGTGGCCAGCTGGTAGACCTCCTCGTGGTAGCGGGCCTCGACGCTGGCGTGGCTGATGAACTTGAGGATGCACTCGCCCAGGGTGATGTGGTCGCCGTCGGCGAGCAGGGCCTCGGTGACCGGCAGGTCGTTGACCCGGGTGCGGTTGGTCGCGCCCAGGTCGCGCAGACGGTAGGTGTCGCCCTCGCGGCGGATCTCGCAGTGTTGGCGCGACACCGACTTGTGCGGGATGTGCAGGTCGGCCTCCTGCGAGCGGCCGACCGTGACCGGCTTTCCCTCGATGTCGGCGCGTTTGCCCAGGCCCTCGCCGTGGATCACCACCACGCAGGCCGAGCGCGGACCGCTGCGGCGGGGTCCGCCGCTGAGCAGGGTCAGCTGGGTCGTGATGGGGTCGGCGTCGCTCGGGCTCATCGGCGTGGGGCGGAGGTCGCCGGGGCAGTGTAGCCCAAGGCCGGAGGCGGCAAGGCGGGCATCGACGGGCGGGGGCCGGGCGGGTGATGATCGGGCCGTCCAACCCGGGGGAGCACGTCCATGAAGCCGAATGTCCTCAAGGCCGCGTCAGCCATCCTTGCCGCCGGCCTGGCCGCCGCCGCGCCCGCCATCGCCGATGACTCGGTCGCTGCCCGGCTCAATGCCGCCGGCATCACCCACGAGGTCGACGCCGACGGGGATTTCAAGGTCACCTACTCCTACTCGAAGGAAGGGCGCACCCAGCTCGTCTTCGTCTCGGGCAGCACGCAGCAGGTCGCCGGCTTTTCCGTCCGCGAGGTCTTCTCGCCCGCGGCCCGGCTGGCCGGCGACGGCATCACCGGCGCGAAGGCGCTCGAGCTGCTGGCCGAAAGCCGCAGGAACAAGCTGGGCAGCTGGGAAATCGCCGGTGACGTGCTGTATTTCGTCATCAAGTTCCCCGACACCCTGGACGCGGGCGAACTGGAATCGATGATGGACATCGCCGCCGAAACCGCCGACGACATGGAGCTCGAGATCTCGGGCGATCGCGACGACCTGTGACGGCCTGAGGCGGCCAGCGGCCGGTGTGGCCGGCCGCTGCCGTTGAATGCGGCGGGACCCCGCGGAGAGGCAGCATGACCGGCCAAGAGAACGAGGACCTGGCGCCGACCGAAGGCCTGCCGACCCGGTCCGGCCTGCCGGCGCCGGGCGACGGCACCCTGGCGCCGGGCGCGCGCCTGGGCCGCTACCGGATCGAGGCCCTGCTGGGCCGCGGCGGCATGGGCGAGGTCTACCGCGCGGAGCAGCTCGAGCCGGTGCACCGCACGGTCGCCCTGAAGCTGCTGAACCTGCGCCGGCTCGACGCCCGGCACCTGGCCTATTTCGAGGTCGAGCGCCAGCTGCTGGCGCAGATGAAGCACCCCGCGATCGCCCAGGTCTTCGACGCCGGCGCCACGCCCGAAGGCCATCCCTATTTCGCGATGGAGTATATCGAGGGCAGTGCGCTCACCAGCTTCTGCGAGAGCCGCGCGCTGCCGCTGCGCGGGCGGCTGGAGCTGTTCATCCGCGTCTGCGAGGGCGTGCAGCACGCCCACCAGAAGGGCGTGATCCACCGCGACCTCAAGCCCGGCAACATCCTGGTGGCGGAGGTGGACGGTCGGCCGCTGCCCAAGATCATCGACTTCGGCATCGCCACCGCCGCGCGGCGTTCGCTGGCGGCGGACGCGCCGGCCGGGGAGCTCGAGCGCGCCGGCACGCCCGACTACATGAGCCCGGAACAGGCCGGCCTGGAGCCCGGTGCCGAGGTCGACACCCGCAGCGACGTCTATTCGCTGGGCGTGCTGCTGTATGAACTGCTCGCGGGCCGCCGGCCGGGCGTGGGCGCGGACACCGGCAGGGCCCAGCACACCGCCAGCACCACGATGCGCCCCCCGTCCGAGCAGATCGAGACCCTGGCGCCCGGCAACGTGGACGCCCGGGCCCGACAGCTCGGCCTGAGCAGGCCGCGGCTGCGGCGCCTGCTGCGCGGCGAACTGGACTGGGCCGTGCTCAAGGCCATGCGCCGCGACCGCGCCGAGCGCTATGAGTCCGCGGCCGCCCTGGCCGAGGACCTGCGGCGTTTCCTCGACGACCGCCCGCTGGACGCGGTGCCGCCGAGCCGGCGTTATGCGCTGGGCAAATACCTGCGCCGCCACCGGGTCGGGTTCGCGGCCGGCGTGGCGGTGGGACTGGCCGTGCTGGCCGGACTCGGCCTGTCGCTCTATGGCCTGCACCAGGCGAACCAGCAGCGCGAGATCGCCGAGACCCGCCGTGCCGAACTCGAGCGCGTGGCCGCCTTCCAGCAGTCCATGCTCGAAGGCATCGACATCGAGGCGATGGGCGTGGGCCTGTCCGCCGGGCTGCGCGAGCAGGTGGCCAAGGCCGCCCCGGACACGCTGCCGCTGCTGGAACAGGCCCTGGCCAGCGCCAGTCCGCCGGACCTGGCGCGCGGGCTGGTCAACCGCGACATCCTGGCCGGCGCCCTGGCGGCGATCGACCGCGACTTCGCCGACCAGCCGGCGCTGGCCGCCGACCTGCGCCGGGCGGTGGGCAAGGTGCAGCTGGCCCTGGGCCTGCCGGGCGAGGCCGCCGGGCAGTTCGCCCGGGTGGCGGACTACCTGGCCCGGACCCGCGGCGAATCCGATCCGGAGACGCTGAAGGCGCGCAATCTGCAGACCGAAGCCATGGCCCGTTCGGGATCGCCGCAGGACGCGCTGGCCCAGGTCGAGAAGAGCCTCGCGAACGCCGCCGGCCTGCCCGAGGGCGACGCCATCCGCCTCGATGCCGAAAGGCAGCAGGCCGCGCTGGTGTTCAGCCTGGGCGATCGGCCGCGGGCGCGGGAGATGCAGCAGGCGCTCTACGAGCGCGAGAAAGCCCGCCGCGCGCCCGACGATCCGGAGCTGCTGGCCCTGCAGGACGACCTGGGCCTGAGCATGGGCCGCATGGGCGACATCGAGGAAGCACGCGCCATCTTCGAGGACCTCTACGCGCAGCGGCTGCGGACACTCGGGCCGGAGCACGAAACCACGCTGGGCACCATGGGGCGCCTGGCGGTGATGCGGGCGATGGACGGCGACACCGAAGAGGCGGTGCCGCTGCAGCGGCAGCGCGCCGAGATCAGCGCCCGCAAACTCGGCGCCGAACATCCCTTCACCCTGGCCGAGCGCGGCAACCTCGGCAACATGCTGCTCGACCTGCGCCGGTACGACGAGGCCGAGGCGCTGATGCGCTCGGTGCTGGAGGCGCGCCAGCGCCTGCTGGGCGCCGATGCGCCGGTGACGCTGCGCTCCAAGCTCAACCTGGCCTCGCTGCTGGCGAGGCGGCACCGTTTCGACGAGTCGCTGCCGATGGAAGCCGAGCTGCTGGCCGCGCGCCGGCGCATCCTCGGGCCGCGGCACCCGGACACCGTGTTCCTGGAGGTCAACCACGCCAGTTCCCTGCATCGGGCCGGCCGGCCGCCCGCCGTGGTGCAGGCGCAGCTGGACGCCGCCCGGCCGCTGGCGCTCGACGTGCTGGGCGAAAAACACCCGCAGGTGCACACCGCGAACATGATCCAGTCGCTGACCTGGCTGCGCGCCGGCCGCAACGCCGACGCCATCGTCCAGCTGCGGGCGCTGCG
>CBFGOZ010000016.1:0-19039 GCA_965650505.1 uncultured Arenimonas sp.
GCAGGCGCTTGCCGACCACGATCGGCACGTCCGACGTGGTGTCGCTGCCGCCGCCGACGCCCGCCTCGATCTGCCCGAGCGCGATCTTGTTGGCGACGTCGATGACGGTGTCCAGGCCGGTGCCGCAGGCGCGCTGCATGGTGATGCCCGGCGTCAGCGGGCTCAGGCCCGAGGACAGCGCCGCCTCGCGGCCCAGGTTCCAGTCGCTGCTGTGCTTGAGCACCGCGCCCAGCGCCACTTCGCCCAGCACCTCGCCGTGCAGCCTGTACTTCTCGACCAGCGCGCCCAGCGCCTTGATCGACATGCCCAGGTTGCCGACGTCGTGGTAGGCGGTGTTGTTGCGGCAGAAGGGAATGCGGACGCCGCCGAGGATGGCGACACGACGGGTGGGCTGCATCGGAGCACTCCTTGAATCGTATGATGCCGATCATAACCCGACGCCACCGTATGCCCATGCCCCAGACCGTCCTCAGCTGCCTCGGCGCGCTCGCGATCGAACTCACGCCCGGCACCCGCGCCCAGCGCCCCGTGCTCGAGCCCGGCACCGCCGGCGAGCTGGCCGCGCTGGCCGCCCGCGACCTGGCCAAGCTGGTGCCCGAAGCCGCGCAGCTGGACCTGGGCCTGGTGGCGGCGCTGTTCGATCCGGTCGAGCTGCTGCGCCCCGGCTATCCGCTGCACGCCGAACTCGAGCGCCTGGTGGCGCGTGCGCCCGGCGCCGCCGGCGGTCGGGTGATCGGCTTCGGCGCCGGCGCCGAGGGCCTGCCGCCGACGCTGCGCCCCGACCCCGCCCACGCCGCCGGTCCGCTGCGCCTGCTGCCGCTGCTGCTGCGCGGCGACGCCGACCTCGTCGGCGCGGTCGGCGACCGGCTGGAGCAGGTGCTGCTCGACACCGGCATGGCCGGCGCCGACACCGCCCTGCTGGCGCAGGAGGGATTCGCGGCGCCGGTCGAACACGCGCGCCTGCTCACGCTCAACGACCTCGCGGCGATGATGGCCCTGCAGTACGAACACGCCGGCCTCGCCCCGCTCTGGCCCCTGGTCGAGGCCGCCCTGCTGGCGCCGCAGGCCGAACAATGGCTGGACGCGCCGCCGGAACCGCTGGCGCGTTATGCCGGCGGCGAGGTGCGCATCGCGATGCTCGACACCGAAGCCTGGCACGAGGGCGGCTTCGCCCCGGCCGGCGCCGATCCGGCCGCGCTTGCCCGCGCCTTCGAACGTTTCCAGATGCGGCAGCGGCAGTTCGCCGCCGTGCTCGAAGCCCACGGCATCCCGGTCACCTACGACCACTGTCCCGCCGGCCGCGATCCGCGCGACGTGCTGTCGGCCTGACCGGCGGCGCTCGCGCGCCCTGCGGCCGCGACCCGCCGCAGCCTGAACCTTTCCCTCGGCGGGCGCCCGCCTGCACATCGGCTTTCGCGGACCGCAGGCTAGACTCCGGGCCGATCGGGCGCCGCGTCCGCGCCCCCGCAAGGATTTCCCGATGACGACGATCCGCCGGCTCGCCTGTTCCGTCCTGCTGTGCGCGCACGCCGCCCTGGCCTCCGGCCAGACCATCGAGGCCACCGCGCCGGCGACCCCCGCCGCAGCCCCCACCTGCGGCCCCGCCGGCGACCTCGGCCGGCCGCGCGTGGGCCTGGTGCTGGGCGGCGGCGGCGCCCGCGGTTTCGCCCACGTGGCGGTGCTGAAGGAACTCGAGCGCCAGCGCATCCCGGTCGACTGCATCGCCGGCACCAGCATGGGCGCGCTGATCGGCGGCCTGTACGCCTCGGGCATGTCGGCCGACCAGATCGAGAAGGAACTGCGCGCGATGGACTGGGTGCAGATGTTCAACGACCGGGTCGAGCGGCCGGAGCGCTCCTTCCGCCGCAAGCGCGACGACGACCTGGCCCTGATCGCCGGCAAACCCGGCATCGGCAACGAGGGCATCAAGATCGCGCCCGGCGTGCTGTCGGGCGAACGCGTGCTGCTGCTGCTCGAGAAGCTGACCCAGCCGGTGGCCACGCGCGCGAACTTCGACGCCCTCCCGATTCCCTACCGCGCCGTCGCCACCGACCTCAACACCGGCCAGGCCGTGGTGCTGGGCGACGGCAACCTGGCGCTGGCGATGCGCGCCAGCATGTCCATCCCCGGCGTGTTCCGGCCGGTGACGATCGGCGACCGCCTGCTGGTGGACGGCGGCCTGGCCAACCAGGTGCCGGTGGACGTGGTGCGGGCGATGGGCGCGCAGCGCGTGATCGCGGTCGACGTCAGCACGCCCCTGCTCAAGCTCGACGAGGGCGCCAGCCCCTTCGAACTGGTGGACCAGATCAGCGGCTTCATGACCGTGGGCAGCGCCAAGGCGCAGATCGCCACCCTGGGGCCCGACGACGTGCTGGTGCGTCCGGCCCTGGGCCTGGAAGTCGGCACCGCCAGCTTCGACCAGCTCGACCTGGCCATGCGCATCGGTGAGGAGTCGCTGGCGCAGGTGCGGCCCAAGCTGGCCGCGCTGGCCCTGCCGCGCGAAAGCTATGAGACCCAGGTGGCCGCGCGCCCGATGGTGGACGGCACGCCGCCGGTGATCGCCTTCGTGCGCCTGGACAATCGCAGCGACTACGCCGACGAGGTGCTGCTGTCGAAGATCGACATCGCGCCCGGCCAGCCGCTGGACACCGAGCGCCTGCAGCGCAACCTGCAGCGCATCTACGGCCTCGACACCCTGGACCTGGTCACCTACGACCTGGTGCGCGAGGGCGACGAAACCGGCGTGGTCGTGACGGTGACGCCGCACAGCTACGGCCCCAACTACCTGGAAACCGGCCTGAGCCTGTATTCGGACTTCGGCGGCGACTTCTTCTTCAACCTGCGCGCGGGCGTGCTGCGGGCACCGCTGAACCCGCTGGGCGGGGAGTTGCGCGGCCTGGTGCAGATCGGCGACGAGCCCGGCCTGCTGGTCGAGGGGTACCAGCCGGTCGGCGTGCAGGGCAAATATTTCTTCGGCGCCGCGGTGGGCGTGGAAAGCCCCAAGTTCAGCGTGTACGACGAGGTCACCGGCGAGCGCACCGCCAGCTACCGCGCGCCGAACTGGGGCGGCGAGCTCAGCTTCGGGCGCGAATACGGCAACCACGGCGCGGCCACCCTCACCCTGCGGCGGCGCGAGGGCAAGGCGGAGCTGGAGCTGGGCGACCCGCTGTTCGAGGACCTGAGCTACGACCAGGGCGAAGCCGAGCTGGCCCTCGTGTACGACCGCATCGACAACAGCTACCTGCCGCGCAAGGGCACCTATGCCGTGCTCAGCGGCCTGGTGTCGCGCACGGCGCTCGGCGCGGACGTCGACTTCGTGCAGCGCAACCTCGACGTGATCCACGCCCAGGCCATCGGCAAACATTCGGGCTTCGTCGGCTTCCGCTACCACGACTCCGACGACGACTTCATCCCGATCCAGAGCAAGTTCCGGCTCGGCGGCCTGACCCGTTTCGCCGGCTACCGCCCGAACGAACGCCTGGTGGACAACTACGCCCTGGCCTACGGCGGCTACACCTACGAACTGGGGCGCGTGCTGAGCCGGCCCGCGGTGCTGGGCGGCACCCTGGAATACGGCCGCAGCTGGCTGGCCGGCCAGGACCTGGACGACGGCGAGGCCGAGCTGCACGGCAGCCTCTACTTCGGCTTCGACTCGTGGATCGGCCCGCTGCAGCTGGGCTACGGCATCCGCGAAGGCGGCGACGGCGTCTTCCTGCTGGAACTCGGTCGCCCGCGCTGAACCGGCCCCGGGCCAGCCGCGGCGCGGGCATGCGGACCAGGACGCGCGGTCGGCGTCAGCCGCCCCGGCCCCAGTAGCCCAGCTCCCAGCGCAGCTGCAGGTTGCGGCGCCAGGCGCCGAAGGGCTTGGGCCTGAGCGGGCCCAGTTCGCCGGCAATCAGCGCTTCGGTCGCGGCCAGCACACGTTCGCTGGCGCGGCCGTCGCGGGCAGGGTGGATGGCGTCGGCGTAGTCGGCCAGTGCGCGCTGCAGCGCCGGCGTCGGCGCGAAGGCCTGGGCCAGCATCGCCGGCAGCTGCGCGGGATCGCTGAAATCCAGCATGTGCGGCTTGGGTGCGCGGTTGCGGAAGGTCACCACCGGCTTGCGCTGCACCACGAACTCCGACACCACTGAGGTGGTGTCGGCAAGCAACACGTCGGCCGCCCGCTGCGCCGGCACCAGCTGTTCGGGTTCGACGAAGGCGGCGTTCGGGCCGGCGAGGCCGCGATAGCGCGCGAACAGCTCCGGTGCGCACTTGGGATGCAGGGTCAGCAGCCAGTAGCGGTCGCCGCGCGCCACCTCGGCGGCGATGGCGTCGAACAGCAGCGGCGCCGCGCTCAGGCGTTCGGTGAAGGTGGACGCGAACATCACCACCGGCCGGCCGCCGGCACCTGCGCGCAGGACGTCGGCTTCCGGATCTTCGGCGCGGAACAGCGGGTCGAGCTTGGGCCAGCCGGTTTCCACCACGGCGAAATGCCCGAGCCGCGCGGCCAGCTCGCGGAAGGGCCCGGTGGTCAGCGGCCCCTGGGTGCAATACAGGTCGAACAGCCCGCGCACCCGGAAGTGCCCGCGCGCGTCGCTGCGTTTTTCGACGTTGAACCCGTGGAAGAGCTGCACCTTGGCGCCCGGCACGAAGCCCGGCACGTCGTTGGCGGCGCTGAACACCGCCCGCGGCTTCAGGGCGACGGCGCCGTGGATGTCCACCGCCCGCACCGGCGCCGGCAGCGCCGAGCCGGCCGCGCCGCGCACGAACAGCGCGGAAACGCCGTGCCCCGCGGCTTGCAGCGTTTCCGCCAGCGGCCGCAGAATGGGCAGCGCATAACGTTCGGTCGCGAACAACAGGTAGTCCGCCATCAGTCCTTCCTCCGCCAGCCCGCCGCGAATCTCGGCCTGCATTATCGCCTTCAACGAGGCCGGGCGCCTGGGCGACTGCCTGGCCTCGCTGGATTTCTGCGACGAGCTGCTGGTGGTGGACTCGTTCTCCACCGACGCCACCGTCGCCATCGCCCATGCCGCCGGCGCCCGCGTGCTGCAGCGGCCTTTCGACGGCTTCCGCAGCCAGAAGCAGTTCGCGGTCGAAAACGCCGCGCACGACTGGGTGCTGTGCCTGGACGCCGACGAACGGATCAGCCCGGAACTGCGCGCCAGCCTGCTGGCCGCGCGCGACGCCGGCTTCGAAGGCGCCGCCGGCTACCGTTTCGCCCGGCTGTCGGACTATTTCGGGAAGTTCCTGCGCCACGGCAACGCCTATCCCGACCGCGTGCTGCGCCTGTTCGACCGCCGCCGCGGCGGCTGGCGCGGCAAACGCGAGATCCACGAGGCCGCCAGCGTCGACGGCGCGGTGAAGACCCTGCGCGGCGACCTTATTCACTACCCCTACCGTTCGCTGGAACAGCAGCTGGCCAAGACCCAGAAGTACGCGCGCCTGATGGCCGAACACGACTTCGCCCGCGGCAAGCGCGCCTCGCTGCTGAAGCTGGTGGTGTCGCCGGCCTGGCGCTTCTGGCGCGGCTATCTGCTGCGCGGCGGCTTCCTCGACGGCTGGCACGGCCTGGTCTACGCCTACGTGCGCGCCAACTACGTGCGCCAGAAGACGGTGATGCTGTGGCTGCTGCAGAACGGGCAGGCCGTGGGCGACCCGCCCGCGCCGCGGGACTGACGCCGCGATGTGCGGCATCGCGGGCGCCTGGTTCCCTGGCGGTCATGACGAAACGGCGCTGATCGCGCTCGGCCGCCGGCTGGGCGATGCAATCGCGCACCGCGGCCCCGACGACGCCGGCGCCTGGGCCGATGCGCCCGCCGGCCTGGTGCTGTCGCACCGCCGCCTGGCCATCGTCGACCTCAGCCCCGAAGGCCACCAGCCCATGGTCTCGGCCGATGGCCGCTGGGTGATCGCCTTCAACGGCGAGATCTACGACCACGGCGCGATCCGCAACGAACTGGCCGCACTCGGCCATCGCTTCCGCGGCCATTCCGACACCGAGGTGCTGCTGGCGGCGATCGCGCAGTGGGGCATCGAGGCAGCGCTGAAACGCGGCAACGGCATGCTTGCCTTCGCGGCGTGGGATCGCCAGGAACGCGCGCTGTGGCTGGCGCGCGACCGCCTGGGCAAGAAGCCGCTGTATTACGGCCTGAGCGGCGGCCGCCTGGTGTTCGGCAGTGAACTGGCTGCGCTGCGTGCGCTGCCCGGTTTCCGCGCCCAGGTCGATCCGGACGCGCTGGCCCTGCTGCTGCGCTTCGACTACATCCCGGCGCCGCACTGCATCCTGCGCGGGGTGCGCAAGCTGCCGGCCGGCCACCTGCTGCGGCTGGACGCCACGGCCATTGCGTCGAACACGCTGCCGGCACCGCGCAAGTGGTGGGACGCGCTGGAAGCCCAGCGCGACGCGATCTGCCTCGGCTTCGATGGCAACGAAAACGACGCGCTCGACCAGCTCGACGTGCTGCTGCGCGACGCCACGGCCCTGCGCATGGAAGCCGACGTGCCGCTGGGCAGCTTCCTCTCCGGCGGCACCGACTCCTCGCTGGTGACGGCGCTGATGCAGGCGCAGTCGGCGCGCCCGGTGCGCACCTTCTCGATCGGCTTCGACAACGCGGTGCACGACGAAAGCGGACAGGCCGCCGCCGTCGCCGCCCACCTGGGCACCGCGCACACGCCCCTGCACGTGGACGGCCGCGCCGCGCTGGACCTGGTGCCGGAACTGCCGCGGATCTTCGACGAACCCTTCGCCGATTCTTCGCAGATCCCGACCACCCTGCTGTGCCGGCTCACGCGGCAGCACGTGACGGTGGCGCTGTCCGGCGACGGCGGGGACGAGCTGTTCTTCGGCTACCGCCGCTATGCGCGCACGATGAAGAACGACGCGATCCTGCGCCGGCTGCCGCGCCGGCTGCTGCGAGCGCTGGCGGGCGATCCCGGCGAACGGGCGCGCCTGGGCGGGCTGGCGGCGCTGCGCGCCGAACTGGCCACCGGCGACGTGCTGGGCCAGGCGCGGCTGCGCGTAAGCCAATGGCGGAATCCCGAAGCCGTGGTGCCCGGCGCGAAACGGCTGATCACCGCCTACGACGACCCGGACGCGACCCCGGGCATCGGCACCCGCGGCGACGCGCTGATGGCGCTGGACATCGGCTGCTACCTGCCCGAGGACATCCTGACCAAGGTCGACCGCGCCAGCATGTCGGTCGCGCTGGAGGCCCGCGCGCCGCTGCTTGACTACCGCGTGGCCGCTTTCGCCTGGTCGCTGCCGATGGCGATGAAATACCGCGACGGCGAACTGAAGGTGCTGCCCAAGCGCCTGCTCGAACGCTACCTGCCGCGCGACCTGGTCCACCGCCCCAAGGCCGGCTTCGGTGCCCCGGTCGGCGACTGGCTGCGCGGCCCGCTGCGCGACTGGGCCGAGGCCCAGCTGTCGGAACAACGCCTGCGCGAGGAAGGCCACTTCGACCCCGCGCCGATCCGCGCCATCTGGCGCGAGTTCCAGCAGGGCCAGCGCAAATGGCATACCCATCTCTGGGGCGTGCTGATGTTCCAGGCCTGGCGCGAAACCCTGCGCTAGGAGCGCGGCAAGGTCGCTATCATCCGAAGGATCCGGTCGACGTCCGCGTCGGCAGTGGACCAGTTCGAGAAGGCGGCGCGGATTCCCGGGCGGCCGTTCAGCATCGTCGGCGTCATGAAGGCGACGCCGCTGCCGTTGATCGCCGCCAGCAGGGCATCGCGCGCGGCCGCGCCGCCGGTATCCGGAGCGAACGCGACGATGTTCAGGGGGACGTCCGGGTTGAGCACGACCAGGCCCAGTCGCTGCAGGCCTGCGGCGAAGGCGCGCGCCTGCCGGCAGTTCGCCGCGACCCATTGCGCGATGCCTTCGCGACCGCGTACCGCCAGCACCATCCAGGCGGCCAGGGCGCGGAAACGCCGCGAGTTCTCCGGGGTGTAGTGCAGCGGGTCGGGGTCGTCGCCCAGGTACGCGGACGAGGCTGCGAACACCTGCCGCTGCAGGTCCGGCCGCGTGGTGTACGCGATCGCGCTGTCGTAGGGAACATTCAGCCATTTGTGCAGGTCGACGGTGACCGAATCGGCGCGCGCGATCCCGGCGAGCCGATCGCTCAGCGAGGCATCCAGCGCCGCGAACAGGCCGAAGGCGCCGTCCACGTGCAGCCAGGCGCCGACGGCGCGGCAGAGGTCGGCGACGGCCGACAGATCGTCGAAGTCGCCCGTGTTCACTTCTCCGGCACTGGCGACGACGATCTTCGGCCCGGGCTGGTCCGCCATCGCGGTGCGCAGCGCGTCGGGATCCACCGCCGTGCGCCCCGCCAGCGTGGCGACGGGCACGTGGCGCTCCCGGCCGATGCCGGTGATCGCCATCGCCTTGAGGATGCTTGAGTGCGCGGCGCCGGCGAATACCGTCGGCAGCGCCGCCGCTTCCTGCTGCGCCCACTGCCTGGCGGTCGCCATCGCGACCATGTTGGCTGCGGTGGCGCCGCTGACGAACTGGCCATGGACGTTCGCGCCCAGCCCGAAGATCCGCGCGAATGCGTCCACGGTGGACGCCTCGAGACCGGCGGCGATGGAGCCGACATGGTTGGATACGTTCTGGTCCCAGGCGCTGGCGATCCAGTCCGCGGCCACGGCCTCGGGCGTCGCGCCGCCGGTGACGAATCCCAGATAGCGCGGTCCGGGCGAACCGGACAGGAAGGGTTCGACGTGGCGTTCCAGGTGCGCGAACGCGGCCTCCAGGCCAATGCCTTCCGGCAGAGGCGGCGCCGCCGGGATCGAAGCCGGACTGACCGGCCGCTCCGGCAGTCCGGAAAGGAAACGGTCGGCGAAGCGCCGCGCATGGTCGAGCGCCGGGCGGTAGTCGTCGTTGGGGAGCATCGCGGGGGCCTGGCAGCTTGGGGTGGAGTGGAGAGTCTGCGCTTGCGCGGTCGGGTCCGGCAGCCGACCTCCGCGAACGCCGTGTTGCCGCCAATGGATCACCGCAGGATCCGTCCGGCCGCGGCTGACCCGGGCTATGCTTTCAGCGCCCGCCACGGAGACCGAGCATGCCCCCGATCCGGTTCGCCATCGCCCTGCTGTTGGCCCTGCCCGCCGCCGCCGTGGCCGACGAGACTGCGGCAGACGCATTCGTCGCGCTGTCCGGGTTGCAGGGGCGCTGGGAAGGCGAATTCTCCAATGGTCGCAAGCACACCGTGGACTATCGGCTCAGCGCCGGCGGCAGCGTGCTGGTGGAAACCTGGACGCTGGGGCCGGGGCGGGAGTCGATCACGATGTACCACCTCGACGGCGACCGCCTTCTGGCCACGCACTACTGCCCGCAGGGCAACCAGCCGCGCCTGACGCTGGTGGACGACGGTGACCCGAAACGCCTCAGCTTCGCCTTCTTCGACGGCACCGGCCTGCAGCCCACCGACGGCTGGCACCAGGATTCTTTCTGGATCGAGGTGAAGGGCGAGGCGCTGTACCTGCGCGACGAGGTCTACGCACCGAACGACCCGGCGAACAAGGAGCAAGAAGGCGATTCGCCGCCCGTCGCCTACCGGCGCGTCGCGGCGGCACCTGGGGGTTGACGCGTCTCGCCGCGCGGCTCAGCGCGGCGCGTGGTCGGCGGCGATCTCGGCCTCGCCCAGGCGCAGGAAACGCGCGGCGTTGTTGTAGAGGATGTCGCGCTTCTGGCCGGCGCTGAGGAAGGGCGCCTGCTCCACCGCCTTGATCGACTCGCCGATCGCATCCGGCCAGTACATCTGGTCGGAGCCGAACAGGATTCGCTTCTCCAGGCCGGCGTCGACAAACCGCTTCAATGCGTCGTGGAATTGCGCGCGCGGGAAGGCCCAGTTGTTGCAGCTGATGTCGATGTACAGGTTGGGGTGGGTGAACATCATCGCGATCATCTCGTCCACCAGCGGCGAGCCGTAGTGCATCACGTAGATGCGCAGCTTCGGGTGCTTGCGCAGCACGTCCTCGAGCAGGAAGGGCGAGCCCAGGCTGGCGCGGTAGTCCTCGTAACCGGGGAAACGCGCCGCCGCCGGCGGGCCCTCGCCCAGGTGGATGCCGACCGGGATGTCGAGCTCTTCGGCCAGCGCGAAGTAGGGCGCGTAGCGCGCATCGTCGGGGCGGTGGCCGCGGTACTGGATGTAGACCTCGCCCAGCACCGCCAGCTGGCCGGCCGCGTGCAGGCGGCGCAGTTCTTCGATGGACGTGTCCTTGCGGGTGCCGAAGGACACGCCGGGCACGATCACGTCCGGCGCGGCCCGGCGCCAGTCGGCCACCCTCTCCACCGGCCCGCCGGTCATCGCCCGGCGCACATTGTGCTTGCGCAGCGCGGCCAGGGTCCCGTCACGCAGGCCGGCGTCGTCGGCGGCCGCGAAGATCGGCTTCTGGCAGGTGACGAAGGCGGAAAAATCGATCTCCTCGCGCGGGTCGATGGTCGGCACCCGCACCTGCTGGTCGCCGGGGCAGCTGGGCGCACCGGGCGGGATCTCGTCCATCGAATAGGCATGCAGGTGCATGTCGATCACGGGACCGCCGTGCGGCTCGACGGCGTGTGCGGGGCTGAGGCACAGCGCTGCAGCAAGCAGGGCGAGGGTCGGGCGCATGGCAGGCTCCTGGAAAGGACGTGGCTTCGTCCGTGTCCGCTGGCGCGGGCACGGACAGGATAACGGCGCCGCGCCGGGCGAAGGGCCAATCCCGCCGCGGCCGGGCGGGCTCACCGTTTTGCCAGCGCCGCCTCGTACATCCGGTAGCCCGCATCCACCATGCCCAGCGACTCGTAGGTGCGCTGGGCGTTGGCGTTGTGGTGTTCGACGTAGAGCCGCAGGCCGCAGACGTCGGGCCGCGCCAGGGCCAGTTGCTTCACGTGCGCGTACAGCGCGGCGTACACGCCCTGGCGGCGGTGCTCCGGCGCCACGTAGACGCTCTGTATCCACCACCAGTCGCCGTTGCGCCAGTCGCTCCACTCGTAGGTCAGCATCAGGGTTCCGGCAGGCTGGCCGTTGCGCTCGGCGACGAAGTAGCGGCCGCGGCCGGGTTCGTCGAACACCGCACGGATGCCGCGGCGCACGGTGTCGGGGTCGAGCTTCTTCTGCTCGGTTTCCCAGGCCATGGCGACGGCCCAGTCGGCCAGGCGGAGGGTGTCGTTGGCGTGCGCGTCGCGGATGTCTATCGGCGTCATGGCGGGATTTTCCGGAAGGCCGATGTGTACTTGGGGGGGAAGGCGCGCCGGCCGTCAAGCCGCGCCCACGTCCGCCGAGCTGCGGAACTGGCGCGGCGTGGCGCCGCCGACCTTGCGCATCAGCCGGCGCAGCGCGGTGGCGTCCTGGTAGCCCACCGCCGCCGCGACCTGCTCGATGGCCATGCGCGTGTTCTGCAGCAGGCTGCGGGCGCGGTGCAGGCGGATGCTCTGGATCATCTCGCTGGTGCCCATGCCGGTCGCGCGGCGCACATGGCGGCCGAGCGTGCGTTCGGACACGCACAGTTCGCGCGCCAGTTCCGGCACCGAGGGCACCGACGGCAGCGACGCCTCGACCCGCTCGGTGAGGCGCGTGACCAGGGCGTCGCCGCTGGCCAGCATCGCCGGCAGCACGAACTGTGCCTGCTCGCTGCGCTCGTGCAGCAGCAGCACGCGCGACACCGCGTCGGCGACCTTGGCGCCGAAGCGCTTGCGCAGCAGGTACAGCATCACGTCCGACTGCGCGAACGCCGCGCCGGCGGTGATCACCGGCCCGTCGACGCAGAGGATCCGGTTCGCCGCCACCTGCGTGTCCTTCGCGATGCGCACCAGCTCCGGCGCCAGCCACCAGGTCGTGGTCGCCTGCCGCCCGGCCAGCACGCCCGCGGCCTGCAGCAGGAACACCGCCGAACACGAGGCCGCCACCTGGCCGCCGGCGGCGACGTGCGCGGCGATGCTGCGGACCGCGCGCCGGCAGTCGTCGGCCTCGAGGCGCCGCATCAGCTCGCGCGCGTTCATCACCCACAGCCCGGGCACCAGCAGGATCGACGCACGGCTCTTTCCGCGCGCCGGCAAACGCCGGGTCTCGACGCCGATGCCGCCCTGCAGCATCACGCGCCCGCCCAGCGGCGAATGGAAACCCCAGGTCGGCGCCGCGTCGCCCTGCCGCGCCGCGAACAGCGCCGCGGCGGAAAGGATGTCGCGCGTCATCGCCACGCCGCTGGGATTGGTGCCTTCCAGCACCAGCACCTCGAAGTCCGCCATGTCCGTATCCGCACGAAAGATGTCTTATTGGACACTGGAGGCCCCGCGCTGTCGAGACTGTAATGACGACCACCGCAGCCTTCGACCCGTGGCGACAGAACCGGATGCCGACCCTTGCCACGCTCGTCCTGTTCTCGCTCGCCGTGCTGGGGCTGATGGTGTCGCCGGGCCCGAACATGGCCCTGGTGGTCTCGCACGGCCTGTCGCTGGGCACGCGCGGCGGGCTGGCCTCGGCAACGGGAATCTTCGCCGCCGACCTGGTGATGACCGGGCTGGTCTGCGCCGGCATCGCGGCGTTGTTCGCGGCCTGGCCGCCGGCCTTCGACGGGCTGCGGTGGCTGGGCGCGGCTTACCTGGCCTGGCTCGGCTTCAAGGCCCTGCGTACGCGCCGCACCGGAATCAATCCCGCGCCGGCGAAGGCGTCGCTGCGGCAGGCCTTCCAGGCCGCCGTCCTGGTGAGCCTGCTCAATCCCAAGGCGCTGCTGTTCTTCCTGGTCTTCCTGCCGCAGTTCGTCGATCCGGCGCGCGGCCCGGTCGGCGCGCAGCTTCTCGTGCTGGGCCTGCTGCTGTCGGGCATCGCGCTGGTTTTCCACGGCCTGCTGGGCCTGTGCAGCGGCGCGGCCGCGGCCTGGCTGCGCGGGCGCGGCCCGTCGCTGCGCTGGCTCGACCGCCTGCAGGCCGGCCTGCTGTTCGGCCTGGCGCTGCGCCTGCTGCTGCTCGAACGCCCGCTGCGAACCTGACCCGGACACGCCAAGGACCCCGATGGACGCGCCCCACCTTTCCCCGCAGGACGATGCGCTGGCCGACTTCCACGCGCGCACCTACACCTTCGATGGCGCCAGCAAGCGCGTGCACGTCTCGGGCCAGGGGCCGGCGGTGGTGGTGATGGCCGAGATGCCCGGCATCAGCCCGCACGTGGCGCGTTTCGCGCGCTGGGTGCGGCATGGTGGCTTCACGGTCTACCTGCCCTCGCTGTTCGGCACTGATGGCGCCTACCCGGAAGCGGAGGCGGGCCTGGCCGTGCTGCGCCGGGCCTGCGTCGGCGCCGAGTTCCGCGCGCTGGCCGGACAGGGCGCCAGCCCCGTGACCGGCTGGCTGCGCCGGCTCGCGCGCACCGCGATGGACGAGTGCGGCGGGCCCGGCGTGGGCGCGGTGGGAATGTGCTTCACCGGCAACTTCGCGCTGTCGATGATGCTGGAGCCGGCGATGCTGGCCCCGGTGCTGGCCCAGCCCTCGCTGCCGCTGGACGACCCCGCGGCGCTGGAAAGCAGTCCCGACGAACTGGCGGCGGTGCGCGCGCGGCTGGAGCGCGAGGACCTGAGCGTGCTCGCCTACCGCTTCGAGGGCGATCGCCACTGCCGGGCCGAACGGTTCGCCGCATACCGGGCCGCGCTGGGCCCGCGCTTCGACGGCCGCGTGCTGCCCGACAGCGCCGCGAACCCGGAACCGCCGCCCTTCTTCAAGCACGTGGTGGGCACCCCGCACAGCGTACTCACCGCGCATCTGGTCGACGCCGCGGGCGAACCGACCATCCGGGCCCGCGACGAGGTGCTGGCCTTCCTGCGCAAGCGCCTGTACGGCGAACCGCTGTTCGGAGCGGAGACGATCCTGTGAAGCCTGGCTTCGTCGGCATCGGGCACATGGGCGAACCGATGGCGCGCAACCTGCTGCGCGCCGGGTTCGGGGTGAGGGTGTGGAACCGGTCTCCGGAAAAATGCCGCGCCCTGGTGGCCGAAGGGGCGGAGCAGGCCGCGTCGGTGCAGGACCTGTTCAAGCACTGCACGGTGGTGATGCTGATGCTGCTCGACAGCGCGGCCATCGACGCGGTGCTGGGGCGCGGCACGCCGGCCTTCGCGACGCGGGTAAGCGGCCTGGTCATCGTGCACCTGGGCACCACGTCGCCCGGGTATTCGGCGCAGCTGGAGGCCGAGGTGGCCGCGGCCGGCGGCGCTTACGTGGAGGCGCCGGTGTCGGGGTCGCGGCTGCCGGCCGAGCAGGGCCAGCTGGTCGGCATGGTGGCCGGACGCGACGATGCGGTGGACACCGTGCTGCCGCTGCTGGCGCCGCTGTGCCAGCGCGTGTTCCGCTGCGGCCCGGTGCCCGGCGCGCTTCGCCTGAAGCTGGCCGCCAACCACTACCTGATCGGCACGGTCACGGTGCTGGCCGAAACGGTCCACGCCGCGCGCCACGCCGGGGTGGACCTGGACCTGCTTAGGCAGGTGCTCGACGCGGGTCCGATGGCCAGCGCCGTCTCGCGCACCAAGCTGGACAAGCTGGTGCGCGGCGATTTCTCGGCGCAGGCCGCCATCCGCGACGTCAGCACCATCGCCGGGCTGGTGCTGCACCAGTCCGAAGGCGAGCGCCGCGACACGCCCCTGATCCGCCAATGCGCCGGCCTCTACCGCGCCGCGCTGGACGCCGGCCACGGCGACGCCGACATGGCGGCCGTCGTGCACGCCTTCCCGCTTCCCACCGCCTGAGGCACCCCATGCCGGAAACCCGCATCGAATACTCCGCACCCCGCGCGCTGCGCATTGCGGCGATGGCCATGCGCCTGGGCCTGGTGGCGGCCATCACCGGCCTGGCCGTGGTGTCGGCCCTGGCCGCGGATCCGGTGCCGGTCGAGGCGGTCGGCGGCGAATACGCCCGGCCGCAGCAGCGCATCGACGTCGGCGGCGGCCGCCACATCAACCTGCACTGCATGGGCGAGGGCCAACCGACCGTGGTGTTCGAATCCGGGCTCAGCGACTGGTCCAACACCTGGGCGCTGATCCAGCCGGCGGTGGCGAAACGCACGCGCGCCTGCTCCTACGACCGCGCCGGCATGGGCTACAGCGACCCGTCGCCCGATCCGCGCACGCCCGAGGCGGTGGTCGCGGACCTGGCGCGCTTGCTCGACGGCGCCGGCATCCATGAACCGGTGCTGCTGGTGGGGCATTCCCTGGGCGGCTTCTACGCCAAGCTGTTCGCGGCGACCCGGCCCGGCCGGGTCGCGGGCCTGGTGCTGGTGGATCCGTCCGAAGAACGCCTCTGGGACCGCGTCGGCGACGAGCTGTCCACGCGCTACGGGCCGGCCCTGGTGCGCAACGCGCGCAAGGAGGCCGAAGGCGTGTCGGGCCTGATCGCGCATTTTGGCAAATGTGCGCGCAAGGCCCGCGGCGGCGGCCTGGACGACAGCGCGTACCGCCGCTGCACCGATCCGGAGCGCACGCCGCTGGGCGAGGCCATCCTGGCCGACCGCCGGGTGCTGCAGGCCACCGAAAGCTACCAGGACACGCAGTGGCGCGAACTGCGCGACAGCATGTACGGCGAGCACCCGGAGGCCGACGCCCGCTACGCGCGGCTGTTTTCGGGCCCGGCACCGCTGGGCGACCTGCCGCTGCTTGTGCTGACGCACGGGCTGTGGGACCTGTCCGACGCCACCAGCGAAGTGCACTACCGGGCCTGGCGCCGCGCGCACGAACAGACCGCGGCCCTGTCGCGGCGCGGCACGCAGGAAATGGTGCCGATGAGCCACCACAACCTGCAGGTCGAACGCCCGCAGGCGGTGATCGACGCGGTCGAGCGGGTCCTGCGCCAGGTGCGGGACACGCGGTGACCACGGCCTCCGCCCCGCGCCGGCCGTGGCCCCGGCGGGCGGGGCGCCGATGAAGGCCGTGCGGCAGCTCACCCGCTACAAGGCCTGGGCGGACGACCGCTTCCTGGCCGCGGTGGCCGCGGTGCCGGCCGCCGCGCTCACCGCGCCGCGCCCGATCTACTTCGGCAGCCTGCTCCGCACGCTGCATCATTCCTTCGCGATGGACCACGTCTGGCGCTGCCATCTCCTGGGACAGCCGCATGGCCTGGAGTCGCGCAACCCGGCCCACTGCCCGGGGTTGGACGAACTGGCCGCAGCGCAGTGCGCGATGGACCAGTGGTATGTCGCCTACGCCGGCGCGCTCACGGCGCGGGCGCTGGACCAGCGCGTCGTCTTTGGATTCATCGACGGCGGCCGCGGCGCCATTAGCCGCCGCGACATCCTGCTGCACGTGGTCAACCATGGCACCTACCACCGCGGCCACGTCGCCGACATGCTCTACACGCTGGGCCACTTTCCGCCCGCCACCGACCTGCCGGTGTTCCTGCGGGAACAGGCGACGGAAGCAGGCCATCCATGAGCCAGGGACCCGTCACGCCGGACGCCACGCCCGGCCGCGCACTAAGGACGGTCGGCGGACGCTGCCACTGCGGCGCCGTCCGCTTCGCCATCGTCAGCGACTTCGCCGAGCTGACCACCTGCGACTGCTCGATCTGCCGCCGCCGCAACGCGCTGATGGTGCGGGTGCACGAATCCGCGCTGCGCCTGCTGGCCGGCGGCGCCAGGCTCGGCAGCTACCGCTTCCACACCCACACGGCCACGCACCACTTCTGCACCGTCTGCGGCATCTACACCTTCCACCGCAAGCGCGTCACGCCCGACCATTTCGGCGTGAACGTGCACTGCCTGGAAGGCTTCGACGCCACCGGCATCCCCGTGCGAGCGGCGAAAGGCGCGGAGATGCCGTGACGGCCGGAGAGGACCCGCCGCGCGATCACGGCGCCGGCGGCAGCGGGGTGCTCTGGTCGAACACCGCCAGCCAGCGGCCGCGTTCGAAGGTGTAGGTGACGCCGGTGCGCGCCCGTGCGCGGTAGCCGATGGACGGGATCGAGTAGGTGGTGTCGTAGATGATGAAGGCGGTGTCGCAGCCCTTCACCTCGCGGTGCAGCTCGGTCCATTCCCAGACCGCCTCGCGGTTGGCGAAGTGGCCGGCCAGCGCCGCCATGATCGCGTCGATGCCGACCCGGTAGGCGCCGCTGCCGAACACGGTCACCGCGTCTTCGGTGTGGATGTCGCGGAAGGCCTGCGCGTCGTAGTCGCGGAACGACTCCATGTCGATGCGCTGGGCGGTGTCGAAGGCCTGCTCGCAGTAGCGCTGCAGGACCGGCGGCCACTCCCCGGTGGCCTGCACGGGGGCCGGCGCCAGCACGGCGGCGGAGGCGGCGAAGGCGAGGGCAAGGACGGAAGCATGGGCGGCGCGGCGGTTCATGGCGGACTCCTGCGTGGGGGGCTTGTGCCCGCAGCGTGGGCGCCGTGTGCCGCGCGGAACAAGGTCCACCGCAGGGCCGTGGCGATGGTGCCAATCCACCCATAGTGGTTTCCGGCGGGCGCGGCCGCGGATTGGCCCCATGCCCGCGGCGGGAAATGGCGCTGGCCAAGCCCCCAGGCTTGCCACGTGATGGAGCCAATGAACCCGGGAGCCGGGCATGATCCTCACCCTCGACGGTTCCGGCACGCTGCAGGCGCAGCTGCTGCGCGCACTGAAGGCCCGGCTGCTCGACGGCAGCCACGCCTGCGGTGCGCGGCTGCCGCCCACGCGCGAGCTGGCGCGGCAGCTGGGACTGTCGCGCAACACGGTGATGGCGGTGTACGAACAGCTGCAGGTCGAAGGCCTGCTGGAAGCCAGGGTCGGCGCCGGCAGCTTCGTGACCGTGCCCACGCCGGCGCCGCTGCCGGCCGCGCCGCCGGTCGCCGCGTCCGCGGGGCCGACCACGGCCTACACCCGCCGCGCCCGCGCCAGCCTCGACGTGCGCGACCTGCCCGGCCGCCCGATGCCGGGCGCACGGCACGCCTTCCAGTACGGCGCGCCGATGACCCACCCGGGGCTGGCCGAGGCCTGGGCCCGCTCGCTGACGCACGCGGCCCATTACACCGAGCCGGGCTACGGGTCCGCGCAGGGACTGCCGGCGCTGCGGAGCGCGATCTGCGACTACCTGGCCCGGCACCGCGGCGTGCGCGCCACGCCGGCCGACGTGCTGGTGGTGGCCGGCACCCAGCAGGCGCTGGCGCTGAGCGCACGCGTGCTGCTGGAGGCCGGCGACGGCGCGGTGATCGAAGAGCCGCACTACAACGCCCTGCGCGTGGGCCTGCAGGTGCACGGCGCGCACGTGCACGCGGTGCCGGCGGATGCCGAAGGCCTGCAGGTGGACGCGATGCCGGCGGGCGACGTGCGCGTGGCCTTCGTCACGCCCTCGCACCAGTTCCCGACCGGCGCGGTGATGTCACTGCGGCGGCGCGTCGCGCTGCTGGAATGGGCATCGGCCAGCGACGCGTGGATCTGGGAGGACGACTACGACGGCGAGTTCCGCCACGACGGTGCGCCGCTGACGCCCCTGCACGCGCTCGACCGCGAGGGGCGCGTGATCTACGTCGGCAGTTTCTCCAAGGCGCTGTTCCCGTCGCTGCGCCTGGGCTACATGGTGCTGCCGGCGCGACTGCGCCGGGACTTCGTCGCCGCGAAATGGCTGGCCGACTTCGGCAGCCCGGCGATCGAGCAGGCGGCGCTGGCGCACTTCATGGCCAGCGGCGCCTTCGAACGGCACCTGCGCCGCACCGCGATCGAGCTGCGGCGCCGGCGCAACGCGCTGGTGGAGGGCCTGCAGGGCTGCAGCCACGGCCGCCTGGACCTGGGCGACGCGCATGCCGGCATGCACCTGGTGCTGCGCCTGCGCCAGGGCGGCCGTGCCGGCGCGGAGGCGCTGGTGGCGCTGGCCCGACGGCAGGGCCTGGGCCTGTACACGATGGCGCCCTACTACCTGGAACCGCCGGACCGCGGTGAACTGCTGATGGGCTATGCGGCGATGACCGTCGCCGGGATCGAAGACGCCCTGCGCGTGTTCGAACACTGCCTGGACGCGCTGTGGCCGGTGGTGGCGGCGGCCGGTCCGGAGGGGCCGTCGCAGCACTGAGCCACTGCGCCGGCCCGGGGAAGGCCGTCGGCGTTCCCCAAGGCCGGCTTTGCTCACGTCCTACTTCGCCGC
>CBFGOZ010000017.1:0-18521 GCA_965650505.1 uncultured Arenimonas sp.
AGGTGCCGGCGGCGTTGCCGTGCTTGAACACGTCGCCGCAGCGGTCCACGCCCGGACCCTTGCCGTACCACATCGAGAACACGCCGTCGTACTTGGCGCCCTGGAACAGGTTGGTCTGCTGCGAACCCCAGACCATGGTCGCGCCCAGGTCTTCATTGAGGCCGGGGGTGAACTCGATGCCCGAGGCCTTCAGGTGCTTGCGCGCCTTCCACAGCTCCAGGTCGAAGCCACCCAGCGGCGAGCCGCGGTAGCCCGAGATGAAGCCGGCGGTGTTGGCGCCGGCGGCGCGGTCGCGCATTTGCTGCATCAGCGGCAGGCGCACCAGGGCCTGCACGCCGGACAGGTAGATGCGGCCTTCCTCGCGGGTGTATTTCGACTCGAGGTCGTACTCGCGGTCGAGGGCGGGGGCGGCGAACGGGGCTGGCACGGACATGGCGGGCTTCCGGGGGCTGGAGCAAAGACTCGGAATTATAGCAGCGGCCCCCGGGCCGGCCGGTTCCGGATCGTCGGCGGAACCCTCCCCCTGCGTGAACGCAGGCTCCCACGGGCCTTCACGTCCTAGCCGGAAAGCAGGCGTAGCCCCAGCCACAGCGGCACGCCGCCGTAGTACGTCCAGCGCCCGAGGGTGTCCAGCGCCCGGCGCAGGACCGCGGCCTTCACCGAGCCTGCGGCGACCACGAGCGCCGTGATCACCTCGATGCCGATCCGCAGCGCGGCCGCGAACAGCATCAGACCCAGCGACCAGGACGCCCACCAGGCCAGCAGCCCGGTCAGCCAGGCGCCGACGCCATAGGTCTGGGCTTCGCCGAAGGGCCCACCGAAGGCGATGATCTGGTGCAGCCGGAACGCGACCGCGGCCGGCAGCAGGGGGAACAGCCCGAACTTCACGGCCGCGTGGTCCAGCCCGTGCCGGCCGCCGGCCGCACGTGCGTCGGCCAGTCGCGCCGACAAGCCTTCGGCGATGCGCAGGGATGAACCCGCCACCGCCAGGGCCCGGGCCAACGCGTGCGGATCCGTCACGTTCAGGCCCTGGTCCAGGCGCGCGCCCGATGCCAGCACCATGTCCACGCCCTGACCCGGCAGCGGCAGCCGCCACGGCGACAGCGCGGCGATGGATGCCAGCGGGACCTCGATGCGCCGGCGCCGCTGCTGCAGCACCAGCGTCCCGCCCTCGACGCCCGCGCGCGCCGCGTGCGCCCGCGTGATGGCCCAGGCCGCGCACATCGGCAGCACCACCGCCGCACCGAACAGCTTCAGCTGCGTCAGGGACTGCACCTGCCATCCGGTGCGCCGAAGCATGTCCCAGGCCAACCAGGCCAGGCCGGCCGCGGCGGTGAGCCGCAGCACTGCGGCCGCCGCGCGCCAGGCCGGGGTCAGCAGCACGACTTCCGTGGCGGCGCCCGTCGCGACCGGCGCCGCGCGGCGCGAGGCCAGCCCCGCACGCGCGGCCCAGGCGGCCAGTCCGGCGAGGAACAGCAGGCCCGCGCGTCCCACCCAGTCGCCCCAGCGCACCATCAGCGTCGGCGCCGGGTCGCGCGCCGCCAGTTCGGCGGTCACCACGGCCTGGTCGCCCATGCCGGTGCGGGCCAGCACTTCGCCGGTGTCGTCGATCACCGCGCTCAGGCCGTTGGTGGTCACGCGCACCTGCGGCAGCCGCGTCTCGATGCTGCGGAAGGCGGCGACGGCGAGATGCAGGCGCGCGCCGGCCGGATAAGCGGAGAACCACGAATCGTTCGACATCCCCACGATCGCCTGTGCACCCAGCCGCGCGCCGTCGATCGCCAGCTGCGGCCGCACGTCGTCCAGGCAGATCAGCGGCAGCACGTTAACCTCGCGGCCGTCGCGCGCGCGCAGCGGCATCACCCGCGCGCCGTTGCCGGGCTGCCAGCCACCGGTCCAGGGCAGGGCGCGCCGCAGCCAGGCGTGGTCGAGCCAGCGCGGCACGTGTTCGGTCAGCGGGAAGGGGTGGGTCTTGCGGTAGAAGCCCAGCAGGCCGCGGCCAGGTTCGAGGAAGGCGGCGGCGTTGTACTCGCCGTCGGCGTCCACGTCGTAGGTGCCGAACACCAGCGGCACGCCGGCGGTGTCCACGAAGCCCTGGATCTCTCGGTCCAGCGCGGCGCCGTCCTCGCTGCGCGGGTTCGCGTAGGTGGTCGGGTATACCGTTTCCGACCACAGCAGAACGTCGGCGCCGTGGTCGCGCAGGGCGGACCACGACAGTTCGTAATGCGTGTCCAGGACGCGCCGCACGACGCCATAGGCGCCGATCTGCGCGCGCAGTTCTTCGTAGCCGGTGATGCTGGCCTGGATCATCGCCACCTTCAGCACCGGTGCGTCGGGCGGCGGCGCCGACAGCGTGGCCAGCCGCACCTGACCGTATGCGGCCATTGCCACCAGCAGGGTCGCGGCCGGCAGCAGCGGCCGCCACGCGCGGCGGCGGTCGTCGCGCCAGCGCTGCAGGGCCATCCACAGCGCTTCGTTGACCAGCAGGATCAGGACGCTCAGGCCCGCCGCGCCGCCCAGGTCGGCCACCTGGCGCAGCGTGGCCGACGGAAACAGCCCGTGCCCCAGCGTGTCGCCGAGCAGCTTGGGCCACAGCCATTCGGTGCCGACCCAGGCGCCGGCGCCGGCCAACGCGCGCAGCCAGGGACCGCCGTGCCGACCCGCCAGGTGCCGCGCAAGCGCGAAGGCCAGCAGCTGCGGCTGCATCAGCGGCGCCAGCACCAGCAGCACCGCCACGCCGGCGCCGGCGCCCAGGCCGGTGTAGGCGCCGATGGCGGCGCCGAACCAGCCGAACACCGCGGCCACGAAGACCACGCTGATCGAGGCCGCGCGCCCCAGCGCAGCGGCCGCGGTGTCGGCGCGGTCCAGCAGCCACAGCCAGGGCAGCAGCATCACGAAGCCCAGCGGCCAGGCCATTGCGCCGCTGGAATAAAGCGCCAGCAGCAGGGCGCCGGCGACCAGGCCGGCGGCGTCGCGCCAGCGGGGGCTGGAACCACGGATCGGATTCAAGCCGGGGCCACTCCGGACATCGGGCTCATCCCGGCGGCGGAATGCGGACGCGGCGGATCGGCAGGCCCGGCGGCGCCATGCCGGGCGGCACCACGCGGTCGGCGGGCATCGGCAGCGGCCGGCCCTGGGCGTCGTAAAGCACGAAGTCCGGCGCGAACATCAGGATCGGCTCGATCGCCACGCCTTCGTCGGTGTACTGGTGGTGCCGGGCATAACCTTCCGGCAGTTCGAAATCATCGGGCACGGCCAGGCCTTCCAGCGGCGGGCTGGTCCCAGGCGGATCGAAGGCGCCCAGGCCGGTGCGGATGCCGACGTCGTGCAGGGCGCCGATCAGCTCGGCGCCGGTGGGTTCGGGATCGCCCGGCGCGAAATAATTAGCCAGGTCGTTCGGGTCATCGGAGGCGAGTTCGACCGGCTCGTCCGTCGCGTCCGTCGCATCGCGCCGGACGGTCGCAGGCGACGGCGTCGCCTGCGCAGGGGCGGGCGCCTCGGCCACCGGCGCAGTCATCGCCGCGGGCCGCGGCCAGAACAGCCAGGCACCGGCGACCAGGGCCGCCAGCGCCAATACCGACAGCAGGACCCAGGGCGCGGAACCACGCGGGCTCCGCGCCACGGGCGTGATGCGCACGCCGTCGCCGCCCGGGTCGGGCGGCGGGGCGTGGGGCCCGGATTCCTGCGTCATCGCGCGGTCCGCCCAGGCGCCAAGGGCTCAGGGCGTGGCCGGGCTGTAGACCGACAGCGCCCAGCCCATGCGCTCGTGGCCGAGCTGGTTCCAGATCGGGCTGCGGCCATTGGTGAAGCTGGTGTAGCGCGGCGCACCGGTGCCGGTGGTGCCGCCCCAGAGCCCGGCGCTGACCGTGCCGCCGGTATAGGTCGGGTGCACGTTGTCGGACTGGATGTAGTCGAAGCTGCTCGAGGCCGACACGAAGTGCGTGTTGGCGTCGCGCAGCGTCGCCCGCAGCGTGCCGGTGACGCGGCCGACGTAACTGGCCTCGCTTTCGCCGGCCACGTAGCGCAGCGCGTCGGAGTCGACCTGGCCGTCGCCGTTGCTGTCGTAGTCCGCACCCATGTACTGGGCGAAGCTGTCGGCGCACTGGAAACCCTTCTGGCGCGCCGATTCGCACATCCAGTAGTTCATCTTCGCAAGGGCCGGCAGGAAGCGGTCCTGCATCTTCACCGTCTGGCCGGTGCTGGCGTCGCGGCAGGAGCTCTGCACGTTGTCGGCGGCGTAGCCCGGGTAATACAGGTTGGCGATGACCTTCAGCTTCGTGTTCGGGTGGGCGTTGGCGTTGATGAAGTCCATCGCCTGCGCCACGTAGACGCGGCAGTTGTTCACCGCGGTGTCGAGCACGGCGTAGTTGCAGGTTCCGGTCTGCGACTTGAAGCTGGAGCGTGCCTGCAGGCCGTCGTTGCCGCACATCTCGAAGGTGACCACGCGGGTGGAGGCCGCCTGCATGTAGGAGCGTTCGGCGACGATCTTGTTGTTGTAGACGTCGCTGGCCACGGCGCCCGACTTGGCCCGGCGCACGCTCTCGATGTCGGCGCCCCAGCGCGCCGACAGGTATTCGGCGTCCACGGTGGGGGCGGCGAAGCGCGCGGCGTTGCTGATCGAGCCGTTGTAGCCGGCGTAGATCGAGTCGCCATAGGCCACCAGCCGGTACTTGGCGGTGGTGCCGGACCGGTCGATGGTCCAGGACACGTTCTGGTTCAGGGTGTTGGCCATGGCCGGGCTGCCGATCGCGAGCAGCACGGCCGCCGACAGCCACCGCATCGCGCGGCGGCGGTTACGAATATCCATCGATGTCTCCCCTTCGAGTGGTTCTGCGCCACGGACGCCGGACGGCGCCCGACTGGAACTGACGAAACCTTCCGCGATGGGGACACCCCGTGGACCGGGAACGTCCTTCCCCTGGCCACCGCCCGCCGGACGCTAGCGTATGGTTCCGGGGGGCGCAATGTGCGATGCAGCAGCTGCGCTGCAACAAACCGGCGGCCGGTCCCGGTGACTTTGGGCGTGCAAGCTGGCGTGGAGGCCGGTCCCGCGGGCACCGCGAGGCGCCACGGGCCGGCCTGCGGGCCTGCGAGCGCCGTCACTTGGCCTTGCTTCCACGCACCGCGGCCGACCGGTACAGTCGGCGGACGCATTCGCGACACGGCTTTCGGGGGAAAGGCATGAGTCTGGCGGGTCTGAGCATCCTTCTGGTCGAGGACCACGGCTTCCAGCGCCGGCTGGGGCTGCGCCTGCTCGCCGACCTGGGCCTGACCCGACTGCACGAGGCGGCCGACGGCTTCCAGGCCCTGGACCTGCTGCGCGCCCTGCCCGAGCCGCCGGACGTGGTGCTGGTGGACCTGGACATGCCCGGCATGGACGGCGTCGAGTTCATCGGCATCGTCGCCCAGGAGCGATTGGCCCGGTCCATCGCCGTGGTCAGCGCGATGGAGCCGGCCCTGCTGCATACCGTGCAGGTGATGGCCAAGGCCTCGGGCCTGCGCGTGCTGGGCTGCATCGAAAAACCCCTGACGCCGGGCAAGCTGACCACGGTGCTGTCCCTGTTCGAGACCGAAGCCGGCGGCGGCACCGTCGTCAGCGACATGGTCGTGAGCCTGGACGAGGCCCGCGAGGCCCTGGCCCGCGGCGAGATCGTGCCCTTCTTCCAGCCGCAGGCGGAGTTCGGCAACGGCAAGATCATCGGCGTCGAGGCGCTGGCGCGCTGGCGCCTGGCCGATGGCCGCATGGTGCCGCCGGCGGTGTTCGTGCCGGTGATGGAGGCCGGCGGGCTGATCGACGAGCTGACCAGCCTGATGCTGGTGCAGAGCTGCGCCTGGTGGAAACGCTGGCAGGCCCGCGGCCTGGACCTGAAGATCTCGGTCAACGTCTCGGCCCAGAACCTCACCGGCCCGGAAGTGGCCGACCGCTACGAGGCGGTGCTGCGCGAACATGGCCTCAGCCCCGAACAGGTGATCCTGGAGATCACCGAAAGTTCGGTGATGAGCGACACCGCCCGCGGCCTGGGCATGCTGGCCCGGCTGCGCCTGAAGGGCTTCGGCCTCAGCGTCGACGATTTCGGCACCGGCTATTCCTCGCTGTCGCAGCTGTCGCAGATCCCCTTCACCGAACTCAAGATCGACCGCGGCTTCGTCAGCGGCGCGCCCGGCCAGCCGCGCAAGCGCGCGATGATCGAAACCAGCCTGGACCTGGCCCGCAAGCTCGACCTCAAGGTCGTCGCCGAAGGCGTCGAGACCATCGAGGAATGGCAGCTGCTGGCCGGCCTGGGCTGCGACTTCGCCCAGGGTTACCTGATCTCGCAGCCGGTCGCCGGCGAACAGCTGCCCGACGCCATCCAGCGCTGGCGCCAGACGCACCACTAAGGCCCGGCATGCCGCGACCGGGGCCCACCTTCGGCATCCGACTGCAGCTGCTGGGCCTGTTCGGGCTGCTCCTGCTCACCGGTGCCGGGGTGCTGACCCTGGACGAGATCGAACGCCGGCAGAACCAGCAGGCGCTGCAGGAGCTCAAGGACGAATCCCTGGCCGGCCTGCGCCGCATCAAGGCGGTGTCCGACGCCTACGGCCTGGACATCGTCGACACCACCTTCCGGGTCCGCAACAGCCTGATCTCCTGGGAAGAGGGCGTGCAGGTGGTGGACAACGCCCGCCTGCGCATCCGCCAGCACTGGGCGGCGCTGGAAACCCTGCCGCAGACGCCGGAGCAGGCCCGGCTGTTCGAACAGATCGCCCGCGCCCGCATCCGCGCCGACACCGCGGCACAGACCCTGCGCAACATCCTGGAGCAGCAGGACATCGTCGCCCTGGGCCGTTTCGCCGACACCGCGCTGTATCCGGCCATCGACCCGGTGACCACGCGCATGAAACACCTCAGCGACCTCGAGATGATCGAGGCCGAGCAGCGCGTGCGCGAACAGGATCGCCGCGCCAGCCGCGCCGCCTGGATCCGCACCCTGATGAGCCTGTTCACCCTGGCCGTGGTCGCCGTGGTCGGCGCCAGGCTGGTGCGCAACATCTACAAGGGCGTGGAGAGCCTGACCGTGCTGGCGCACCAGATGCGTCGGCACGACTACCAGGCGGTGCCGCGCTACAAGCCGCGCGGCGAGCTGGGCGAGGTGCTGGACGCCTTCCTGGGCATGCGCGACGACGTGCGCAAGTTCGAGGGCGAGCTGAACCAGCAGCTGGCGCGCAACGAACAGGTCCGCGCGGCGCTGCAGGAGCGCGAAGTGTTCCAGCGTTCGCTGTTCGCGGCGGCGCGGGTGGCGATCATGTCGCTGGACCTCGAGGGCCGCTTCACCAGCTTCAATCCTTACGCCGAGCGACTGACCGGCTACCGCGCCGAGGAGATGATCGGCAAGCGCGGCGTCGACCGCCTGCTGCTGGCCGAAGAGGCGCAGCGTGTCGCCGCCGACCTCACCGCGGCCCGCGACCAGCCGGTGCCGCCGGACGCACGCATGATCACCGCGATGATCGAACAGGGCACGCCGCCGCTGGAATGGACCGTGGTGCGCAAGGACGGCAGCCACGTGCCGGTGCTGCTGGCCACCTCGGCCATGCGCGACGGCAGCGGCAAGACCGTGGGCTACCTGGGCGTCGGCACCGACCTGACCCAGATCAAGCAGCTCGAGCAGCGCCTGCGCAGCAGCGAGGCCCGCGCCCGCGAGGCCAGCGAGGCGAAGTCGAGCTTCGTCGCGGCGATGAGCCACGAAATCCGCACGCCGATGATCGGCGTCACCGGCATGCTGGAGGTGCTGCAGCACAGCGAGCTCAACGACGACCAGCGGCGCACCATCCAGGTGATCCAGCAGTCGGCGCGTTCGCTGCTGCAGATCATCGGCGACATCCTGGATTTCTCGAAGGTCGAGGCCGGCCGGCTCGAACTTTCGCCGACCACGGTTTCGCTGCCGCGCCTGCTGCAGTCCACCGTCGCCAACTTCAGCGGTTCGGCGTCCAGCAAGGGCCTGGTGCTGACCTGCGAGGTGGACGACCGCATCGGCCCGGCGCACGTCGCCGACGGCCTGCGCCTGCGCCAGGTGCTGAGCAACTTCCTGTCGAACGCGATCAAGTTCACCGACAAGGGCGTGGTCGAGGCCGCGCTGGAGTGGCAGGGCCGCGACGGCGACGGCGACCGCGTCTGCTTCCGCATCACCGACACCGGTATCGGCGTCACGCCGGAACAGCAGGCGCGGCTGTTCCAGCCCTTCTCGCAGGCCGAGGGCAGCACCACGCGGCGCTTCGGCGGCACCGGCCTGGGCCTGGTGATCTCGCGCCGCCTGGCCGAGCTGATGGGCGCCCAGGTGGAAATGGACAGCACGCCCGGCGCTGGCACCACCCTGCGCATGACGGTGTCGCTGCCGCGCGGCCGGGTCGAGGACCTGGAGCCGGAGCTGGCGCCGGACGCCTCCCAGGGCTTCATGGCGCGGCCGCTGCCCAGCGTCGAACAGGCCCTGGCCGAACGCAGCCTGATCCTGATCGTGGACGACCACCCGACCAACCGGCTGGTGGTGGCGCGCCAGCTGGCGCTGGCCGGCTACGCCAGCGAATCGGCCGAAGACGGCATCAAGGGCCTGGCCGCCTGGCGCACCGGGCGCTACGCGCTGGTGCTTTCCGACGTGCACATGCCCGAGATGGACGGCTACGAAATGGTGCGGGCCCTGCGCGACGAAGAAGCGCGCATGCACAAACCGCGCACGCCGGTGATCGCGCTCACCGCCGCGGCCCTGAAGGGCGAGGCCGAACGCTGCCTGGCCGCCGGCATGGACCAGTACCTCGCCAAACCCGTCAGCATTCCCGAACTGGTGCAGGCCCTGCAGCGCTGGCTGCCGCACACCGCGCCGCTGGCCGGCGACATGCGCGCGCCGGCGAAACTGCCGCAGCTGGGCGGCGAGCCGACCCCGCTGGATCCCTCGGTGCTGGAGCCATTGACCGGCGGCAACGCCGCGGAAACCCGCGCCCTGCTCGACGACTACCTGGGCGCCACCGAAGCCGACCTCGCCGAACTGCGCACCGCGCAGGCCGCCGGCGACCTCGAACGCCTGGCCCGCCAGGCGCACAAGCTCAAGGGCGCCGCGCGCCTTGTCGGCGCCCACCCGCTGGCCGAAGCCGCGGCCTCACTCGAACACGCCGCCAAGCAGGCGGACTGGCCGCAGGTGTTGCCGCACGCGGCCGACGTGGCCACCGCCTTCGAGCGGCTGAAGCGCCACGTCGCGCAGGGTTACTGAACAGGAGTCACCAACTCCTACCACTAACTCCTGCCCTCAGTACCCCGCCGCCATCCCATCCTTCCGGCTCTCGCTGGCGCCCACGTACACGCCGTTCGCGTGGTCGCGCATGATCGCCTGGTAGCCGCCGTAGGGGCCGTCGGCGAACTCGATGGTGTGGCCCTTGCGCATCAGGGCGCGGATGGTTTCGTAGGGGAAGCCGGTTTCCAGGTTCAGCACGCCGCCGTCGCTCATCGCCACCGCCTGGCCGGCCGGGTCGGTGCTGCCGTCGTGCTGGATGCGCGGGGCGTCGCCGGCTTCCTGCAGGTTCATGCCGAAATCCACCAGGTTCATGATGATCTGGGCATGGCCCTGGGGCTGCATTGCGCCGCCCATCAGGCCGAAGCTGATCCAGGGCTTGCCGTCCCTGGTCGCGAAGGCCGGGATGATGGTGTGGAAGGGGCGCTTGCCGGGTTCGAAGGAGTTCGGATGGCCGGCGGTGAGCACGAACTGCTCGCCGCGGTCCTGGAAGATGAAGCCCAGCCCCGGCGGCGCCATGCCGCTGCCCATGCCGCGGTAGTTGGACTGGATCAGCGACACCATCATGCCGTCCTTGTCGGCCACGGTCAGGTAGATGGTGTCGCCCTGGTTGAGCTGGGCGCCGGCGTCGACGGCTTTCGCAGCGCGGTCGGGGTCGATCAGCTTGCGGCGCTGATCGGCGTAGTCCTGCGAGATCAGCCGCTGCACCAGGGCCTCGGCCTCGCCGCGGTCGCCGCGGCGCGAGGGGAAGAAGTCCGGGTCGGCGTACCAGCGCGCGCGGTCGGCGAAGGCCAGCTTCTTCGCTTCGACGAACAGGTGCACGTGTTCGGCGCTGCCGAAGGGGATCTTCGAGAAGTCGTAACCCTCGAGGATGTTGAGGATCTGCAGCGCGGCGATGCCCTGGCCGTTGGGCGGCAGTTCCCAGACGTCCACGCCGCGGTAGTTGGTGCTGACCGGCTCGACCCACTCGCCGGTGTGCGCTGCCAGGTCCTCGTAGCGCAGGAAACCCTGGTTGGCCTTGAAGTAGGCGTCGATGCTGCGGGCGATGTCACCCTTGTAGAAGGCGTCGCGGCCCTCGCGGCCGATGGTTTCCAGCGTATTGGCCAGGTTCGGGTTGCGCCAGAGTTCGCCCTTGCGCGGCGCGCGGCCCTCGATGGTGAACTGCTCGGCGAAGCCCGGCCACTTCGACAGCACCGGCACGCTGCGGCCCCAGTAATACGCAATCACCTCGTGCACCGGGTGGCCGTCGCGCGCGTATTTCACGGTCGGGGCCAGGTTCTGGGCCATGCTGCGGCGGCCGAAACGTTCGTGCAGGGCGAACCACGCGTCCACCGTGCCGGGCACGGTGACCGGCAGCGGGCCGTGCGGCGGGATGTCGGTATACCCGTTGCGCGCGAACCATTCGCGCGACAGCCCTTTCGGCGACCGGCCCGAGCCGTTGTAGCCGTGCAGCTTCCGGGTCTTCGGGTCCCAGACGATGGCGAACAGGTCGCCGCCGATGCCGTTTCCGGTCGGCTCCATCAGGCCCAGGGCCGCGTTCGCGGCGATGGCCGCATCCACCGCGCTGCCGCCCTGGCGCATCGTGTCGAGCGCGATCTGGGTGGCGAGCGGATGCGAGGTGGCCGCCATGGCCTCGGGGGCGAACACCTCGGACCGGGTGGCGAAGGGCAGGCCGGTGATGCGGTCGGCGGCGTGGGCGGGGGTGGAAACCAGGCCGGACGTCAGCACGGCGGCGGCGATCAGGCAGGTGGGCATGACTTTCATCGGTAGGCTCCGGGCCGGGACTGCGCGAAGATAGCGCAATCGCACCCCTGCCCAAGCGAAGGAACCGTGATGCGCGCCCTGGTACTGATCTTTGCCCTGCTGCTCACGGTCGGCTGCAGCCGCGACCCCGCCCCGGCCCCCGAGGCCGCCCCGAAAGCCGATCCCGCGGCCGTCGCCGCCGAACTCGACGCCCTGCTGGCCGAATGGCACGAGGCCGAGCTCAAGGCCAATCCGATCTTCGCCACCGCCCTGGGCGACCTGCGCTACAACGACCAGCTGCCGGACTTCTATTCCGCCGAGTTCCGCGCCGAAAGCGAGGCGCGCGAACGCGACTTCCTGGCCCGCGTGCAGAAACTCGACCGCGAGGCCCTGACCGGCCAGGACCGCCTCAGCCGCGACGTCTTCGTCAGCGACCGCGAGCTGTCGCTGGAAGGCAACAAGTTCCCGGGCTGGATGTTGCCCGTGCACCAGTTCGGAAACTACGGCAGCTTCTTCGCCCAGCTCGGCTCCGGCCAGGGCATCCAGCCCTTCCGCGAGGTCAAGCACTACGACGATTTCCTGGCCCGCATCGCCCGCTTCCCGCAGATCAACCAGAGCGCCATCGCCAACATGCGCGAGGGCATCAAGGCCGGCGTGGTGCAGCCGCGGCCGGTGGTCGAGAAGTCGATCCCGCAGTTCGCCGCGCACGTCGTCGACAAGCCCGAGGACAGCGTGTTCTGGGGTCCGATCAAGACCATGCCGGAAAGTTTCCCGGCCGCCGAGCGCGAGCGCCTGACCGCCGCCTACCGCGCCGCCATCACCGACGTGATCGTGCCCGGTTACGCCGCCATGCGCGATTTCCTGCGCGACGAATACCTGCCGGCGGCGCGCGAAGGCGTGGGCCAGATGCACCTGCCGCAGGGCAGGGACTGGTACGCCTACAACGTGCGCACCAACACCACCACCGACCTGGGCCCCGAGGACATCCACCAGTTCGGCCTGGACGAGGTGGCGCGCATCCTGGCCGAAATGAACGCGGTGCGCGAGCAGGTCGGTTTCGAGGGCGACCTGAAGGCCTTCTTCGAACACCTCAAGACCAGCGACCAGTTCTACTTCAAGACCGAAGCCGAGGCGCTGCAGGCCTACCGCGACGCGCAGCAGAAGATCAACCCGCTGCTGCCGAAACTTTTCGACATCTTCCCCAAGGCCGACTACGAAGTGCGGCCGGTCGAGGCCTTCCGCGCCGAATCGGACGCCGGCGCCTCCTACCAGGCGCCCTCGCCCGACGGTTCGCGCCCGGGCGTGTTCTACCTCAACACCTTCAACCTCAAGGCCCAGCCCAACTTCCTGGTCGAGACGCTGTCCATCCACGAAGCCTCGCCGGGCCACCACTTCCAGATCTCGATCCAGCAGGAAGTGGAGTCGCTGCCGGCCTTCCGCCGCTTCGGCGGCTACACCGCGTATTCCGAGGGCTGGGCGCTGTACGCCGAATCGCTGGGCAAGGAACTGGGCCTGTTCACCGACCCCTACCAGTGGTACGGCCGCCTGAGCGACGAGCAGCTGCGCGCGATGCGCCTGGTGGTCGACACCGGCCTGCACCACTACGGCTGGAGCCGGCAGCAGGCGATCGACTACATGCTGGCCAATTCCTCGATGGCCGAATCCGACGTGGTGGCCGAGGTCGAGCGTTACATCGTGATTCCCGGCCAGGCCCTGGCCTACAAGGTCGGCCAGCGCGTGATCCGCGAGCTGCGCGAGGAGGCCGAAGCCGAGCTGGGCGACAAGTTCGACGTCCGTGCCTTCCACCGCCAGGTGCTGGTCGACGGCGCGCTGCCGATGGGCGTGCTGCAGACCAAGATCCGCGAATGGATCGCCGCCGAGAAGGCCAAGGCGGCGCCGGGCGCATGAAGCCCGGCGCGTCCAGTCCGCGGGCCGGCGCCGTCCGCGGACGCGGCGCGCACGGCCGTCCGCCGGCGCGCTGAGCCATGGCCTTCGATGCGTTCGCGCTGATCCTGTCGATGCTGGCGCTGGGGCTGGCGTTCCAGCACCTGCGGCTGTTCCCCGACAACGCCGCCGAAGTGCTGAACAAGGTGGTGCTGTACGTGCTGCTGCCGGCCTCGGTGCTGATCTATGCGCCACGGCTGGAGATCGGCCCGCAGATCCTGGCCATCGCCGCGGTGCCCTGGCTGCTGCTGGGCGCAACGGTACTGCTGGTGACCGGCGCCACCCGGCTGCTGAAGCTGCGGCCCGACGAACATGCAGTGCTGTTGCTGTGCGTGGCCCTGGGCAACACCAGCTTCCTGGGCTACCCGCTGGTGCGCGCCCTGCTGGGCGAGGACGCCTTGCCCTACGCCGTCATCTACGACCAGTTCGGCGCCTTCCTGATCCTGTCCACCTTCGGCCTGTACGTGCTGGCGCGTTACGGCGGCGATGCGAAACCGACGCCGGCGCAGATCGCCCGCCGCGTGGTCACCTTCCCGCCCTTCATCGCCCTGGTGCTGGGCCTGACGGTGATGCCGGAAACCCCGCCGGCGTGGATCGCCAGCGGCCTGCAGCGCCTGGCCGACGCGCTGCTGCCCCTGGTGGTGCTGGCGATCGGCCTGAGCCTGAAGCTGGCGCTGCCGCGCGACGAACTGCGGCCGCTGGCGGCCGGGCTGACGCTGAAGCTGGCGGTGATGCCCCTGATCGCGCTCGCGATCGCGCCGATGCTCGGGCTGCAGGCCCAGCAGCATTCCACCGTGGTGCTGGAATCGGCGATGCCGCCGATGATCACCGCCGCCGCGCTCGCCATCTCGCACCGCCTCGCGCCCGGCCTGGCCGCGGCGATGGTGGGTTATGGCATCCTGCTGTCGCTGGCGACCCTGCCCGCCTGGACCTGGCTGCTGCAGCGACTGAGTTGAACTTCCGATGAGCGAATCCGCCACCCCCGGCGTCCGCTTCCCGCCGCCGCTGATCTTCCTGACCGGCCTGGGCATCGGGCTGGCGCTCGAGTACCTGCTGTTCCCCTGGGAGCTGGTCAGTCCCTCGCTGCTGCTGGTCCTGCGCGTGCTGGCGGGGGCCTTCGCGCTGGCCGCGGCGTGGCTGCTGCTGAGCGCGCTCGGCGGGTTCCGCCGCAAGGGCAACGACCCGCGGCCCTGGCGCGAGGACACCGCCTTCGTCGGCGACGGCATCTACCGCCACACCCGCAACCCGATGTACCTGGGCATGGCCCTGGCCTACGTCGCCATCACCCTGGCCTGCAACAGCCTGTGGCCGCTGCTGACGCTGGGCCCGGTGCTGTTCGTGATCCGCCACTACGTGATCGGCCGCGAAGAGGCCTACCTGGCCCAGCGTTTCGGCCAGACCTACACCGACTACTGCCGGCGCGTCGGCCGCTGGTTCTAGTCGGCGGGAACGGTGCGCGAACGCGCCCAGTCGCGCAGGGCGTTGACCTGTTCGGCCATCAGCACGCTCAGCGGGCGGGTGTTGCGCACTTCGGCGATCACGCGGGCCTCGTCCACCGGCACGCCTTCGGCGTGGGCCGCGTACAGCGAGCTGACCACGGCCTGTTCGATCTCGGCGCCGGAAAACCCTTCGGCGGCATCGGCCAGCGTGGACAGCGAGAAGCCTTCCCAGTCCACCTCGCGCCGCGACAGGTGGATGCGGAAGATCTCGGCGCGGGCCGCGTGGTCGGGCAGGTCGACGAAGAAGATCTCGTCGAAGCGGCCCTTGCGCAGCAGCTCCGGCGGCAGGTCGTGCACCGCGTTGGCGGTGGCGACCAGGAAGACCTTGGACTTGCGTTCGGCCATCCAGGTGAGGAAATAACCCAGCACGCGCCGCGACACGCCGCCGTCGTCGCTGCCGGTCGAGGACGCCAGGCCCTTCTCCAGTTCGTCGATCCACAGCACGCAGGGCGCGATCTGCTCGGCCGAGGCCAGGGCCTCGCGCAGGTTCTTCTCGGTTTCGCCGTGGTACTTGTTGTAGAGCGTGCCGAAGTCCAGGCGCACCAGCGGCACGCCGAAACCGCCGGCCACGGCCTTGGCCGCCAGCGACTTGCCGCAGCCCTGCACGCCCAGCAGCAGGATGCCCTTGGGCGGGTCCAGGCCCACCGGCAGGGTGTCGGCGGTGAAGGGACCGCGGCGCTGGTGCACCCAGGTCTTCAGGCGCTCCAGGCCGGCGACGTCGGCGAAGCGCGCGGTGTCGTATTCAAAATGCAGGTGGCCGGACTTGTTGAGCAGCTCGAACTTGAGCTTGGCCAGCTCGGGCAGGTCGCCGGCGCCGATGGCGCCGTCGCGGAAGATCAGGTGCCGGGCGAGGCGCCGCGCCTCGGTCAGCGACACGCCGCGCAGGTTGCGCACGATCGCCTTCAGCGCCTCCTGGTCCACCTCGACGCGCTTGCCGCCGTGTTCGCGCATGTAGATCGCGGCCTCGTCCTGCACCAGCTTCAGCAGCGCCTTTTCGTCCGGCAGGCGCAGCGAGAAGCGCACGGCCAGGTGCTCCAGGTCGGGCGGCAGTTCGATCCTGGCCCCGACCAGCACCAGGGTGTGTTCCTTGCAGCCGCGGCGGTCGATGGTTTCGCGCACCAGGCGCTGGGTGGTGGCGTAGCCGAGGTAGGGATGGAAATCGAGCAGCAGGTGGATGCCGCGCTGGTCCATCTCGCGGATGGTGCGCAGGGTGGCGGTGGCATCGGGCGGCGCCAGCGGCGCATCCTCGCCATCCAGGTCGACGCGGCGCAGGCCTTCGGTGATCGACCAGCGGAACAGCGGCCGCCAGACGTTCATCAGCAGGTGCCGGAACAGGTCCACCACGCGGCCCTCGTCGGGCGTCTCGATGACGATCAGCGCGGTGTTGGCGCGCACGAGGGAAGTGAGGTCCTGCAGTTCGCTCATCGTCGTTCCTTTCCGGGAACGCGGATGATACCGGACCTACAGAAGTTGGCGGGCGATGGCCAGGCCGGCTTCGCGGCCGTCGTGCACGGCGGTCACCACCAGGTCGGCGCCGCGCACGTTGTCGCCACCGGCGAATACCTTCGGGTGCGAGGTGGCGCCGCCGATGCCTGCGGTGGCCACGCGGCCGCCGTCGTCGAGCGCGATGCCGTGTCCGCCCCACCAGGGCGCCGGGCTGGCGCGGAAGCCGAAGGCCAGGATCACCACGTCGGCCGGCAGCACGGTTTCGCTGCCGGGCACCGCTTCGGCGGCCGTGCCGCGGCCGCCGGCCGCGCGGGTTTCGACCAGGCGCACGCCGCTGGCGCGCACCGCGCCCTCGATCGCCAGCGGCTGCCGGTTGAACAGGAAGCGCACGCCCTCCTCGCGCGCGTTCTTCACCTCGCGGCGCGATCCGGGCATGTCGGCTTCGCCGCGGCGGTAGGCGCAGCTCACCTCGGCCGCACCCAGGCGCAGCGCCGAACGCACGCAGTCCATCGCGGTGTCGCCGCCGCCCAGCACCAGCACGCGCTTGCCGGCCAGATCCACCGACGGATCGTCGCGATGCGGATGGCCCAGCTGCCGCCGCGCGTTGCCGACCAGGAAGGGCAGGGCCGCGACCACGCCCGACAGGTCCTGCCCGGGCAGCCGTCCGTCCACCGCGGTGTAGGCGCCGGTGCCCAGGAACAGCGCGTCGAAGTCGCGCAGCAGCTCGGCGCCCAGCGCGTCCCCCACTTCCGTGCGCAGGTGGAAGCGCACGCCCATCGCCTCCAGCACGTTACGTCGCGTGGCGATCACGCCCTTCTCCAGCTTGAAGGCCGGGATGCCGAAACTGAGCAGGCCGCCGATCTCCTCGTAGCGGTCGAACACGTGCGCCTCGATGCCGGCGCGCGCCAGCCGGTCGGCGCAGGCCAGGCCGGCGGGACCGGCGCCGATCACCGCAACCCGCCTCCCGGACGCACGCACCGCGGAAAGATCCGGCCGCCAGCCCTGGCGGAAGGCCTCGTCCACGATGTATTTCTCGACCGCGCCGATGGTCACCGCTTCGAAGCCGGTGTTGAGCGTGCAGTCGCCTTCGCACAGCCGGTCCTGCGGGCAGACGCGGCCGCAGATCTCGGGCAGCGGGTTGGTTTCGTGCGCCAGTTCCGCCGCCTCGAACAGGCGGCCTTCGCGCACCAGGGCCAGCCAGTCCGGGATGTAGTTGTGGACCGGGCACTTCCATTCGCAGTAGGGATTGCCGCAGTCCAGGCAGCGGCCGGCCTGGTCGGCGGCCTCGGGCGCCGAGAAGCCGCCGTAGATCTCCTGCCAGCCGAGCACGCGCAGCGTCGCCGGCAGTTCGCGCGGCAGCCGGCGCGGCAGGTCCAGGAACTGGAACGGCTTGCTCTTCATGCCGCCCGCCTCAGGTCTTCCGCCAGCTGCTCCAGCGAGGCCGCCTTGGGCTTGACCAGCCAGAAGCGGCCGGCGACGTCGCGGAACTCCTCCAGCAGCTGCGTGCCCCAGGCGCTGCCGGTGAACTCGACGTGCGCGCGCAGCAGGGCGCGCAGATGGTGGCGGTGGTGTTCCATGCCCTCGGGCGTGATGCGCAGCACGTCGATCAGCTCGTGGTTGTAGCGGTCGACGAAGTCGCGGTCGATATCCAGCACGTAGGCAAGCCCGCCGGTGAAGCCGGCGCCGAAGTTCAGGCCGGTGCGGCCGAGCACGGCCACCACGCCGCCGGTCATGTACTCGCAGCCGTGGTCGCCCACGCCCTCCACCACCGCCAGCGCGCCGGAGTTGCGCACGCCGAAACGTTCACCGGCGCGGCCCGCGGCGTACAGCTCGCCGCCGGTGGCGCCGTACAGGCAGGTGTTGCCCATGATCGGCGTGTCGCGCGCGACGAAACGCGCGCCGGCGGGCGGCTGCAGCACGATGCGGCCGCCGGCCATGCCCTTGCCGACGTAGTCGTTGGCGTCGCCGCGCAGGTGCAGGTGCAGGCCGCCGGCGTTCCAGGCGCCGAAACTCTGGCCGGCATTGCCCTGCAGGCACACGTCCAGCGGCGTTTCGGCCATGCCGTTGTTGCCGTGCACGCGGGCGATCTCGCCCGACAGGCGCGCGCCGATGCTGCGGTCGGAATTGCGCACCGGGTAGCTGAAGCGGCCGCCGGCGCCGGCGTGGATCGCCGCGCGCATCTCGTCGAGCATGCGCGTGGCCAGCGCGCCGGTGTCGCGCGGGCGGTTGCGGGCCTCGGTGTTGTGCCGCGCGGCGGCGCCGCGGCCGTCGGCGGCGGCGAGCAGGGGCGCCAGGTCCAGGCCGCGCTGGCGCGGCGTCTGGCCTTCGGCGAGCTCCAGCAGATCGGTGCGGCCGATCAGGTCCTCGAGCCGCGCCACGCCCAGCCGGGCCAGCCAGCGGCGCACGTCCTCGGCGACGAAGCGGAAGAAGTGCATCGCCATTTCCGGCAGGCCGATGAAATGGTCGGCGCGCAGGCGTGCGTCCTGCGTCGCCACGCCGGTGGCGCAGTTGTTGAGATGGCAGATGCGCAGGTACTTGCAGCCCAGGGCCACCATCGGCGCGGTGCCGAAGCCGAAACTTTCGGCGCCCAGGATCGCGGCCTTGACCACGTCCAGGCCGGTCTTCAGGCCGCCGT
>CBFGOZ010000018.1:0-18035 GCA_965650505.1 uncultured Arenimonas sp.
TCCGCAAGGACAGCCTGCACATCACCGCCGAGGACCGCGAGCTGCTGCGCGCGACCATCGCCGCCCAGCCGGCGAGGCACGTGCTGGTCACGCACGGCACCGACACCATGGTGGACACCGCGAAAGTGCTGGCCACCATCGCCGGCAAGACCATCGTGCTGACCGGCGCCCTGAACCCGGCGCGGTTCCGCGGCTCGGACGCCGAGTTCAACATCGGCACTGCGGTCGGTGCGGTGCAGTCGCTGCCGGCCGGCGTCTACATCGCGATGAACGGCCGCATCTGGGACCCGCTGAAGGTCCGAAAGAACGTCGCCGCGAACCGCTTCGAAGCCGCCGGCTGAGGGCATCCCCGCGCCTGCGCGGCTCCGGCGGTTGCCGTCGGAACCCGGAAAGAAAAAGACCCCGGCCTAGGCCGGGGTCTTGTCTTGGAGCCTCAACCGCCGGGGATCAGAACGTGATCGACCAGCTGTTGATGTAGCCGATGTCGCCGGCGGCGTTGTCGTTGACGCGCAGGCGCCAGGTGCCGTTCAGCGCTTCGCTCGACAGGTTGATGGTGTAGGTGCCCACCAGGTTGTCGGCGCTGCCGCCGGCGCGGTTGCTGATGTTGTACAGCGAACCGTCCGGAGCCACGAGGTCCACGCGCAGGTCGCCGCGGTAGGTGTGCACGATGTTCACCGCCACCGAGGCATTGCTCGGGGCATTGCCGCTGCGGCCGGAGACCGTGATCGGGCTGTCGACCGTGGTGTTGTCGCGGATCTGGTAGTCGGCGGTGTTGCTGTAGGTCTGGGTGCCGCCACCGGTGCCGGTGGAGTAGTTGCCGACCAGGCTGACGCCGGAGAAGCTCGAGTAGGCCTTCACGCGGACGTGGTAGGTGCCGGCCGACGGGGCCGCGATGGTGCAGGTCTCGTTGTTGCCGTTGAGGTAGGGACGGCAGACGTACGAGGTGTCGGTCGGCGCGCTGCCGAACTGCACGTACATGTCGGCGTCACCGGTGCCACCCGACATGGTGAAGGTCAGGTTGGTGGAACCGGCCGGGACGACCATGGTGTAGTTCAGCGAGTTGCCGGTGGTGGCGGCCAGGCCGGTCACCGCGACGCCCTTGGTCAGGGTGCCGCCGGTCGGCGGCGGCGGGGGCGGCGGGGTGCTGCCGCCGGCCGCGGCCACGATGGCATTGGCGTCGATGATGCCCGCGCCGCAGCCGCCCGAGCAGGCGCCCGACAGCGGATACGCGGTGGCCTTGAGCTGGGCTTCCACCTCGGCCGGGGTCCACAGCGGCAGGCCCAGGGCCAGGCGACGGCTCTGCGCCAGCGCCACGGTGCCGGCCACGTGCGGCGACGCCATCGAGGTGCCGCTGTAGGACGCGTAGTTCTCGGCGCCCGGACCGGCGGTGCCGGCGTTCAGGGTCGAGAGGATGGACGAACCCGGGGCGGACACGTCGATCAGGGTGCCGTAGTTCGAGAAGCTGGAACGGGCGCTGGCGCTGGTGACCGAGGCGACGTTGACCACGTTGTTGCAGCTGGCCGGGGTGAAGTTCGCAGCGTTGGCGTTGCTGTTGCCGGCGGCCACGACCACGACGGTGCCGCGGCTGACGGCGCTGTTGATCGCCGCCTGGGTGGCGGAGTCGCAGGAGCCGCTGCCGCCCAGGGACATGTTGATGACGTCGGCCGCATTGGCCGCCGACAGGGTCGGCACGCCGCTGACCGTGCCACCGGACGCCCAGATGATGGCGTCGGCGATGTCGGAGGTGGAACCACCACCGCGACCCAGCACGCGCACCGGCATCACCTTCGCGCCCCAGGCCGTGCCCGCGACGCCCTTGGCGTTGTTGGTCACCGCGGCGACCGTGCCGGCCACGTGGGTGCCGTGCCAGCTGGACGGGTCGCCGCCGTAGTAGTCGCCCGGATCGCTGTAGTCGGAATCGCGGCCGTTGCCGTCGCCGGCGACCGTGCTGTTGGAGATGAAGTCGTAGCCGGCGACGATGTTGGCGTTCAGGTCGCTGTGGCTGACGTGGCCGGTATCGAGCACGGCGACGATGATGCCGCTGCCGTTGGCGGTGTCCCAGGCGGTGTTGGCGCGGATGCCGGCGTCGGCATCGGTGTAGCCCCACTGCTGGCTGTAGTTGGTGTCGTTCGGGGTCAGGGTGTGCTTCAGCACGCGGTCGATCTGCACGTATTCGACGTTCGGGTTCGACGCGATCTCGCGCATCAGCGCCTCGGCGTCGGCGCGGCCGAGCTTCTGCGAGGTGGTGACGACGTCGGCGCCGATGGCCATGCGGCGCAGGTGGCGGGCCACCAGCGGCTTGAACGTGCGCGAGGACTCGCCGCGCTGCGCGCGGGCGCCCTGGATCATCTGGTTGGCGCCGACGCTGGCGGAGTCGAGCGCGCGCTGCAGCGACGCCGCGCTCGCGGCCTCCTGGCTGCCGTCGCGGTACTTGACGATGAAACGGTCGAACTGCGTGTCCGAGGCGATGCCGCTGAGGTCGACGCGCGGCGCCTGGACAGGACCGGAGGCGGCGTAACCGGCCTGGGCGGCCAGCGCGAGGGTGGTGGCCGCAACGAGACCACGCAGGCGAAGCTTGCGAGTGTTCTTGCTCACGATGTAGGTATCCCCGAAAAATGATGGCAACGTGGCCGCGGCGCGGCCGTGTTTGCATCCATGCCCCGGGTCCCCTGGGCGAGCTCTTCCGCGCAGGCCGTCTATGGCCTCTGGTTTTTTTCGCGGAGAGTTTACGACCACCCGGACGTGTGACGCAGATCACATCTGCATGACACCGGGCCGACGCTAGCGTGACGAAAGTCACAGGTCAAGCCGCGTTGCGGCAGTTTTGTGACTGTCACCGGTGACAAGTGGTTCAGCTTGGTTAGCGCTGGGCTACAGGCTTTGCAGGAAGGTCAGGACGGCTTGCCGATCCTCGCGCGACAGGGCGCGGAATTCCCGCTGCGATCGTTGCGCCTCGCCGCCGTGCCACAGGATCGCTTCCTCCAGCGAGCGCGCACGCCCGTCGTGCAGGTAGAAACTGTGGCCGTTGGTTACGGGCACCAGGCCCAGCCCCCAGAGCGGCGCGGTGCGCCACTCGCGGCCGCCGGCGAGGAAATCCCCGCGGCCGTCGGCCAGGCCCGGCCCCATGTCGTGCAGCAGCAGGTCGGTGTAGGGCATGAACACCTGCCCCGCGAGCTGCGACGGTTTCGCGTCGGCCGCGGTGCGCTGCACGGGGGTGTGGCAGGCGGCGCAGCCGATCTTGGTGAACAGCATCTCGCCACGCTGCCCGGCCGCCGCATCGGTCGAACGACGATCGGGCACCGCCAGCACCTGCAGGTAGAACACCAGCTTGTCCAGGTGGGCATCGCGCAGGTCGGTGGCGTCGCCGCGCACGGCTTGCGCGCAGGCGCGCTGCGGGCTCGCGCAGTTCTCGCCGGGGAAGACGCGGTTGCTCAGGCCCATGTCGCCGTGCGCGGCGCCCGCCGACTGCGCCAGCACGGTGGCGGCGTTGGCCTTCCAGCCGAAGCGGCCGAGTTCGACGCGGCCGGTGTCCGGGTTCCAGACCCGGTTGGCGCGGCCGGAAATTCCGTCGCCATCGCGGTCGTCCGGATCGGCCAGCGCCAGCAGGTCGGGTTCGGGAATCGCCTCCAGCAGGCCCATGCCCGGCATCGCCGGCGCCACCCGCGGCGAGGTCCTGGTGCGCCGTCCGAGCGGGCCGAAAGCGAGGTCCTCGAACACCAGGCGCGGCGCGCGCAACGAATAGGCTTCGCCGTCGGGATAGCGACCCGGGCGTTCGCGCCATTCGATCCTGGCCCGGCCTTCGGCCGGCACGCCGGGGATGCCGCGGTCGTTGAGCTGGTCGCCGTAGGCGGGGTGCGGTTTCGGACCCCCGTGCGCGTCAGTGCCGGGCACGCTCAGCCGCACCAGCATGGACAGCATCTCGTCCTCGCCCTCCACCGGCGGGCGACCGCGCCCGTCGCGCAGGTGGCAACCGGAGCAGGACACGCGGTTGAAGACCGGCCCCAGTCCATCGAAAGCGTCCACCGAGGCCGGGGCCACCGCCCAGTTGGTGTTGAACACGCGGTTGCCGAAGTTGAAATCGCGCAGCTCGCGCGGCGTCAGCCCCGGCGCGGGCCGGGTGAAGGCGTCGCGGTTGTCGAGCACGCGCGTGAGCGTGCCGCCGGGCTTCGCGCCGGTGGACGCCGCCATCAGGGTGCCGGCGAGCAGCGCCCCGAGCACCAGGACCGCCGCGTGCCTCATACGCCGGAAACGATGACCAGCACGCCCAGCGCGGTGCCGGCATCGCGCAGGCCGGCGCCGAGTTCCTGCAGCGCGGTGACCGCCGCTTCGCCAGCCTGGCGTTCGGGGCTGTCCGGCGCGGCGACCAGCATGCGGTCGAAGGGCTGCGGCAACGCGGCCACCGCCGCCTCGGCGCGGGCGAAGCGGGCGTCGAGTTCGGCGGCCAGGGCCGGGCGCAGCGGCTTGAGCACGCTGGCCAGGCCGCGGCCGCCGCGGCCGTACCAGGCCTGGCGCACGCCTTCGAGCGCATGCACGAAATCCTGGCGCGTGCTGTCGCTGAAGCAGCTCTGCTCGTCCTCCTGCGCGCCCGAATCCAGGGCCACCGCCAGCCGTTCCGAGGCCAGCTCGTGGCCGGCGAGATTGGCGGCGCCGGTCAGCACGCGGCCGATCGCCTCGTGCTGTTCCAGGGCCAGGAAGAAGTGCACATAAGCGTCGGGCTGCGCCGGGTTCCACTGCCCTTCCAGCCAGCGCAGGTCGTCGACCAGCTGGTCGACCAGCAGGGCCAGGTAGGCGCGCCGGCGGTCGCGCGCGGGCTCGCCGGGCAGGTAGTCGGACGCCGGGCGCGCACCCGGGCCGTCGGCCGAACGGTCCTGGCCCCAGAGCAGGAATTCGATCGCGTGCCAGCCGGTGGTCACGTCCGCTTCGTCGCTGACCTGGTCGCGGGCGAGCACGGTCTCGCGCGTTACCGGCGTGGCGAACTCGTGCACCAGGCCGGCGTCGGGGTCGCCTTCGACATAGTCGATCACCGCTTCGTTGAGCGGCCAGGCGTTGAGGCGGCCTTCCGGCCCGGCCGCGCGGGCCGCGGACGCGGGGCCGTCGATCGGGCCGTCGTAGTAACGCATCGCCTCCGTCCGCAGGTAGGGCTGGCGCGCCTGCAGCCAGGCCGCGCGGGCGAGCTCCAGACTGGCCGGAGTCGGATCGTCCAGCAGGGCGCGGACCGCGCTGCGCAGGCCCTCGGCGGCGACCGCGGAATCGCGGTAGGCGGCATGGGCCGCTTCGGCATAGTCGCGCAGGCTGTCCTGCGCGGAATAGCGCGGGTCCGAGGCCGCATCCAGCAGCAGGCGGTACTGCGAAGGCGCCGAACCGCCTTCCCCACCTTCGCCGCCTTCCCCTCCCTCGCCGCCGTCGCCTGCCGGCAGGGCCACCGCCGCGGCGGGCAGGCCGGCCATCAGGCAGGTTCCGAGGCGGGTCCAGAGCTTGAGTCGGGGCGTCATGGCGGTCCAGGCGGGTAGGAATGCGGGGTATTATCCGGCCCGACGCCCCAAATGCAAACCATTCTCAACTGTGACCACCCTGCTCTGTCTTGCCGACGTCCTCGAGCCCGCAGCCTGCGGCGCCATCCGCGACGCATTCGCCACGCTGCCGGTGCAGGACGGGCGCGCCACCGCCGGCTGGGCCGCCCGCGGTGCCAAGCGCAACCGCCAGCTCGATCCGGCCGACCCCGGCGTGGCCGCCCTTCGCGCCAGGGTGCTGGCCGCGGTGGCTTCGCATCCGATGCTGCAGCGCTATGCCCGGCCGGCGCGGCTGGGCGAACCCCTGCTCAGCCTCTACGGCGTGGGCGACGGTTACGGCCCGCACGTGGACGACGCCCTGATGGGCGACCCGCCGCTGCGCACCGACCTGGCCTGGACCCTGTTCCTGTCCGAACCCGGCAGCTACGACGGCGGCGAACTGGTGATCGAGTCGCCGCAGGGCGAAACGCCGGTGAAACTTCCGGCCGGCAGCCTGGTGGTCTACGACTGCGGCGCCCTGCACCGGGTGACGCCCGTGACCCTGGGCGAGCGCCTGGCCTGCGTGGGTTGGATCCAGAGCCGGGTGCGCGACGGCCGCCAGCGCGAACTGCTGTTCACGCTCGACCAGGCGCGGCGCGCGCTGCACGCCCGTGAGGGCGATTCGGCGGAGTTCCTGCAGCTGAGCCAGGTGCATTCGCAGCTGCTGCGGATGTGGGCGGACGCCTAGGCGTCAGAACATTCCGGTTTCCAGCCGCGCCGCATCCGACATCATCGACTGGTTCCAGGGCGGGTCGAACACCAGCTCGACATCGGCTTCGACGATGGTGGGCACGCGCTCGACCTTGTCGCGCACGTCCTGCACCAGGATGTCGCCCATGCCGCAGCCGGGGGCGGTCAGGGTCATGCGGATGGCGACCGTGCGCTCGCCCTCGGCGTTGCGGCCCAGGTCGCAGTCGTAGACCAGGCCCAGTTCGACGATGTTGACCGGGATCTCCGGGTCGAAACAGGTGCGCAGCTGGTCCCAGACCAGCTTCTCGACCTCGGCGTCGCCGGCGCCCTCCGGCAGCTCCAGCGGGGCGGGCGGCGCCTTGCCGATCGCATCGGCGTCGTTGCCGGCGATCCGGAACAGGTTGCCGTCCACGAACACCGTGAAGGACCCGCCCAGGGCCTGGGTGATGTAGCCGCTGCTGCCGGCCGGCAGCGTGACGACTTCGCCCTGCGGCACCATCACCGCGGCGCAGTCGCGCTCGAATTTCACCGGTTCGCTGGTTCGGGAATAACTCACGGCAGGTGTCGCCTGGCATCAAAGGCGGCTATTTTAGCCCGCCCTCCCCTCCGGAAACCGCCTTGAAGCCAACGGACCGTTCCACGCCGCACCGGCAATGGCTGTTCCCGGCCTTTGCCCTTTCGGTGGGCGTACTGGGGGCGGTCGCGGTCTGGCTGGGCCTGGCGATCACGCTGCGCTCAACCTGCGCCTGGATGGCGCCGCTGGCCGCGCTGGACATGGTGCTGATGCTTCGCCTGGCGGCCGCGCCGCCCGGCTGGCTGCGCTCGGGCGTGGCGGTACTGGCCACCGCGGCCGCGATCGCCGCCAGCTACTGGATGATCGTCGCCACCCAGATGGGCCTGCTGCTGGGCCTGAGCCCGATGGAATCGGCCCAGCGCCTGGGGCCGGTGCTGGCCGGCGAGCTGCTGCGCCACGGCACCGACGGCTGGGACCTGGGCCTGGCGGTACTGGCCCTGCTCATCGCCGCCCGCCTCGGTCGCTGAACCGCGCCGGCAGGCTCAGTGCCCGCCGTCCACCGACTTCAGTTCCGCCACCAGCTGGCTGACCGCCGCCGCCGCGTCGCCGTAGAGCATGCGGGTGTTGTCGGCGTAGAACAGCGCATTCTCGATGCCGGCGAAGCCGGTGCCCTTGCCGCGCTTGATGACGATGGTGTTCTTCGAGGCCACCACGTCCAGGATCGGCATGCCGAAGATCGGCGAGGCCGGGTCGGTCTTGGCCACCGGGTTGACCACGTCGTTGGCGCCGATCACCAGCGACACGTCGGTGGTCGGGAACTCGGGGTTGATGTCGTCCATGTCGGCGATCAGGTCGTAAGGCACGCCCGCTTCCGCCAGCAGCACGTTCATGTGGCCGGGCATGCGGCCCGCCACCGGGTGGATCGCGAACTTCACCTTCACGCCGCGCTTGATCAGCACCTGGGTCAGCTCCCAGACCTTGTGCTGGGCCTGCGCGACCGCCAGGCCGTAACCCGGCACGATCACCACGCGCTCGGCGTAGGCCATCATCGCCGCGACGTCGCCGGCTTCGATGGGCTTCTGAGCGCCGGTGATCTCGGCCGCCTCGCCGGTCTGGCCGAAGCTGCCGAACAGCACGCTGGCGATCGAGCGGTTCATCGCCTTGGCCATCAGCTGGGTCAGCATGGTGCCGGCCGCACCGACCACCATGCCGGCGATGATCAGGGCCTCGTTCTGAAGCACGTAGCCTTCGAAGGCCACGGCCAGGCCGGTCAGGGCGTTGTACAGCGAGATCACCACCGGCATGTCGGCGCCGCCGATCGGCAGCGTCATCAGGATGCCGACCGCCAGCGCCGCCACGAAGAAGCCGATGATCACCGGCTGTTCCAGGCCATAAACCGTGAGCACGCCCAAGGCCACCGCCACCAGGAACACCAGCCCGTTGAAGGCCTGCTGGCCCGGGAAGGTGAAGCGCCTGTCCATGCGTCCGTCGAGCTTGGCCCAGGCGATCACCGAACCGGTGAGCGACACCGAGCCGATCAGCGCGCCGACCACGGCCAGCACCAGGGCCGTCTGCGAGGGCGCGATGCCGGCGTCGGAGAACTTCAGCAGCTCCACCGCGCCGATCGCCGCCGCCGAACCGCCGCCCAGGCCGTTGTACAGCGCGACCATCTGCGGCATGTCGGTCATCGCGACCCGCTTTCCGGAAACCCAGGCGACGATCGTGCCCAGGAACACCGCCAGCGCGATAAGCCCGAGGTTGTGCAGGCCCGGCAGCGCGAAGGTGGCGATGGTCGCCACCAGCATGCCGGCGCCGGCCCAGCGGATGCCGCTGGCCGCCGTCCTGGGGGAAGACATGCGCTTGATGCCGAGGATGAACAGCAGGGCCGCGACGAAATAGCTGGCCTTCACCAGCAGGGGCAGCCAGCTCATGCGCCGCCCTCCTTCTTGGCGCTGGGCTTGAACATCTCGAGCATGCGCTCGGTGACGACATAACCGCCGGCGGCGTTGCCGGCCCCCATCAGCACCGCCAGGAAGCCGATCACCTTCTCGGTGGTCGTGTCGGCATGGCCCAGCACCACCATGGCGCCGATCATCACGATGCCGTGCACGAAGTTCGAACCCGACATCAGCGGCGTGTGCAGGATGACCGGCACCCGGCCGATGATCTCGTAGCCGGTGAACGCGGCCAGCATGAAGATGTACAGCGCGACGAAGCCGTCCATGTCCCCTCCCCGCGCGGATGCGCGACCGGTTCCATCATAACCGCTGGTTAAACATCGGCCAGAGGGCCGGTCAACAGCGCCGGCGGCCGCCGCGTTCTGGTCGGGGCCACCCAACCCCGGAGGAAATGGCGATGCAATCCAATACCCTGCGCACCCCGATCCTGCTTGCCCTGGCCCTGCTGCTGGCCGCCGGCCCCGCCCTGGCCCATCCCGAGGGCGATCGCGTCGAATACCGGCTGGACCAGCGCGGCGACCGCATCGAGCAGCGCCTCGACCACCGCGGCGACCGCATCGACCAGCGCCTCGACCATCGGGCCGGGGTCGCCGCCGCCCACGGCTACCACGGCTACGCCGAACGACTCGACTACCGGGGCGACCGCGTCGACCACCGGCTGGACCAGCGCGGCTCGCGCATCGACCACCGGCTCGACCGCCGGGGCGAGCGCTACAACCGCTGGCATTGAGCCGGTCAACGGAACCGGCGCGGATGCGTTATACAGCGCCATGGACGGCCTGACCCGCGCCCCGTGATGCCCTTCGACGCCGCCCCCGCCGCGCCGCCCGCCAGCCTGGACCAGTTCCTGGCCTCGGTGGAGCGGCGCGCCTTCCGGATGGCCGAGCTCGCGCTCGGCCACCGCGAGGACGCGCTGGACGCGGTGCAGGAGGCGATGATCAAGCTGGTCGGCTACCGCGAGCGGCCGGCGGAGGAATGGACCCCGCTGTTCTGGAGCATCCTGCGCCGGCAGGTCACCGACCGGCACCGCCGCAACACGGTTCGGCGTCGGGTGATGACCTTCCTGGGCCGGGGCGACGAGGACCGCGAGGACCCACTGGAAATGCTGCCCGACCCGGGCGAGGATCCCGCCCGCCGGCACGCCGACGCCGAAGCCTGGGCCGCACTTGGCCGGGCCTTGCGCCAGCTGCCCCGGCGCCAGCGCGAGGCCTACCTGCTGCGCGAGCTGCAGGGTCTGGACGTCGCCGAGACCGCGGCGGCGATGGGCTGCTCCGACGGCTCGGTCAAGACACATCTGTCGCGGGCGATGGCCGCCCTGCGCACCCACCTGGAGGACTGGCGATGAACCGCCCCGACCCGATCACCGAACGCGCACGCGACCTGTTCGAGCGCGCCAGCGACGGCCTGGACCAGGGCATGGCCTTCCGCCTGCGACGCGCCCGGCACGAGGCCCAGCAGGTCCGGCCGGCGCGCCGCGGCCTGGCGTTGGCGGTGCCCGCCGGCGCCTTCGCCGCCGCCGTGCTCGCGCTGGGCCTGGCCTGGTGGCTGCCGCAGCGCACCGTCATGCCGCCGGCGACGGATCCCGCCCTGGCCGCCAGCACCGCCGAACTCGATGCGCTGGTGATCGAGGAGGACGCCGAACTGTATGCCTGGCTGGCCGAAGCGCCGGTGGCGACCGCCGCCCAGGGGCCCGGGCTGTGATGCGCCGGGTCTGCGGGCTGGCGCTGGGCCTGGCGCTGTGGACGGCGGCGGCGCCTGCATCGGCGCACGCGCCGGACGGCCCCGACGATCGCCATGACCACCGCGATCGCCGGCACGAAGGCCATGGCCCCGCGCCGGTGCCCGCCGGCGTCAGCGTGCCGACCTGGGCCCAGCTGTCGCCGGCCCAGCAGCAAAAACTGGCGCCGCTGGCCGCGCACTGGGACCAGATGCCGGCTTCGCGCCGCGTGCGCGCGCTCGAACGCCTTGAGCGCAAGGCCCGCTGGGACGCGATGACGCCGGAACAGCGAGAGAAGCTGCGCGAAGGCGCGCGGAATTTCCGCGACCTGCCGCCGGAGCTGCGCGAGAAGATGCGCACCAGCATGGCCACGCTGCGCCAGCTGCCCGAGGCCGAGCGCAAGGAGCTGTTCCGGCTCTGGCGAAGCCTGGACCCGGCGCAGCGCCGCGCCTGGCTTGAACAGGGCGGCCCCGGCCTCTCCCCGCCGCCGGAGGTGGCGCCCGCCGACCGTCCGCCGCCGGCACGCTGAGGCGCGCGCCGGGAAACCCCGACCTCAGGCCTTGCGCTCGCCGGCGTGGGCCAGGCAGGTCTTGGCGATCAGCTCGTCGTTCCAATCCAGATTAAGCGCGCCGTCCTTCAGCGACAGCGCCAGGAAGTTGTAGACATTGCGCGCGTACATCTCGCTGGCATGCAGCGCGCCCTGGCTGGCCAGGTTCAGCGGGCCGGCGATGGTGACGCCGTCGGCCTCGAAGGTTTCGCCCGGCCGGGTGAGTTCGCAGTTGCCGCCCGTTTCCGCCGCCAGGTCGACGATGACGCTGCCCGGCTTCATGCCCGCCACCATCGCCGCACTGATGATCTTCGGCGCCGGGCGTCCCGGCACCGCCGCGGTGGTGACGATCACGTCCACGGTCTTGAGGTGTTCGGCCAGGCGGCGCTGCTGTTCGGCGCGCTCCTCGGCGGTGAGCTCGCGCGCGTAGCCGCCCTCGCCGGCGGCGCTGACGCCGAGGTCGAGGAACTTGCCGCCCAGCGACTCGATCTGCTCGCGGGTTTCCGGCCGCACGTCGAAACCTTCCACCTGGGCGCCAAGCCGGCGCGCGGTGGCGATGGCCTGCAGCCCGGCGACGCCGGCGCCGACGATCAGCACCTTCGAGGGCCGGATGGTGCCGGCGGCCGTGGTGAGCATCGGGAAATAACGCGGCGCCAGCTGGGCGGCGATCAGCACGGCCTTGTAGCCGGCCATGCCCGCCTGCGAGCTCAGCACGTCCATGGCCTGGGCGCGGGTGGTGCGCGGCAGCCGCTCCAGCGAAAAACCGGTGAGCTTGCCCGCGACCAGCGCATCCACGCGGCCGGGATCGGCATGCGGGGCCAGCAGGCCGACCACCACCGCGCCGGGCTTGAGTTTCGCCAACCGCTCGTTCGACGGCGGCTGCACGCAGACCAATACGTCGGCGCGGGCCAGGGCCGCGTCGGCATCGTCCACCAGCTCGGCGCCGGCATAGGTGTCGTCGCGGAAATGCGCCGGCAGGCCGGCTCCGCGCTGCACCAGCAGCCGGGCGCCCAGGGCGGTGAGTTTTTTCGCGGTCTCGGGGCTCAGGGCCACGCGGCGCTCGCCCGCGGCGGACTCACGGACCAGAACGATGCTCACCGACATGCACGCCACTCCCCGGAAAGGATGGCTTCGATGCTACCGGAAGCGCCGCCGGGGCGGCAGGGGATCAGCCGACTTCGTCGCGCAGCTTGCCCATGACCCGGTGCAGGACCTGGTCGAATACGCCTTCCTGCTCGCGGACCAGCAGGTTGCCCTCCTGCTTCATCGCCGCCAGCTCCTCGACCGAGGCCACCAGCACGCGCACGCCGCGCCGGTTGACGAACATCAGGCGCGACGAGATCGGGCTGACCCAGGACAGCTTGACCGGGTGGTGTTTGCCGTCTTCGCCGGCGATGTGGATCCAGGTGCCGATCTTGAGCTGGCGCATCATCTCGACGTCTTCCTCGCTGACGTCCAGGCGCGCCTTGCCGGCCACCACTTCCAGGCGCGGCTTGAGGTCGGCCAGTGCGGCCGCGGCGGCGGCGGCCGGGTTGCGGCGCTCCGGCATCGGCACGACGTTTTCGGGCGGGATGATGTTGGACGGTGCCGGCGCCGGGGCCTGGCCCCGGGCCAGGCGGTCCAGGCTGTCGGCCAGGGCGCGCTGCATCTCCTGGGCGGCCTCGCCGATGATGCCGGAGCTGGCCAGCACGTTCTCGATCGGTTCGCGCAGGGCCTGCAGCGCCGGGCCGGGGGGCTTGGCCGCCTCGCCTTCGCGCGGCAGCAGCGCCAACAGGCGGTCGGCGACCGACAGCGCGGACTGCCAGGAGCTGCTCTCCGGGCCTTCGCGCAGGGCGATCATGGACAGGTGGTGGGTCCAGCAGCGGCCCAGGAAGTCTTCCATCGCCGGGGTCGGCTGCAGCCCCTGGGTGCGCTGGGCCAGCTCCTTCGAGGCGAGGTCGCGGGCCTGTTCCAGACGCTCCTGGCCGCGCTGGGCCTCGGCGGCACGGCGTTCGGCCAGTTCGACCCGGCGGCGGTGCTGGTCCAGGAACTGGCGCAGCTCCTGCTCCAGCGTCTCGAAGATGGCGATGTCTTCGTTGAACTCGGCGATCAGGCGGTCGACGGTGTTCTCGGCCTTCTGCAGCAGCTCCCGCTCCTGCGGGCCTTCGCCGCGGTTGCCCTCGACCGCCTCGGCCAGCGAATTCAGCAGCCGGCGCGCCGGATGCGACTTGTAGAGGAACAGCCGGCGGTCCATCACCGCCGCCTTGACGAACGGCACCACCAGGCGCGAGATCATCGTGCGCGCGGAGTGCTCGAAATCGCGCTCGTCGAACATCACGTCGAACAGCATGCCGACCAGGTCGACCGCGTCCTCGTCGTCCTGGCTCATGCTGACCTGCTCGGGCGGCAGGCCGATGCGGCTGGCGCCGCGCAGCAGTTCGTTCTTCAGCAGCGCCGCCAGCGAGACCTCCGGCCGCTCCAGGGCCTCGGTCACCGCCGCCGGCACGCTGTTCTGCATCAGCGACAGCACCGACATCATTTCTTCGGCGACCATCGGCCGCTGGCCGCCGCGGCCGGTCTGGCGGCCGCCGAGCTGCTGCGAACCGCCGCCGCCCGGACGCCAGGCGTGCAGCATCTGCACCAGGGCGTCGAACACGGCGCGGTCTTCGGTGCTCGGCGCGCCGGAGCCGGGCGCAGCGTAGTCCGAGGCCGCCGGCGCATAACCGTCGGCGGTGCGCGGCGCGACCAGGTCGGGACGCTCGGTCGCGGGCTGGGCGGCCGGCTTGGGCGCCGGCTTCGGCGCGGCGTTGACCGGGCTGAAGCCGGCAGCCGCGAGGCGGCCGTTGAGATCCACCAGCAGTTCGCGCAGGTCGTGGATGACCTCGCGCTCGTAGTATTTGAACAGCACCATGCGCACGTCCGCCGGCACCTCGATGCCGCGGTGGGCTTCGGCGATGGCGTTGGCCAGGCTGTGCGCGCTGAGCGGGTTCTGGGCCGGCTCGAGCTGGGCCAGGCCGAGCATACGCGCCATCCGGCCGGCCAGCTCGTCGAGCATGTTGCCGTGGATGCGCATGATCGCTTCCGCGGTCAGGTTCGTCGCCAGCTGCTCCTCGAGCTCGCTTTCCTCCAGCAGGGACAGCACGACATTGCCGTCGCTGTCGCCGGGCAGCTTCGGCGTGGCGCGCTGGTCGAGCTGCTCGAAGCCCTTGTCCAACTGGTCGCGGAAACCGCGCTCGATCGGCGCGCGGGAATTGCGCAGGGCGCGCATCGCATGCAGGTAGGGCGAGCCGGTCGGGGCGCCATCCTTCTTGGCCAGGTCGAACAGCCAGTCGTCGGCCCGGGCGAAGACGCGGGCCAGCACCGACTGCAGGTGCTCGGTGCTGCGCCGGCGCATGGCCGCGATCAGGTCCCGCGCCACGGTGCCGGGACGTCGTTCGCTGGTGGATGGAGTGAATTCGCTCATGGGCCTCGGCACGTCCGGGGGGTTTACGCGCTATGGCGGGAGTTTCCAGCACTCTGCCACACCGTTCTGTGAACCCCTTCCCAGAATCCGAGGGGCGGGGGTCCGGCGGGGCCGAATGGTAATCTTGCGCTCATGAATGCCCTCGATGCCCTGCGCCGCCGCCGCTCGGTGCCCTCCCGCCTGCTCGGGGAGCCCGGACCCAGTCCGGACCAGCTCCGCAGCCTGCTGACCGAAGCGGTCCGCGTGCCCGACCACGGCAAACTAACTCCTTGGCGCTTCCTGCGCATCCAGGGCCCGGCCCGCCAGGCCCTGGGCGACCTGCTCGCCGCCCGGGCCCTCGAGCGCGACCCGGCCGCGCCGGCCGCGGCCGTGGACAAGGACCGTCAGCGCTTCTCACATGCGCCACTGGTGCTTGCGGTCATCGCCCGGCTCACCCCCGGGCACAAGGTGCCGGAACAGGAGCAGCTGCTGTCCGGCGGCGCGGTCTGTTTCGCCCTGCTGCAGGCGGCCCAGGCCCTGGGCTTCGGCGCCCAGTGGCTCACCGGCTGGGCGGCCTACGACCCGGTGGTCACCGCGCGTCTGGGGCTGGGCGAGAACGAGAAGGTGCTGGGCTTCATCCACATCGGCACCGCGACCGAGGAGGCACCCGAGCGCCAGCGCCCGGATCCGGAACATCTGCTCGGCGACTGGACCCCGTGACCGGTCCCGTCCACCTGGTCGACGCCAGCCTCTACGTGTTCCGTGCCTGGCATTCGATGCCGCCGGAGTTCGAGGACCGCGAGGGCTGGCCGGTGAACGCGGTGCACGGCTTCGCGCGCTTCCTGCTCGAGCTGCTCGAGCGCCAGAAGCCGGCCCGCATCGCCATCGCCTTCGATGAATCGCTGGACTCGAACTTCCGCAACGACCTCTATCCGGCCTACAAGGCCAACCGCGACGCCGCCCCCGAGGAGCTCAAGCGCCAGTTCGCCCACTGCCAGCGCCTTTGCCGCGCGCTCGGCCTTTCGGTGCTGGCCGACGGCCGCTACGAGGCCGACGACCTGATCGGCACCGCCCTGGGCCACGTGCGCCGCGTCGGCCACGCCGGCCTGATCGTCTCGGCCGACAAGGACCTGTCGCAGCTGCTCGACGCCGACGACGAACAGTGGGACTACGCCCGCAACGAACGCTGGCGTGCCGACGGCGTCAAGGCCCGCTACGGCGTTCACGCCCACCAGATCGCCGACTACCTGGGCCTGACCGGCGACGCCATCGACAACATTCCCGGCGTGCCCGGCATCGGCGCCAAGACCGCCGCGACCCTGCTCGGCCATTTCGGCAGCCTGGACGCGATCTACGAGCGCCTGGGCGAAGTGCCGTACCTGCGCCTGCGCGGCAGCGCCCAGCACGCCGCCCGCCTCTCGGAACACCGCGAGATCGCCCTGCTCTCCCGCCGCCTTGCCACCATCGACGTCACCGCCCCCTTGCCCGCCGATTTCGGTACCGCCGAACGCCGCCCGCCGAACGCGGCCGGCCTGGAGGCGATCTGCGAGGACCTGCGCTTCGGCCCGATGACCCGCCGCCGCCTGCTGTCGGCCTGACATCGCCCCGCGTTAGGATCGGCGCATGGACGAGCAGCCGAAAACGATGTGGGAAGGCAAGTACCTGCGCCTCGTGACGCGCGGGCGCTGGGAGTACGCCGAACGCACCAACGCCGGCAGCGCGGTGATCGTCATCGCCGTCACGCCGGAGGACAAACTGGTGTTCGTCGAACAGTTCCGCATACCGATGAACGCCCGCACCATCGAGATGCCCGCCGGCCTGGTCGGCGACATCGACCAGCACGACACCCTGGAAGAGGCGGCCCGGCGCGAACTGCTGGAGGAAACCGGATGGCTCGCTTCCGAAGTGAAGGTGCTGATGATCGGCCCCACCAGCTCGGGCCTGAGCAACGAAGTGGTCGCCTTCGTCCGCGCCCGCGGCCTGACCCGCGTGCACGCCGGCGGCGGCGACGAGACCGAGAACATCACCGTGCACGAAGTCCCCGTCGCCGACGCCCCGCGCTGGCTGGCCGCGAAGATGGCCGAGGGGTACGGCATGGACGCGAAGCTCTGGGCCGGCCTGTGGCTTATCGACAAGGACCCGGACGGAAGCCCGGCGTAACCGATGCCGTATTCCGCGAACGTTTGAGGCCCCGGCCCGGGAACTCTGGAAGGGGCGCAGCGCGGCAGGTCTTTTTCCGGGGCTTCGAAAACTGGGACGTTTTCGAAGAGCCCCCATGGATGGGTTCACGGCGTCCCCGGGAAAAGACCTCCCGTGATACGCCCCGTCGCCAAGACCGATCCCGGCGCCATCACCGCACACGAGCTCAACGGAAGGCGTCGGTGGCGCGGACGAGGATGTCGGTCAGCTCCGGCTCGAAGGCCGAATGCCCCGACAGCGGCGCGATCTCCAGCGTCGACTCCGGCCAGGCCTTGTGCAGGTCCCACGCATTCTGGATCGGGCACACCACGTCGTAGCGTCCGTGCGCGATCACCCCGGGGATGCCCTTTAGCCGGTGCGCATCGCGCAGCAGCTGGTCATCCACGTCGAAGAACCCGCCGTTGACGAAATAATGGCACTCGATGCGGGCGAAACTGAGCGCGAAGTGCGCATCCTCGTGGCTGCTGATGAAGGCCTCGTCCTGGCGCAGGAAGCTCGTGCTCGCCTCCCACACCGACCAGGCCCGCGCCGCCGCCAGCCGCGTCGCCTCGTCCGGCGAGGTCAGGCGGCGGTGATAGGCGCTCATCAGGTCATGGCGCTCCACCGGCGGGATCGGCGCCAGGTATTTCTCCCAGGCATCCGGGAACAGCCGCGAACAGCCCTCCTGGTAGAACCACTCCAACTCCCAGCGCCGCAGCATGAAGATGCCGCGCAGGACCAGCTCGCTCACCTGCCCCGGATGCGCCTGCGCATACGCCAGCGCCAGCGTCGAACCCCAGCTGCCGCCGAACACCTGCCAGCGGGCGATGCCCAGGTGCCTGCGCAGCTTCTCGATGTCGGCCACCAGGTCCCAGGTGGTGTTGTCGACCAGGTCCGCATGCGGCGTCGACCGGCCGCTGCCGCGCTGGTCGAACAGCACGATGCGGTAGCGCGAGGGATCGTGGAAACGGCGCATCTTCGCCCCGCAGCCGGCGCCCGGCCCGCCGTGCAGCAGCACCACCGGCTTGCCTTCGGGATTGCCGCACTGCTCGTAATACAGGCGGTGGCGGCCATCCACGGCCAGGGTGCCGCTGTCGTAGGGTTCGATCTCGGGGTACAGGCCGCGCATGGGACGCCTCGGATTACGGGGGAAACACGATTCTAGCCCGGGTGCTTGAACTGTCATGCGCATGGCGTATGCTCGGACGCAACATGGGCAGTCCGCCGACGCATCTGAGTCTGGTGGGTACCGGGACGCAGCACCCCCCGGTCGGGCCCGCTGCTCCCCGCGAAACCGCCCTCCCCCGCGTGCTCTCCCTCGACGCCCACGGCCGCATCCTCGACTGGATGCAGTGGCAGGACGCCGCCTGCCTCTACGCCCGCGGCGCCGTCGCCTGGACCCTGGGCGATCCCTGCCTGACCATCCACGGCGGCACCAACCGCTTCAGCGGCCTGCAGAGC
>CBFGOZ010000019.1:0-17589 GCA_965650505.1 uncultured Arenimonas sp.
GCAGGTCCTCGCCGGTGAGCTCGAGGTAGGCGTGGCCGCCGCCGAACAGGCGCGGATAGAGTTCCTGCACGCCGGCGTTGACGCGGTCGAAGGTTTCCTTGAAGCGGCCGCGGGTTTCCTTGTCGATCTTCTTGATCGCGCCTTCCAGGGTTTCCAGCGCCGAGGTGAGGTCGGCGTTCTGGGCATCGAGATAGGTCTTGCGCTCGCTCTGTTCGCCGTACTCCTGGATCGCGGCCAGGTTGACCGGCTCCAGGCGGCGCATCTTGGCGTCGATGTCGGCCAGGTTCTTCTGCCAGCCTTCCAGGTCGGCCTTCTCCGGCAGCGAGGCCAGCACGTCCTCCAGCACCAGGCCGGCGGCGACCACCGCTTCCGACAGCTGGCCGGCGCGCAGGCTCAGCGCCTGCTCCTGCATGCGGCGCTGGCCGATCGCCTCGCGCTGGGCCAGGGCCTGCTGGTCGCGCTGCTGTCGCGTCTGTTCATAGCCGCGCATCTCGGCCTCGATGCCGTCCACGCTCGAACGCGCGGCGGCCAGGTCCTTCTCGACGATCACGCGCTGGTCCAGCGCCGCCTGGCGCTCGGCCTGCAGGGCGACCACCGGCGCGTCGCCGTCGGCGAGCTGGGCGACGAGCTCGTTCAGGCGCACCTCGAGCTGGGCCTTCTGGTTGCCCATGCGCGCCAGCGACTGGCTGAGCGCGACCACGCGGGCGCGCTGCGATTCCAGCGACAGCGCCAGCTGGTGCGCGGCCTCGCGCGCCTCGCGTGCGGCGTTGCGGGCGGCGTCGCGCTGTTCGCCCAAGGTACGGCGTTCCACGTCCAGGCGCTGGCGTTCGGCCTCCAGGTCGCCCATCTTCGCCACCGCCTGCTCCAGGCGGCCGCGGGCCTCGCGGGCATTGGTCTGCGACTCTTCCAGCGTGGTGCCGAGGGTGGCGAGTTCGCCGTCGATGCGGGCCACGCGGGCCTGGGCCGACTCGAGCCGGCTCTTCTGCCCCTGCAGCTGGCCGGCGAGCTCGGACACGCTGCGGTGCGCCAGGTACAGCGCGCGCTGGGCGTCCTCGCGATGCTGCTCGGCTTCGAGCAGCCGGTCGCGCATCGCCGTCAGGCCTTCGTTGAGCTGGGTTTCCTTCCTGGCCAGCGCCTCGATCTCGGCGCGCAGCGACTGGATCTCGCGCTCGCGGGCCAGGGCGCCCTGGTGGGCGTCGCCGCTGCGCAGCACGCGCAGCCAGCCGCCGCCCAGCCATTCGCCGCCGCGGGTGATGACGGCCTCGCCCTCGCCCAGCGGCACGGCGCGCGCCGCGGCCGCGTCGTCAGCCGCGTGGATGTTCGCCAGGAGCCGGCGCACTGCGTCGGGACCCTGCACCTTGGCCGCCAGCGAACCGGTGGGCACCTGGAGGCCGCGGCTTTCGCCGCTGACCAGGGCGACTCGGCCCTGGCCCAGGCTGGCCAGCGCGTCCAGCCAGTCGGCCGGCGCGTCCACGGTGACCGCTTCGAGCAGGCTGCCGAGTACGGTCTCGACCGCGGTCTCCCAGCCGGCCTCGACCTGCAGCGCCTCGCCCAGGCGGGCGTTGTCGGCGATGCCCTGGGCCTTGAGCCAGTCCAGGGCGACGTTCTTCTCCTGGCCCAGCGCGGCGTGCTGCAGTGCCTCCAGCGAGGACAGGCGGCCGCGCGCGGCCTGGCCCTGCTTGCGGACATCGGCGAGTTCGGACTGCTGCTGGCGCTGCTGCTCCTGCAGCGCGGTCAGCGCGGCCTTGCGTTGTTCCAGCGTCTCGCCGAGGCCATCGAGGCCGGTCTTCTGGCCGTCGTGGTCGGCGGTGAGGCGGGCCAGGGCCTCGGTGATGGCGGCGGTGTCCAGGCCGCTGCGTTCGTTGGCCAGGGCCTCCCGGCGACGGCCGGCCTCGAGCGCCTGCTTTTCCAGGTATTCGATCTTGGTGCGCTCGACCTCGGCCCAGCGCGCGGCCTCGGCCTGCGCCTTGGCATAGGTGTCCCAGCGCTGCTGCCAGTCCTGCAGCGCGCTTTCCGCGGCCTTCAACGACTCCTGGCGGCCGGCGTCCTCGGCGCGCAGCGCCTCGAGCTTCGGGTCGGCGGCGGCGATGGCGTTGTGCAGCTCGGCCATCTGGCGCTCGTCGCCGCTGATGTGCTCGCCGATCTGGGCGAAGGCGGCGTCGGCTTCGGCGCGCGCGGTTTCCAGGCGCTGGCGCAGCTCCTTCTGGTGCTGGATCTGCTGCTCGATGCGGGCCAGTTCGCCGCCGACGCGGTAGACCTCGGCCTGGGCGCGGCCCAGGCGTTCGCTGGCCTCGCCGTGCTGGCCGCGGCAGGCCTCGATCTGGGCCTCGGCCTGGCGCTGGTCGGCCAGCAGGGACTGCAGCTTGATCTCGTCCTGGGTCAGCGAGTCGTGCAGGGCCTTGAGGTCGGCGTCGTAACGGCGGAATTCCAGCGCCTTGAGCTGGGCGTCCTTGTTCAAACGCTCGGCCTGCAGGGCCTGGTACTGCTCGGCGGCGCGGGCCTGGCGCTTGAGGTGTTCGAGCTGCTTGTCCACCTCCTCGCGCAGGTCGTTCAGGCGTTCGAGGTTCTCGCGGGTGCCCTTGATGCGCGATTCGGTTTCCTTGCGGCGCTCCTTGTACTTGGAGATGCCGGCGGCCTCCTCCAGGTAGACGCGCAGGTCCTCGGGCCGGGCCTCGATGATCTGGGAAATCATTCCCTGCTCGATGATCGAATAGCTGCGCGCGCCCAGGCCGGTGCCCAGGAACAGGTCGGTGATGTCGCGGCGGCGGCAGCGTGCGCCGTTGAGGTAGTAGTTGCTCTGGCCGTCGCGGCTGACCGAGCGCTTGACCGAGATTTCGGCGTAACGCGCGTACTCGCCGCCGATGCTGCCCTCGGAATTGTCGAAGATCAGCTCCACCTGGGCCTGGCTGACCGGCTTGCGCGAGGACGAGCCGGAGAAGATCACGTCGGTCAGCGAATCGCCGCGCAGGCGGCTGGCCGAACTTTCGCCCATCACCCAGCGCACCGCGTCGATGATGTTCGACTTGCCGCAACCATTGGGACCGACCACGCCGGTCATGTTGGTCGGCAGGTGCAGCACCGTGGGGTCAACGAAGGATTTGAAGCCGGACAGCTTGATCGTGGAAAGGCGCATTCGTCGGGGTTCTCAAGCAGCCGGTCGAGCCGGCCGGCACCGGCGCGTCTTCACGCACCGCCGCAGGGTCCAGGGGAAGCTCGCGAACGGTTCCGCAGCCCTTGCCAAGTGATTGATTCCAATGGCAGAGCGCGGTCCCCGTCACGCGGCCGGAGGGCAGTATACCAGCGGCCAAGGGGCGCCCGGCCTCCCCCGCCCCGGCCTTCGGCGGGAGGACTTCAGCCCGCTTCGGCGGGCGTGCGGGCCTGGATCGACAGGGCGTGGATGTCGGTGTCCATCATCGCGCCCAGGGCTGCGTAGACCCGGCGGTGCCGGGCCAGGGGCGCCAGGCCGGCGAAGGCCTCGCTGACGATGTGGACCGCGAAATGGCCGCGTCCGTCGCGGGCGCCGGCGTGGCCGGCGTGTTTGTGGCTTTCGTCCACGACCTCGAGCGCCAGCGGCTGCAGGGCCGCCTCCAGCGCCGCCCGGATCGCCGCCGGGCGCTGTTCGCGCGGCAGGCTCACGGCAGCACCGGCTTGAACGGACGGATCTCGACGCGCGCGTAGACACCGGCCGCGACATAGGGATCGGCGTCGGCCCAGGCGCGCGCGTCCTGCAGCGAAGCGAACTCGGCCACGATCACGCTGCCGGTGAAACCGGCCGGGCCCGGCTCTTCGGCATCGATGGCCGGCAGCGGACCGGCCAGCTTCAGCCGGCCCTGGTCGCGCAAAGCCTCGAGCCGCGCCAGATGGGCCGGGCGCGCGGCCTTGCGGCCTTCGAGCGAATTGGGATGGTCGATGCCGTGGATCAGATACCACATGGGGCTGGGCCATTGATGCGAAGGCCTGCATGATAGCCGGATGTCCGAACGTCTCAGCGTCCATCCCGTCAACCCGCAGGCCCGGCTGATCGAAAAAGCCGCGGCCATCCTGAGGGCGGGCGGCCTCGCCCTGCTGCCCACCGACGCGGGCTACTCCCTGGTCTGGTCCCTGAACGGCAAGGAGGCGGAAGAGCGCGTGCAGCGCCTGCGCGAACTGGACAGCAAGCACCCTTTCACCTTACTCTGTCGGCAATTGAGTGAGGCCGGCCGCCTGGCCCGGCTCGACGATCCGGCCTTCCGGCTGATGCGATCGCTGACCCCCGGACCCTGCACCTTCATCCTTCCGGCCTCCGCGGACCTGCCCAAGCGCATCAAGAACAGCGGCCGCAGCAAACGCCGCGACATCGGCATACGCCTGCCCGACCACGTGGTCGCCAGGGCCTTGCTGGAAGCGATGGGTGAGCCCTTGCTGTCGACCAGCCTGGTGCTGCCGGATGACCCGCATCCGACCAGCCACGAGGCCGAGGGGGTAGCCGAGCGCTGGTTGCGCTGGGCCGATGTGATGCTGGACGCCGAGGACTGCGAGCCCGGCCCCACCAGCATCGTGGACTGCACGGGCGACCAGCCCGTGGTGGTGCGCCAGGGTTTCCACCCGGTGGCCCTCTAGTCCGATCCGCACGTGTTCCGCACCATCCCGGCCCGGAGGGGCCCCGCTCGATGAGAGCACCACCGATTGCCATGAGCATCCGATGAGCGACAACACCGCGCCCGAAGCGGAGCACCCGGCCTTTCCCGTCCAGCCCCAGCAGCAGGAAATGCCGCTGGCGATGGTCCTGGGCCAGCCGGTGCTGCAGATGCCCCAGGACCTGTACATCCCGCCGGACGCGCTGGAAGTCATCCTCGAGGCCTTCGAGGGTCCGCTGGACCTGCTGCTCTACCTGATCCGCCGGCAGAACCTGAACATCCTGGACATCCCGGTCGCCGAGATCACCCGGCAGTACGTGGACTACATCGAAGTGATGCAGGAGCTGCGCTTCGAGCTGGCGGCCGAATACCTGGTCATGGCCGCGATCCTGGCCGAGATCAAGTCGCGCATGCTGCTGCCGCGCCCGCCGGCCGAGGAAGGCGTCGAGGGCGACCCGCGCGCCGAGCTGGTGCGCAGGCTGCAGGAATACGAGCGCTTCAAGAAGGCCGCCGAGGACATCGACGGCCTGGACCGCCTGGACCGCGACACCACCGTGGTGCACGCCCACGTGCCCGAACGGACCGTGGCCAAGGTGCCGCCGCCGGTGGACCTGCGCGAGATGCTGCTGGCCCTGCGCGACGTGCTCAAGCGCGCCGAGCTGTTCACCCACCACGCGATCAGGCGCGAGGCGCTCAGCGTGCGCCAGCGCATGGGCGAGGTGCTGGGCAAGCTGGGCGACGGCCAGTTCCACGGTTTCGAGACCCTGTTCAATGCCGAGGAAGGCCGGCTGGGCGTCGTGGTCACCTTCCTGTCCATCCTCGAGCTGGCCAAGGAACAGCTGCTCGAGATCGTGCAGGAAGCGCCGCTGGCGCCTATCTACGTGAAGTCCCTGGCCGCCGGCGACGGCGAGCCGGCCGACATCGAACTTCCCGAACCGACCTCGGACGGCGCCGACGCGCCGGCCGCGTAAGTCCACTCCAACCCGCGAATCCATGGACCAGACCCTGATCCGACAGATCGTCGAGGCCGCCCTGCTGGCCGCCCCGCAGCCGCTCACCCTGGCCCAGCTGGCCGGACTGTTCCCCGAAGACGAACCGGCGCCGCCGGGCGCGATCGAACAGGCGCTCGCCGACCTGCGCGAAGCCTGCGCCGACCGCGGCGTCGAACTGGTCGAGGTGGCCTCGGGCTTCCGCTTCCAGGTCAAGGCCGACGTGCACGGCTGGGTCGCGCGCCTGTGGACCGAACGCCAGACCAAGTACACCCGCGCGACCCTGGAAACGCTGGCGCTCATCGCCTACCGCCAGCCGATCACGCGCGGCGAGATCGAACAGATCCGCGGCGTCAGCGTCAACGCCAACATGATCAAGATGCTGGAGGAGCGCGAGTGGATCCGCTCGGTCGGCCACCGCGACGTGCCCGGCCGCCCGGAGCTGTTCGGCACCACCAAGGCCTTCCTGGACTATTTCGGGCTCAAGAGCCTGGACGAACTGCCGCCGCTGGCCGAGCTCAAGGACATCCCCGAGCTTGAACCGCAGCTGCCCTTCGACGTCGCGCCCGCCGGCGTGGCCAGCGCGGCGCTCGCCGCCAGCCTGGACGACGTGGCCGACGGCGAAAACGAAGACCAGAACGAGGATTCGGCCGACGAGGCCGATGACCAGACGCAAGACGACCGCACCGTCGAGACGACGACTGCGCATTCCCATCCAGAGGCCGGCGAAGACGCCGAGCCGGAGCAGAAGTAATGAGCGACAAGATCAAGAAAACCCTCTCGCTGCGCGTCAAGGGCAGCGAGCCCGCCGCCAGGGTCGAGGAGCGCCTGCACAAGGTGCTCGCCCAGGCCGGCCTGGGCTCGCGCCGCGCGCTCGAGGAACGCATCGCCCAGGGCCTGGTGAAGGTCAACGGCGCCGTGGCCCAGACCGGGCAGTCGGTGAGGGGCGGCGACCGCATCGACCTCGATGGCAAGACCTTCGTGGCCACGGCGCTGACCGAACCGGCCAGCGTGCTGCTGTACAACAAGCCCGAGGGCGAAGTCACCACCCGCGAAGACCCCGAGGGCCGCCCGACCGTGTTCGAGTCCCTGCCGCGCCTCAAGGGCGCGCGCTGGATCGCCGTCGGCCGCCTCGACATCAACACCACCGGCCTGCTGCTGCTCACCACCGACGGCGAGCTGGCCAACGCGCTGATGCACCCGTCCAGCGGCATCGCCCGCGAGTACGTCTGCCGCATCCACGGCGAAGTGCCCGACAGCGTGGTCGACCGCCTCGCGCGCGGCGTCGCGCTGGACGACGGCCCCGCCAAGTTCGACGAGATCGAGCGCATCGGCAGCTCCGATTCGCACGCCTGGTTCCGCGTGGTGCTGACCGAGGGCCGCAACCGCGAGGTGCGCCGCCTGTGGGAATCGCAGGGTTTCCAGGTCAGCCGCCTCAAGCGCGTGAAGTACGGCAGCGTGCACCTGCCGCGCCTGCTCAAGCGCGGCCACTGCGAAGAGATGCCGGCCGACCAGGTCGAGAAGCTCCGCGCCCAGTTCAAGCTCGAGGACAACCCGCCGGTGCTGACCCTGCAGCCGGTGATCGGCCAGCGCAAGTCGCGGCCGACCGAAATCCGCGTCGGCAAGGACCGCAAGCAGGCCTCCTACGTCAACGGCTCGGTGGACGACGAAGCGCGTGAGCTGCGTCGATTCGACCACGTGCGCGAGGAAAAGAGCCCGCGCGGCCGCGGCCGTCCGGGCGCCGGCGCCGGCAAACCCTTCGGCGGCAAGGGCAAGCGCGGTCCGGGCAAACCCTTCTCCGGCCCGATGGGCACCGATTCACCCCGCGGCGCGCGTCCCGGCGCTCCGGGCGCCAAGCCCTTCCGCGGCAAGCCCGGCGGCGCGCCGGGTGCGCGCGGTCCGCGCGACGACAACTTCGGCAACCGCGCCGGTGGCCCCGGCAACGCCGGCGGCTTCAACAAGAAGCCGCGCGCGCCGCGCGGCGACGCGCAGCCGACCCACCACAACGCCCACGACAACAATCCGGCCGCCTTCCGCAGCTGGTACGTGCCCGAGGGCGTGGAAACCGGCTCCAAGGTCGCGCCGCCGCGCGGCCAGCGTCCGGGCAAACCCGCCGGTCCGCGTCCGCAGGGCGCGCGCCCGTTCAACGACCGCGGCCCGCGCCCGCAGGGCGACAGCCCCTACGGCCAGCGCGGTCCGCGTGGCCCGAAGCCGGCCGGCGACGCGCCTTACGGCCATTCCCGCGGTCCGGCCGGCCCGCGCGGCAACAAACCCACCGGTGCCAGTCCCTATGGCCAGCCGCGCGGCCCGCGTCCGGACGGCAACCGCGGCCCGCGCAAGCCGGGTCCGGGCGGTCCGCCGCCGTTCAAGAAGAAGCGGCCGGAAGGCCTGCCTTCCGACGACTGATCGGCCGCTCTCGCACAGAAAACAAACCCGCCTTCCGGCGGGTTTGTCCTTCCTGGCCCGGGATCAGCGCAGGTCGAAGCGGTCGGCGTCGAGCTGGGCGGGGAAACGTTCGCGGTGGGCGGCCAGGGCCGCGGCCGACAGCGTGGTGGTCGCCACCTGCGCCTGGGCGCCGAACTCGACCAGGGGCTGGCCCAGGAAATCCAGCGCCACGCTGTCGCCGCTGTAGGCGAGCCCGTTGCCGTCGGTGCCGACGCGGTTCACCGCCGCCACGTAGCTCAGGTTCTCGATGGCGCGGGCGCGCAGCAGGGTCTGCCAGGCGTAGCGGCGCGGACTGGGCCAGTTGGCGACGAACAGCAGCAGGTCGTAGTCGAAACGCGCCGGCGCCTCCACGCCGAAGCGGTTGCGGATGAATACCGGGAAGCGCAGGTCGTAGCAGACCAGCGGACAGATCCGCCAACCCTTCAGCTCCACCGTCAACCGATCGCGACCGGCGGCGTAGCGCTCGTGTTCCTTCGCCATGCGGAACAGATGGCGCTTGTCGTAGTGCCTGACCTCGCCCTCGGGGGTCGCCCACAGCAGCCGGTTGTAGACGCCCTGCCCTTCGCGGATCTGCACGCTGCCGGTGACCACCGCGCCGAGCCCGCGGGCCTGGTCGCGGATCCAGGCCACCGTCGGGCCCTGCATGTCCTCGGCCGAGGCCAGGGCTTCGTTGCTGAAGCCCGAGGTGAAGGTTTCCGGCAGCAGCACCAGGTCGGTGCGGCCGGCGAGCGGCGCGACCAGCTCGGCGTACATCGCCCGGTTGGCGTCCGGGTCGTGCCAGACGGTGTCGCCCTGCACCAGCGAAACGCGAAGGTCGTCCATGGCTCAGAGCCCCTGCAGCCGCTCGATCGCGGCATCCAGCGTGCTCTCGACCTTGGCGAAACACAGTCGCGCCAGCCGCTGCCCCTTCGGCGGCGTCTCGTAGAACGGCGACAGCGGGATCGCCGCCACGCCCTTCTCGATCGTCAGCCAGCGGCAGAAGGCCGCGTCGTCCAGGTCGCTGACTTCCGAGTAGTCCACCAGCTGGAAATAGCCGCCCGGCACCGGCAGCGGCTTGAGGCGGGTGGTTTCCAGCTGCCGGCGGAACCGGTCGCGCTTGGCTTGGTAGAAGGCGCCGAGCTCCTCGTAGTGCTCGGGCTCCTGCGCGATCATCGCGGCGAAGGCCCACTGCGCCGGGGCGAAGCTGCAGAAGGTGTTGTACTGGTGCACCTTGCGGAACTCGGCGCTCAGCGCCGGCGGTGCGATCGCATACCCGATCTTCCAGCCGGTGCAGTGGTAGGTCTTGCCGAAGCTGGAGATCACGAAGGCGCGCTCGGCCAGCTCCGGGTAACGCAGCACGCTTTCGTGCACCCGTCCGTCGAAGATGATGTGCTCGTAGACCTCGTCCGACAGCAGCACGATGCCGGTGCCGCGCAGGATGTCCGCCAGCGCCGCCATGTCGGCGGCGGTGAACATCGCGCCCGAGGGGTTGTGCGGCGTATTGACCATCAGCATGCGCGTGCGCGGGCCGATCGCGTCGCGCACGCGCTGCCAGTCGACCGAGAAGTCCACCGGGTCCAGCGGCACGTGCACGGCCTTGGCGCCGGCCAGGTCGATCGCCGGTTCGTAGCAGTCGTAGCAGGGGTCGAGCACCACCACTTCCTCGTCCGGCCGCACCACGGCGTGGATGGCGTTGAAGATCGCCTCGCTGGCGCCGCTGGTGACCGTGACTTCGGCATCGGCGTCGACGGCACGACCGTAGCAGCGCTCGGTCTTGGCGGCGATGGCCTGGCGCAGGGCCGGGATGCCGGTCATCGGCGCGTACTGGTTCCTGCCTTCGGCCATCGCCCGGGCCAGTTCGTCCACCAGGCGCTGCGGCACCGGGAAATCGGGGAACCCCTGCCCCAGGTTCACGGCCTGGTGCTCCAGGGCCAGCTGCGACATCACGGTGAAGATGGTCGTGCCGACCTTCGGGAGCTTGGTGGGAATCTGCATGGACCGGGACCGGGCAAAGGATGCCGCTGATTATGGGGCCCTGCGGCCTTGGCCGCATCCCGCCCCGTGCTTGTCCGCTCACGCCCGGCGACCCGCCGGCCCGGCTCGATGCCGCCCGGCACCTTGGCTTGCGGCCAAAAAAAAGGGGCCCCGAAGGGCCCCTTTGCATGCGCGGACGGTTACTGGCAGTTCTTGCGCTGTGACAGCAGCGCCACCGCGCGATTCTGGGTCCAGGTACCCGACAGTGCGCCGGTGAAGGTCGCGTTCACCGACATGTCGGTCACGTTGTTGGTGCCCAGGGTGCGGGTGCCGGTGCCGGCCGCGGTGCCGGTCAGGCCGACCGGCGCCGCCAGCGGCGAGAAGCCCGAGAACCACTGCAGGTTGAAGGTCGGGGTGGCCGCGGCGAAGTTCTTCTGGCCGTACAGCCAGCGCGGGAAGCCCGCGCCGTCGTACACGTAGGGAATGAAGACTTCCTGCGGGTTGGCGCCGCCGGTGGCCAGGTAGGTGTAACCGAAGCCCGACAGGCTGGGCGAGAACCAGTGACCATTGACGTCGAGCGTCTGTGCGTTGAACTGCGGGCAGCTGCCGCCGCCGACGCGGGTCATGCGCTCGAAGCCGCTGCGGCCGTCGAGGTTGAAGTTCATCGTCATGGTCTGGGTGCCGGTCTCGGTGATGATCACGTCGCCGACATCGATCGCGTGGGTCGCGCTGCCGTTCCAGACCACCCGGAACAGCTCCGCCTTCCAGGTGCCATTGGCGCCGGGCGCGGCGCCCTGCGAGTAGTACCAGGTCGGGGTGTTGTCCTCGAGGTAGGTGTACCAGACCGTCACCCACTGGTCGGGGGCGGCGCCGGCGGGGCCGGCGAAGTCCACGAAGATGCCGTGGCCGTCACGCGCGACGTTGACGTACTGGCCCGACAGGAAGCCCGGGCGCGCGCCCTGCGCAGTGATGGTGGCCGTGACCGTGGCGCGGGCGACCGTGCCGGTGGCATTGCCCGGGACCACGTAGTAGCGGCCCGGCAGCAGGGTGCCCGCCGCCGTGGTCAGGGTCACGGTCTCGTTGCCCGAGGCCGTGGCGGCGCGGAAGGCGGCGTTGTTGTTCCAGGCCGGCGCGGCCGCGATCGTCGGGCCGGTCGGGTTCGCGACATGGGCGACGTACAGGTCGACGTTGCCCTGGCTGCCGGTGGTCGTGAAGCTGACCGAGGTGGCATGCGGCGGAACGTCGAAATACAGGCGGTCATGCGACGAGTTGGGCGCGAGCTGGACGAAACGGCCGACGCCACTGGACAACGCGAACGGCTCGTAGGTGCTGCCCGACCGGCGCAGGCGGATCGGCACTTCCACCGCCGAGGCGCCCGGCTGGGGCTGCATGATCACGTAGCCGACGCGCTCGGTGCCGTCGGACAGGCCGGCGTCGTCGTAGGACACGCGCACCTTGAAGGGCGAGCCGGCCGGCATCTGGCCCGGGCCGGTGGCCACCAGGGTGGCATTGGTCGTGGCGCGCATCGGGATGACGTAGCTGTCGACGCCGACGCCGGTACCGGGGCCTCCCCAGTTCTGGACCATCACCCACATCGGGATGTCGGCCGACTCGGTCGTGACCTGCACGCTGCACTCTTCCGCCGACGTCGCCGAACCCGAGATGCACAGCAGCTCGCCGGATTCCGGCACGCCGTTGTTGTTGTAGTCGCGGCCCACGTACAGGTCGACGTCGCCGGCCGCCGCACGGGTGACGGCGTGGATGCGGTAGTTGATCGGCCCTTCGGCGCCGACCGTGGCCGGCACCGAGAGGAAGCGGCGGTAATGCACGTTGACGTCGTCGAACACGTCGGTCGGCGTCGGATCTTCGGTGATCGTGTGCACGCTGGAGAGCGGCGCGTGCAGGCCGCTGGAGACGAAGCGCGCGCTCGGCAGCGGCACCATGCCCTCGACGTCGAGGTCGAACACCCCACGCTCGGTGGTGACGTTGCGCTGCCCCAGCGCGAATCGGTTGGCGAAGGCCTGGGTGGAGAACGGGCTGGCGTAGACCGCCACCGGCAGCTTCAGGTTCGGGCGGCCGTCGCCGGAATTGTTGGTCAGCGTCACCGTGCCGTAGACCCACTTGCCCGCCAGCGCGGGATTGTCGACGTTCACCGTGAAGGTGATCGCCTGGCCCGCGGGGCTGCTGTTGAAGTTGGTGACGCTGGGCGTGATCGACGCCCCCGCGGTCACCGACGACGACACGCTGTAGTTGCCGGCCGGGCTGCCCGGCATCTGCTTGAAGGTGCGGGTCAGGGTGCAGGTGCGGAAGCAGAATCCGTGGCCGAGGCTGGGCAGGTTCAGGCCCTGGGCGTTGCCCGTGCTCGGGTCGGCGGTGGCGGCGCGGAACTGGGTGCCGGTGACGTCCAGGTACAGGCCCGCCTTCACCGCCAGCGAGAGGTCCAGCATGCCGCTGCCCTGCTCGTGCGGCGTGGCGGCGACGCCGCTGCGGGTGATCGAATTGCGCGCGGTCAGCATCAGGGCCGAGATCAGCTCGTCCACCGTCGCCGTGGGGCGGGCCGACTTGAGCAGGGCGGCCGCGCCGGCGACATGCGGGGTGGCCATCGAGGTGCCGCTGAGTTCTTCGGTGCTGGAGTTGCCGCTGGTGCCGGCGGCGATGATCGCGACGCCGGGGGCGGTGACGTCGGGTTTGACGACGCCCAGCGGGATGACCGGGCCACGGCCGCTGAAGCTGGCCAGGCGGTCGCCCGGCGGCAGGCCGTCGTGGGTGGCGGCGGCGACGCCGATCACCCAGGGCGCGTTCGCCGGGTTGCCGTGCGAACCCGGCGCCGGGCCGTCGTTGCCCGCCGCGGCGGCCACCACGATGCCGGCCTCGCGCGCGACCAGGAAAGCCTCCGCGTCGTCGTTCACGGCACCGCCGACGGTGGCCCAGGGATCGGCCGGGCCGGAGCCGATGGAGTAGTTGATGACGTCCACGCCGTCCTGGATCGCCCGGTCGATCGACGCAAGCAGCGCCGTGCCCTGGCAGCTCAGCTCCGGGCAGGCCTTGTAGGCGATGATGTTGGCGTTCGGGGCGACGCCGCTGTAGAGGCTGAAGGCGTTGCCGGCCGCCGTGCTGGCGACGTGGGTGCCGTGGCCGTCGTTGTCCACCGGGTCGCGCAGGCCGCTGGCCAGGCCGTCGGTGAAGTCCCAGAGGCCGATCAGCTTGTTGTTGCACGCGGCCGGGGTGGTGCTGCAGTAGCCGACGAAGCCGCCGAGCGGGTTGCTCAGCCCGTTGGCCGCGAACGCGACGTGGGTGCGGTTGATGCCGGTGTCGATGACGCCGACGATCTGGCCCTCGCCGCGGCGCTGGCTGCCGCCGTTGGCCACGCCGTTCCAGATCTGGTCGGCCTTGATCCACTGCGGGCCGCGGTCGGTCTGCAGGAAGCGCACGAACTCCGGCTGCACCCGCTTCACCCCCGGCATCGCGGCCATGGCCTCGGCTTCGGCGGCGGTGAGCTGCAGGGCCATGCCGTTGAGGGCGTGCTCGTAGACGAAGCTCGGGCGGACCGGCCGGCCGAACCGGGCCGAAACCTCCCGCAGCCGCTGCTGGCGCAGGTCGCCCAGGTACTGGGTGTAGGCGACAGCGGCGGCGCTGCGCGCGTTGTACTTGCGCTCGCCGGTGACGGCGCGGCTGCTGGCCGCCAGCCTCGGCCGGCTGGTGTCGTCGCCGTCCTTGAAGCCGCGGAAGCTCGCGGCCGCCGGCTCGTCGAACACGACGATGTAGGTCTTGAGCGCGTCGCGACTGGCGACGGCCTGGGTCGGGTTCGAGGACGCGGCCTCGAGAGCGGGCGCCGAAAGGCCGAGGCCCAGGGCGATGGCAAGCATCAGGGGGGTCGCGCGCATGCTCTTGGAGTCCTGCGTGATGAATGAACATCCCGATTCTCACGCACCCCGGCGCGAAGCACAACGAAACGGCGGCGGATTGTCCGGTTGCGGTTTGTGAAGCCCCTCGGCCGCTTGATTTCGGTCAGGAAACGCTAACGCCGGCAGGGCGCCGACCGGCGGCCTGAGGTAGCATTCCGCCGCCATGACGCCCACTCCCCACGCCACCGCGCCGCTGCTCCAGGCCCGCGGTCTTGGCTTCGCCCGCAACGAGGAGCCGGTGTTCGGACCGCTGGACTTCGAACTGGGCCCGGGCGAGGCGCTGCTGGTGCTGGGTGGCAACGGCGCCGGCAAGACCACCCTGCTGCGCGTGCTGGCGGGGCTGCTGGCGGCCGGCACCGGCGAGGTGTTCATGTCGGGCCGGCCGGTGGACCGCGGCCACCTGGCGCGGGGCAGCGCCTACCTGGGCCACCTGCCCGGCCACAAGGCCGAGCTCGGCGCCCTGGAGAACCTGGCCTTCCACCGGGCCCTGCGCGGCGACGCCGCCGCGGCCGACCTGGTGCAGGCGCTGGCCGAGGTCGGGCTGGCCGGATACGAGGACAGCCCCGCCCGCCGCCTTTCGGCCGGCCAGAACAAGCGCCTGGCCCTGGCCAGGCTGCGCCTGCAGTCGGCACCACTGTGGCTGCTGGACGAGCCTTACGCCAACCTCGACCTGGACGGCATCGCCCTGGTCAACCGCCTGATCCAGGACCACGTGGCCGACGGCGGTGCCGTGCTGCTGACCACCCACGGGGCCTACGCGGCCCCGCCGGTGCCGGTGCGCACCCTCAGCCTGGCGCCCGCCCGGAGCCCGGCATGAGCGGTCCGTCCCTGCTGGCCGCGGCCCGCGCCCAGGCCGCACGCGACCTGCGCCTGGTCTGGCGCCGGCGCGGCGACGCCGCCCAGCCCCTGCTGTTCGCCCTGATGGTGGTCGCCCTGTTCCCGCTGGCCCTGGGCGCCGACCCGGCCCAGCTCGCCCGCATCGCGCCGGGCGTGCTCTGGGTGGCGGTGCTGCTGGCGGGCCTGCTGACCCTGGACTCGCTTTACCGCAGCGACGTCGAGGACGGCAGCCTGGAACAGATGCTGCTGGCGCCGGTGCCGCTGGCCTGGCTGCTGGCCGTGCGCGTGGCCGTGCACTGGGCCACCACCGCCCTGCCCCTGGTGCTGCTGACGCCGCTGCTGGCCGAACTGCTTTTCCTGCCCGGGGAACTCCTGTCCGTGCTGATGGTCTCGCTGGCGCTGGGCACGCCGCTGCTGAGCCTGATGGGCGCGGTGGTCGCCGCGCTGACGGTCGGAATACGGCGCTCTGGTATGCTTTTGGCCCTGCTGGCGCTGCCCTTGTTCCTGCCCGTGCTGGTGTTCGGCGCCGGCAGCGTGATGGCCGCCGCGCAGGGCCTGCCCTGGCTCGGCGCGCTGCTGCTGCTCGGGGCCGGACTGGCCCTGGCCCTGGTACTCGCCCCGCTCGCCGCCGCCGCGGCGATCCGCATCGCCCTGACCTGAATCCGACCGCCCGTGAATCCCGTCCTGCTCTGGTTCCACCAACTCGGCTCGCCGCCCAGCTTCGACCGCTTCGCCGCCCGCTGGACGCCGGTGGGTTTCGGACTGGGGCTGCTGACCATGGCCGTCGGGCTCTACGGCGCGCTGTTCGTGGTGCCGGCCGACTACCAGCAGGGCGACAGCTTCCGCATCCTCTACATCCATGTGCCGGCGGCCTGGATGAGCCTGTTCGTTTACGCGCTGATGGCCGTCTACGCCGCCATCGCCCTGGTCTGGCGCATCAAGCTGTGCGAGATCCTGGCCATGGCCTGCGCGCCCGTCGGCGCCCTGTTCACGGCGGTCACGCTGGCCACCGGTTCGATCTGGGGCAAGCCGATGTGGGGCACCTGGTGGGACTGGGACCCGCGGCTGACGTCGGAACTGGTGCTGCTGTTCCTGTACCTGGGCGTGATCGGCCTGAACGCCGCCATCGAAGACCGCCGCAACGCCGCGCGCGCCGCCGGCTTCCTGGCCATCGTCGGCGTGGTGCTGCTGCCGGTGATCCGCTATTCGGTGGAGTGGTGGAACTCGCTGCACCAGGGCGCCACCATCAAGCTGTTCGGGGAGTCGACCATGGATTCGTCCATGACCTGGCCGCTCTGGGTGATGGTGCTGGCCACCAAGTTCTGGTTCGCCGGTTCCCTGCTGCAGCGCGCCCGGGCCGACAATCTCGAGCGCGAGGCCGGCAAGGACTGGGCGCGCGCCGCCGCCGGGGCGCCACGATGAGCTACCTCGAATACGTGGTCGGCGCCTACGCGGTGTTCGCCGCCTTCCTGGCCTGGGATTTCCTGGCGCCGCGCCTGCGCATCGCCCGCATCCGCCGCGCCATCGTCCAGCGCGCCCGGCGCGAGGCCGCCCGCTCCACCGGAACCGCCGCATGAACCCGACCCGCAAGCGCCGCCTGCTGCTGATCCTCGCCCTGCTCGCCGCCTCCGGCGTCGCCGCGGCGCTGGTCACGCTCGCCCTGCGCGAAAACATCACCTACCTCTACACGCCCAGCCAGGTCTATGCCGGCGAAGCGGCCGACCAGGCCGTGTTCCGGCTCGGCGGCATGGTCGCCAAGGACACGCTCAAGCGCGAGGACGGCACGCTGAAGGTGCAGTTCGGCGTCACCGACGGCGACGCGGTGATGACCGCGCATTACGAGGGCATCCTTCCCGACCTGTTCCGCGAGAACCAGGCCGTGATCGCCACCGGCCGCCGCGAGGGCGACGTCTTCATCGCCACCCAGGTGCTGGCCAAGCACGACGAGCAGTACATGCCGCGCGAAGTGGCCGAAGCCATGGGCAAGGCGCACGAGAAGCACAAGGTGGACGACGCGGCCGCGGATGCCGCGCCGGCCGGCGACGCCAAGCCGGGAGCCTACTGAGTGCTGCCCGAGCTTGGCCTGCTGAGCCTCGCGCTGGCCCTGCTGCTGGCGCTGGCGCTTTCCCTGCTGCCCCTGGTCGGCGCGCAGCGCGGCCACGCCGCCTGGATGGCGACCGCGCGGCCGCTGGCCTATGCCCAGCTGCTGATGGTGGCGATCTCCTACGGCCTGCTGACCTGGGCCTTCCTGCAGCATGACTTCTCGGTGGCCTACGTCGCCCAGAACTCGAACTCGCTGCTGCCGCGCGCCTACCAGTTCACCGCGGTGTGGAGCGCACACGAGGGCTCGCTGCTGCTGTGGGTGCTGTTCCTGTGCCTGTGGACCGCCCTGGTCGCACGTTTCTCGCGCGCCCTGCCGGCGCCGGTGGTGGCGCGGGTGCTGGCGGTGATGGGCATGATCGCCTTGGGCTTCCTGGCCTTCACCCTGTTCACGTCCAACCCCTTCGAGCGCCTGCTGCCCGGCGCCGAAGAGGGCCGCGACATGAACCCGCTGCTGCAGGACCCGGGCATGATCTTCCACCCGCCCCTGCTCTACACCGGCTATGTCGGTTTCGCGGTGGCCTTCGCCTTCGCCGTCGCGGCGCTGATCGACGGCAAGGTGGACGCGCAATGGGTGCGCTGGTCGCGGCCCTGGACCAACGTCGCCTGGGCCTTCCTGACGCTGGGCATCGCGCTCGGCAGCTTCTGGGCCTATTACGAACTGGGCTGGGGCGGCTGGTGGTTCTGGGACCCGGTCGAGAACGCCAGCTTCATGCCCTGGCTGGTCGGCGCGGCCCTGCTGCA
>CBFGOZ010000020.1:0-17164 GCA_965650505.1 uncultured Arenimonas sp.
CCCGTGACCAGATCGCCTTCCAGCGCATGCTGGACGTGATCCGCCGCAACTACGAGCGCTTCGGCTTCCTGCCGGTGGAAACGCCGGTGTTCGAGCTGTCCGAGGTGCTGCTGACCAAGACCGGCGGCGAGACCGAGCGGCAGGTGTATTTCGTGCAGTCGACCGGCGCCCTGAACAACTCGGCGGAGGGCGGCGGCCAGCCCGAACTGGCCCTGCGCTTCGACCTGACGGTGCCGCTGGCGCGCTACGTCGCCGAACACGAACACGACCTGGCCTTCCCGTTCCGGCGCTACCAGATCCAGCGCGTCTACCGCGGCGAACGCGCGCAGCGCGGCCGCTTCCGCGAGTTCTACCAGTGCGACATCGACGTGATCGGCAAGGACGCGCTCAGCGTGCGCCACGACGCCGAGATGCCGGCGGTCATCCACGCGGTGTTCACCGAGCTGGGCGTCGGCCCGTTCACCATCCAGCTCAACAACCGCAAGCTGCTGCGCGGTTTCTTCGAAGGGCTGGGCATCGCCGAGGGCGAGCGCCAGGCGCTGGTGCTGCGCGAGATCGACAAGATCGACAAGCGCGGCGCGGAGGCGGTCCGGGCGACCCTGGTCGGCGGCGACTTCGGCCTGTCCGACACGGTGGCCGACCGCATCATGGCCTTCGTGCAGTCGCGTTCGACCTCCCATGCCGATGCCCTGGCCAGGCTGGCCGCGCTGGGCGAGGCCAATCCGACGCTGGCCGAAGGCGCGGCGGAGCTGCGCGAGGTGCTGGAACTGCTGAAGGCCTACGGACTGCCGGAGGCCGACTACGCGCTCAACTTCTCCATCGCCCGCGGCCTGGACTACTACACCGGCACCGTCTACGAGACCACGCTCGACGACCACCCGCAGATCGGCTCGGTCTGCTCGGGCGGCCGCTACGAGAACCTGGCCAGCAGCTACACGAAATCGAAGCTGCCGGGCGTCGGCATCTCGATCGGCGCCACCCGCCTGTTCTGGCAGCTGCGCGAGGCCGGCATCGTCTCCACGGCCGAAAGTTCGGTCGAGGCGATGGTGGGCCTGATGGACGAGGCGCGCCTGGCCGATTCGCTCGACATCGCCCGGCGCCTGCGTGCCGCCGGCATCAATGCCGAAGTGCAGCTGGAGGCGAAGAAGCTGGCCAAGCAGTTCCAGTACGCCGACCGAGCCGGCATCCGCTTCGTGCTGCTGTACGGCGATGACGAGGCCGCGCGCGGCGTGGTCAAGGTCAAGGACATGCGTTCGCAGGAGCAGTTCGAGGTCGGCCGCGACGAGCTGGCCGCCGCCCTGAAGGTGGAGCTGGAACAGCAGCGCGCGATGGGGACGCACTGACATGAAGCCGATCACGCTCGACGGCGCCAGCCTCAACCGCGCCCAGGTGGCCGAGATCGCCCATGGCGCGCCGGTGCGGCTGGACCCGGGCCGGATGGCGGCGGTGCAGCGCGCCGCCGACTTCCTGGCCGAACAGGTCCGCCGCCAGGAACCCATCTACGGCGTCTCCACCGGCTTCGGCAGCAATGCCGACAAGCTGCTGGGCGCGCACCGGCTGCGCCAGGGCCTGCCCGGTGCATCGGCGTCGACCGACAGCGTGCTCGAGGAACTGCAGCACAACCTGATCGTCACCCATGCGGTCTGCGTCGGCGAGCCGTTCGCGCCGCCGGTGGTGCGGGCGATGCTGGCGATCCGCATCAACACGCTGATGAAGGGCCATTCCGGCATTCGTCCGGCGGTGCTCGAAGCGCTGGCGGCGATGCTCAACGCCGGCGTGGTGCCGGTGGTGCCGCGCAAGGGTTCGGTCGGCGCCAGCGGCGACCTGGCGCCGCTGTCGCACCTGGCCATCGTCCTGCTCGGCGGCGGCGAAGCCTTCTTCGACGGCGACCGCCTGCCCGGCGCCGAAGCGCTGCAGCGCGCCGGGCTGGCGCCGGTGAAGCTGTCGCACAAGGAAGGCCTGGCGCTGAACAACGGCACCGCGCAGATGCTCGCCACCGCCGTGCTGGCGATCGAGCGCCTGGAGGAGCTGTGCGACACCGCCGACCTGGCCGCCGCGATGACGCTGGACGCCTTCGCCGGTCGCCTGGGCGCCTTCGGCGCGCACGTGCACGCCCTGCGCCCGCACCCGGGCCAGGTACACGTGGCCGGGCGGCTGCGCGAGCTGCTCGCCGGCTCGACCCTGGCCGACATCGCCTACCACCTGGTGCCGCGCTTCCGTCAGTGGCAGCCCGAAAGCTGGCGGTCGCCGGCGCAGCAGGCCCTGGGCTTCGACATCGGCTGGGACTGGGTGCCGTTCTCGCAGCGCCACGGCCGCGAAAGGTTCTACCAGCGGTTCCGGCCGTTCCGCGGCGGCAAGAAGCACCAGCCGCAGGACAGCTATTCGCTGCGCTGCATCCCGCAGGTACACGGCGCCGTGCGCGACGCGCTGGAGCAGGCCAAGCGCGTGATCGACATCGAGCTCAACGCGGTCACCGACAACCCGCTGCTGTTCCCCGACCTGGAGGGCGCGAAGGAAGTCGAGGACCAGGTGGTTTCCGCCGGCCACTTCCACGGCATGCCCCTGGCCCTGGTGCTGAGCTACCTGAAGGCCGCCATCCCGACCCTGGCCTCGATCTCCGAGCGCCGGCTCAACAAGCTGGTGGACCCGGCCACCAACGACGGCCTGCCGCCCTTCCTGATCGGCAACGAGGACGGCACCGAAAGCGGCTTCATGATCGTGCAGTACACCGCCGCCGCCCTGGTCAACGACCTGGCCAGCCGCGCGCATCCGGCCTCGGTGTACTCGATCCCGACCAGCGCCAATGCCGAGGACCACGTGTCCATGGGCGCCAACGAAGGCCGCCACGTGCTGGAGATGACCGAAGACCTCGGCCACGTGCTGGCGCTGGAGCTCTACACTGCCGCCCAGGCCCTGGACTACCGCCGCGACATGATCAATGCGGCCCGGGCGCTGGCGCGCGGGGCCGACGCCACGGCGCTGGCCGCCAAGGTCCATGGCGCGCCGCCGCCGGGCCATCCCGACCACGACGGTTTCATGGCCGAGATCGAGGCCCTGCGCCGCGAACTGGCGGAGGCCGAAGAGTTCCAGCCCGGCCGTGCGGTCGGCGCGGCCTGGTCGGCGTTGCGCGAGGCGATCCCCTTCATGGGCCGCGACCGGGCGATGGATGGCGACGTCGCCACGGCGGTTCGCCTGGTCCAGGACGGCCGGCTGCTGTCGGCGGCGCGGTCCGCGACCGCCTGAAGCTCAGGCCCGGGTGGTGTCGTCCGCGGCCTGCACGCAGTTGCGGCCGCGGTTCTTGGCCGCGTACAGCGCGTCGTCGGCCCGGTGCAGGGCTTCGTCGACGGTGATGCCCATGCCCGGACGCAGCAGGAAGGCGCCGATGCTGGCGCTCAGCGGAATGTTGTTGCCGGCGTAGCGCACCGGTTCGCCGCAGACGCGCACCCGCAGCAGTTCGGCCACCTGCATCAGGCGCTCGGCGTCGATGTCCGGCAGCACCACCACGAACTCCTCGCCGCCGAAACGCGCCAGCAGCGCGCCGTGTTCGACCAGGTTGTCGTGCAGGCAGCGGCCCAGCCAGCGCAGGCATTCGTCGCCGGCCAGGTGGCCGTGGGTGTCGTTGACGTCCTTGAAGTGGTCCAGGTCGATCAGCATCACGCCCAGCGACTGCCGGTGCTCGCTGGCGTTGTGCAGCTGGTGTTCGAACACCTCGCGGAAATGCTTGCGGTTGAACAGGCCGGTCAGGGCGTCGCGGCGGTTGGATTCGCGCAGGCGCTGGTTGGCCTCGGCCAGCTGCTCCAGTGCGGTGCTCAGTTCAGAGGTGCGGCGGGCGACATGGCGCTCCAGCTGCTCGTTGTGCTCGCGCACCAGCCGCTCGTTCTCGCCGCGCAGCCTGGCGTAGCGGTAGGCGAGGGCGAAGGACAGCAGGATCATCTCCAGCGCCGAGCCGATCTGGATACCGTATTCGGTGAAGAAGTTCTTCGGCAGCAGGCCGAAGGACACCGAGGCGTAAAGCGCCGTGCCCAGCAGCAGGAAGCCCCAGGCGGCCAGGAACACCCGGGCCGGCGCATAGCCCATGCGGATGGCGTTCAGCGCCAGGTACAGGATGAACAGCGCGCCCGGGAACACCGCCAGGGTCATCGGCCGCACCACGGTGCGGTATTCGACGAAGAACGAGGCGACGCCCATCAGCACGAAGAAGACGATGATGGCCTGCGACACCCGGTCGGCGCGCGGCTGGCGTTCGTCCAGTTCCAGGAAGACGCGGCAGAACTGGTGCATCGCGATCTGCGAGACCGCCATGGACAGCGGGATGGCCTGGTTGGCCCACCACGGCGAATTGGGCCACAGGTATTCGAAGGCCAGGCCGTTGAGGCAGAACATCACCAGGCCGAAGCCGGCCACGTGGCACATGTACCAGAAGTGGCTGGCGTCCTTCAGCGACAACCAGAGCACCAGGTTGTAGCTGAGCAGCGCGATCAGGATGCCGTAGAACAGGCCGATGCCGAACTGCGAATCGCGCTCGACCTCGGCGAAGGCCTTGGGCGTGTACACCGCCAGCGGCACCTGCAGCGAGCTGCGGCTGGCCACCCGCACCAGCAGCTCCACCTCGGTGCGCTGCGGCAGGTCGACCCAGAAGTTCGGGTGGCGGTAGCGGATGCTGCGCGCGCTGAAGGGCAGGGCATCGCCCGAGGCCATGTGCTCCACCCGGCCGTCCGGATAGCGCAGGTACAGGTCGACGTTGTCCAGCAGCGCGTAGTGCAGCACCAGCAGCCAGCGCTGCTCGGCGCGGTTCTGGTTGAAAAGGCGGCCATGGAACCAGGTGGCGCCCTGGGTGAAGCCGAAGGCGGTGCCGCCGTCCGGCAGGGGCTGGAACCTGCCCTGGGCGGCCTGCGCGAACATCGCCGCGGCGTCGGCCCGGCCCTCGGGGTCGGCCTTCATGCTCAGGTAGGGCGCCAGCGCCAGCGATTCGCGGCCCGGCTCGAGCACGGCCGGTCCTGCCGAGGCCTCGGCCGGGGTCACCGACAGGGCCAGCAGGAGCGCCAGCAGCAAGGCCAGACAGCGATGGATGGACAACGGCTTCCCCTTCCCGGATGCCAACTCTATTCGCGGCTACGGCCGAAGGCCATGTTCACGGCCAGGCTTGCATTTGTAATAACGCGCTATTACATTAGCGCGGTGAAACGACGCGACCCCGCCACCGCCGCCGCCAGTCCCGCCCTGGAAGGCCTGATCCAGGCCCTGCTGAGCCTGCGCTCGCCGGGCGAGGCCCGGGCCTTCCTGGAAGACCTGTGCACCCCGGCCGAGCTGGAGGCGCTGTCGGACCGCTGGCGGGTCGTTCCGCTGCTGGTGGCCGACGTGCCCTACCGCGAGATCCACGACCGCACCGGCGTCAGCGTCACCACCATCGGCCGTGTCGCCCGCTGCCTGGACCTGGGCGCGGGTGGCTACCGCATCGCCGCAGAGCGCCTGGGCGTCATCGCCCACGACGCTTCGCACTGACCCCACCTTTTTTTTGACCCGGAGAGCGTCATGAGGACGCACGACCGCTTGCGTATTGCCATCCAGAAATCCGGCCGCCTCTCGGATCCGGCCCGGGACCTGCTCGCGCGGGCCGGGCTGAGCTTCCGCGAAAGCCGCGACCGGCTGTTCTGCTATGGCGAATCCCTGCCCATCGACCTGCTGCTGGTCCGCGACGACGACATCCCCGGCCTGATCGCCGAGGGCACCTGCGACCTGGGCGTGGTCGGCCAGAACGTGCTCGAGGAGCAGGCGCTGGAGCGCCTGGACGATGGCCGCGGCGAAGCCTTCCGCGCCATCCGGGAGCTCGGCTTCGGCCGCTGCCGTCTGTCGGTGGCGGTGCCGAACGAATGGGAGTGGCCGGGGCCGCAGCGCCTGGCCGGACTGCGCATCGCGACCAGCTACCCGCAGCTGCTGGCGCGCTGGCTGCGCGGGCAGGGCGTGGCGGCGCAGCCGGTGGTGCTGTCGGGCTCGGTCGAGATCGCGCCGCGCCTGGGCAAGGCCGAAGCCATCTGCGACCTGGTTTCGACCGGCGCGACGCTGCTGGCCAACCAGCTGAAGGAAACCGCGGTGGTGTTCGAAAGCCAGGCCGTGCTGGTGGCGCCTTCGACGCCCTTCGGCGACGCCCGCGCCGACCTCGCGGCCATGCTGCTGCGCCGCCTCGATGCGGTGCTGAGCGTGCGCGCCAGCAAGCTGGTGCTGTTCCAGGCCTCGCGCCAGGCGGTGCCGGGCCTGCTGAAACTGTTGCCCGACGCCGAACCGCCGACCGTGATGGCGATCGAGGGCCAGGACGACCAGGTCGCGCTGCAGGCCCTGTGCCGCAGCGCGATGACCTGGCAGCGCCTGGAGGACATGAAACGCGCCGGGGCCTCGGGCCTGCTGGTGCTTCCGGTGGAGCAGATGCTGGCATGAAGCGCATCGTCTGGAACCAGTTGGATGACGCGGCACGCGCCGCCTGCCTGGCGCGCCCGGGCGGCGGCGACCAATCCGAGGTCGAGGCGGCGGTACGCCGCGTGTTCGACCAGGTGCGCGCCGACGGCGACACCGCGCTGCGGGCGCTGACGCGCCGTTTCGACGGCGTCGAGGTCGGCGCGTTCGCGGTGTCGCCGGAGGAATTCGCCGCGGCCGAGGCCCAGGTGTCGCCGGCCCTGCGCGAAGCCCTGGTGCAGGCCCGCGGGCGCCTGCTCACCTGGCACCGCGCCGGCATGGCCGCCGAATTCGAGGTCGAAACCGCGCCGGGCGTCGTCTGCGGCCGGCTGCTGCGGCCGATCCCGCGCGTGGGCCTGTACGTGCCCGCCGGCACCGCGCCGCTGCCGTCCACGGCCCTGATGCTGGGCGTGCCTTCGCAGCTGGCCGGCTGCGCCGAAGTGGTGCTGTGCACGCCGCCGCGCGCGGACGGCAGCGCGGACCCGGCGGTGCTGGTCGCCGCCGCGCTGTGCGGCATCCGCAAGGTGTTCAAGCTCGGCGGCGCCCAGGCGATCGCCGCGATGGCCTTCGGCACGCCGACGGTCCCGCGCTGCGACAAGCTGTTCGGACCCGGCAACCGCTACGTCACGGCGGCCAAGCAGCTGGCGGCGATGCTGGCCGGCGGCCCGGCGATCGACATGCCGGCCGGCCCCTCGGAAGTACTGGTGATCGCCGATGCCGGCGCGCCGCCCGCGCACGTGGCCTCCGACCTGCTGTCCCAGGCCGAACACGGCCCGGATTCCCAGGTGATCCTGCTCACCGATTCCGCGGCCCTGGTCGAGGCGGTCGCGCTTGAGGTCACGCGCCAGCTCGCCGTGCTGCCGCGCGAGGCCATTGCCCTGCGCGCGCTCGAACACGCGCGCCTGGTGCAGGTGGACTCGCTCGACCAGGCCTTCGACATCAGCAACGCCTACGCGCCCGAACACCTGATCCTGGCCCTGCGCGAGCCGCGTGCCTGGCTCGGCCGCGTGGCTTCGGCGGGCTCGGTCTTCCTGGGCGACTACGCGCCGGAATCGCTGGGCGACTACTGCTCGGGCACCAACCACGTGCTTCCCACGAACGGCGCCGCGCGGGCCTGGAGCGGCGTCAGCGTCGCGAGTTTCCAGACCTCGATCAGCGTGCAGGAGGTCAGCCGTGCCGGACTGGCCGCGATCGGTCCTTGCGCGGTCGAGATCGCGAGGGCCGAAGGCCTGGAAGCACACGCGCAATCGGTGCTGCGGCGCCTGGAGCCGGCGTCGTGAGCGGCCTCCTGGACCTGGTGCGCGAGGACCTGCGCAGCTTCGCCGGTTACAGTTCGGCGCGCCGCGCCGGCGTCACCGGCTCGGTCTGGTTGAACGCGAACGAAAGCGCCTGGCGCAACCCCGCCGACGCCGGCCTGGGCGCGAACCGCTATCCTGACCCGCAGCCGGCGGCCCTGCGTGAGCGGCTGGCGGCGCTGTACGGCGTGCGCGCCAATCAGGTGCTGGTCGGCCGCGGCAGCGACGAGGCCATCGACCTGCTGGTGCGCGCGCTCTGCCGTCCCGGCCATGACGCCGTGGTGACCGCACCGCCGGTGTTCGGCATGTACGCGGTCAGCGCGCGCCTGCAGGGCGCGCCCCTGGTCGAGGTGCCGCTGCGCGACGGCCCGGCCGGATTCGAACTCGACCTGCAGGCGGTGGCGGATGCCGCCGTGTCCTCCGGTGCGAAGCTGGTCTTCCTGTGTTCGCCCGCCAACCCGACCGGCCAGGCGATTCCCGCGGCCGACCTGCTGGCGCTGGCGCGGCGGCTGGCCGGGCGCTGCCTGCTGGTGGTGGACGAAGCCTACGGCGAATACAGCGACCAGCCCTCGCTGGCGGCGAAGATCGACGAGCAGCCGAACCTGGCCGTGCTTCGCACCCTGTCCAAGGCGCATGCGCTGGCGGCGGCCCGCATCGGTTGCCTGCTGGCGGCGCCGGAACTGGTGGAGGTTCTGCGCAACTGCCAGGCGCCGTATCCGCTGCCGTCGCCCTGCGTGCAGCTGGCCCTGGCCGGTCTTTCAGACGCCGCCCTGGCGCAGACCCGCGGCCGGGTGCTGACGGTGCGCGCCGAGCGCGAGCGCCTGCGCCACGAGCTGGTGGCCTGCCCCGGCGTTGTCCGGGTCTATCCATCCCAGGGCAATTACCTGCTGGTGCGCTTCGCCGATGCGGAAGCGGCGTTCTTGCGCCTCCTGGCCGCGGGCGTGGTGGTGCGCGACATGCGCGCCTCGCCGCAGCTGGGCGACGCGCTACGCGTCAGCATCGGCAGCCCGGGCGAAAATGACGCGCTGCTGGCGGCGCTGCAGGCGGGGAGGGCGGCGGCATGAGCGGCCAGCGCATCCTGTTCGTCGACCGCGACGGCACCCTCATCGAGGAGCCGGCCGATTTCCAGATCGACAGCTACGCCAAGCTGCGTTTCGTGCGCGGCGTGATCCCGGCCATGCTGAAGCTGCGCGACGCCGGCTTCCAGTTCGTGCTGGTCACCAACCAGGACGGCCTGGGCACCGCGAGTTTCCCGCGCGAACACTTCGAGGGGCCGCACGCCCTGATGCTGCAGGTGCTCGAATCCCAGGGCATCGTCTTCCGCGACCAGCTGATCGACGAGAGCTTCGAGCACGAGGGCAAGCCGACCCGCAAACCCGGCACCGGCCTGCTGATGCCCTACCTGCGCGACCGGAGCATCGACCTGGCGAACTCGGCCGTGGTCGGCGACCGCGACACCGACCTGCAGCTGGCGGCGAACCTGGGCTGCCGCGGCTTCAAACTGGCGCCCGGCCCGGACACCTGGGAATCGATCGCGCACGAGCTGGCCGACGCGCCGCGAACCGCAACCATCGAACGCATCACCAAGGAAACCCGCGTGCGCGTCCGCATCGACCTCGACCGGGCCGCCGACCCCGAGGTCGCGACCGGCCTGGGCTTCTTCGACCACATGCTCGAGCAGCTGGGAAAACACGGCGGCTTCGCCCTGCAGCTGAGCTGCGCCGGCGACCTGCACATCGACGAGCACCACACCGTCGAGGACAGCGCGCTCGCGCTCGGCCAAGCCTTGAAGCAGGCGCTGGGCGACAAGCGCGGCATCGGCCGCTACGGCGACTCCACCGGCACCGGCGCAATCACCCTGCCGATGGACGAGACCCTGGCCGCGGCGGCGGTGGATTTTTCCGGCCGGCCCTACTTCGTGTTCGAGGGCAGCTTCCCCCGCGCCGAGGTAGGCGGGCTGGCCACCGAGCTGGTGCCGCACTTCTTCCGCTCCCTGTGCGAAACCGCCGGCCTGAACCTGCACCTGCAGGTGCGCGGCGAGAACACCCACCACATGGTCGAAGCGAGCTTCAAGGCCGTGGCGCGCGCGCTGCGCCAGGCGGTCCGCCGCCAGGGCACCGAACTGCCGACCACCAAGGGGGCGCTGTGAACCTGGTGCTGGTGGATTCGGGCGGGGCCAACATCGGCTCGGTGCGCTATGCGCTCCAGCGCCTGGGCGTGGAATCGCGGCTGAGCGCGGACCCCGCCGAGATCCGCGCCGCCGACCGCGTCATCCTGCCCGGCGTCGGCGCCGCCGGCCCGGGCATGGCCCGGCTGCGCGAACTGGGCCTGGTGGACACGCTGCGGGGCCTGCGCCAGCCGCTGCTGGGCATCTGCCTGGGCATGCAGCTGCTGTTCGAATCCTCGGAGGAGGGCGAGGTCGAATGCTTGGGCCTGCTGCCCGGCCGCATCCGCAAACTGGCCGATGCCCCGGGCCTGCGGGTGCCGCACATGGGCTGGAACCAGCTTCGATCGCTGCGTGGCAACACGCTGCTTGAGGGCATCGCCGACGAGGCCTATGCCTATTTCGTGCACAGTTATGCCGCACCCGTCACCGACGACTGCATCGCGGCCACCGACCACGGCGTCCCTTTCGCTGCGGTCGTGTCGCGCAACAACGTCTTCGGCGCCCAGTTCCACCCCGAGCGTTCCGCCGCCGTCGGCGCCCGCCTGCTGCGGAATTTCCTGGAGACCCGCGCATGAGCGGCTTCCAGCTCTATCCCGCCATCGACGTGCGCGAGGGCCGCGTGGTGCGCCTGGTCCAGGGCGACTACGCGCGCGAGACCCGCTATGCCCAGGATCCTTTCGCGGCGGCCAGCGCCTACGCCGACGCCGGTGCGACCTGGCTGCACCTGGTGGACCTGGACGCGGCGCGCGCCGGCGGCTACACGCTGGTGCCGCTGCTGGCCCGGCTCAAGTCCGGTACGCGGCTCAAGGTGCAGACCGGCGGCGGCGTGCGTTCGGAGGCCGATGTCGAGGCCCTGCTGGCCGCGGGCGCCGACCGCGTGGTGATCGGCTCGCTGGCGGTGCGCGAACCCGGCCGCGTGGCCGCCTGGGTGGCCCGCTATGGCCCGGAACGCATCACGCTGGCGCTGGACACCCGCCGCGACGCCGAAGGCCGCTGGCGCCTGCCGGTGCACGGCTGGACCGAGGAGGGCGGCAAGGAGCTGGACGTGCTGGCCGCGGCCTACGCCGAGGTCGGCCTGCGCCACCTGCTGTGCACCGACATCGCCCGCGACGGCATGCTGTCGGGCCCCAACCTCGACCTGTACCGCTACCTGTGCGCGCGTTTCCCGCGCCTGGCGGTGCAGGCCTCGGGCGGTGTGCGCGAGTTGGCCGACGTCGGCGCGGCGCGGGCCACCGGGTGCGGCGGCATCGTGCTCGGCAAGGCCCTGCTGGAAGGCCGCTTCACGATGGCCGACGCGCTCGCCGCGGAGGCCACATGCTGAGCCGCCGGCTGATCCCCTGCCTCGACGTCAAGGACGGCCAGGTCGTGAAGGGCGTGCGCTTCCGCGACCACGTCGTGATGGGCGCCATCGAGGACCTGGCGCTGCGCTACCGCGACGAGGGCGCCGACGAGCTGGTGTTCTACGACATCACCGCCAGCCCGCAGGGGCGCGGCGTGGACGTGGCCTGGGTCGAACGGGTCGCGCGCCTGGTCGACATCCCGTTCTGCGTCGCCGGCGGCATTCGGTCGGTGGAGCAGGCGCGCGCGGTGCTGCACGCGGGCGCCGACAAGGTGTCGGTGAACACGCCGGCGCTGGAGCGGCCGGCCCTGGTCTCGGAGCTGGCCGCGGCCTTCGGCGTGCAGTGCGTCGTGGTCGGCGTGGACAGCCAGCGCGACGCCGACGGCGAATGGCGGGTGCGCACCCACACCGGCGATCCCGGCCGCACCCAGGCCCTGCGCAAGCGTACGCTGGACTGGGTGGTGGAGGCGCAGCAGCTCGGCGCCGGCGAGATCGTGCTCAACTGCATGGGCTCGGACGGCGTGCGCGCCGGCTACGACCTGGAGCAGCTGCGGGCGGTGCGTGCGCTCTGCCGGGTGCCCCTGGTCGCCTCCGGCGGCGCCGGTGCGCCGGAACACTTCGCCGCGGCCTTCGCCGACGCCGATGTCGACGCCGCGCTGGCCGCCAGCGTCTTCCATTCCGGCGCGGTCCGGATCCCCGAACTGAAAACCTTCCTGCGCGCGCAGGGTTTCGAGGTGCGTGATGTCGCCTGAGCAGATCGCCGCCCTGGCCTGGGACAAGCAGCAGGGCCTGCTGCCCGCCATCGTGCAGGACGCCACCGATGGCCGGGTCCTGATGCTGGGCTACATGGACCGCGCGGCGCTGGACGCGACCCTGGCCACGCGCCGGGTCACCTTCTACAGCCGCAGCCGGCAGCGGCTGTGGATGAAGGGCGAAGCCAGTGGCGACGTGCTCGACCTGGTGTCGATCGAGGCCGACTGCGACGCCGACACCCTGCTGGTGCAGGCGCACCCGCGCGGCCCGACCTGCCACCTGGGCCGCGACAGCTGCTTCCCCGGCGCCCCGGAAAACTTCCTGGCCCGTCTGGACCAGCTGGTCGCGCGGCGCGAGCGCGACCGCCCGCCGGGCAGCTACAGCACGAAACTGTTCGAAGCCGGCACCCGCCGCATCGCCCAGAAGGTGGGCGAGGAGGGCGTGGAGACGGCGCTGGCCGCGGTGGCCCAGGACGATGCCGCCCTGCTGGGCGAGGCCGCCGACCTGGTCTTCCACCTGACCGTGCTGTTGCGGGCGCGCGGCCTGGGCCTGGACGATGTGGTGAGCGTGCTGCGCGACCGCCACGCGGCGGCCGCGCGCTGAACCGGCGCTTGGGCATAATCCGGGCTGGTTCCCGGAGATGCCCATGCGTCCGATGCTCACGGTTCCCTTGCTGGGCCTGGCCCTGCTGTCCGGCCCGGCCGCGGCCGCGCTGCCGCCCTGCAACAGCGGCTATGTCTACCACGATGTCGACGGCGACTCGCGCTTCGGCGCGGGCGACCAGCCCGTGGCCGGCGTCGCCGTTTCCGACGGCGAACAGGTGGTGCGCACCGATGCCACCGGCGCCTATTCGCTGCCGGTGCGCGACGGCCGGACCGTGTTCGTGGTCAAGCCGCCCGGCTACCGGTTTCCGGAACGCGCCGACGGCCTGCCGGATTTCTGGCGCCATGTGCAGCGTGCCCCCGGCCCGGCCCTGAAGTACGGCGGCATCGCCGCGGAGTTTCCGCATTGCCGCAACTTCGCCCTGCGCCAGGACCTGCGCGAAGGCGGAAAGCTCGACGTCGTGCTGTTCGCCGACCCGCAGCCGCAGACGGCGGAACACGTCGGGTTCTACGACCGCGGCATCGTCGAGGCGGTACGCGCCGCGCATTCCTCGCACTCGGCGGCGGCGCAGGTGCCGCCGGTCTATTTCGAGGGCGCGGCCGGCGATCTCGGGCTGACCCTGGGCGACGTGGTGCACGACGACCTGTCGTTGTACCCGGCGATGAACCGCGCGACCACGCGGCTGGGCCTGCCCTGGCTGCACGCCGCCGGCAACCACGACCTCGACTTCGACGCCCGCGGCGACGAGGATTCCCTGCGCAGCTTCCGAGCCGTCTACGGGCCCGACACCCTGGCCTGGGAAGAGCACGAGGCCAGCGTGGTCCTGCTCGACAACGTGATCTACCGGCCGGGCGAATCGCCGGACTACACCGGCGGGCTGCGCGCCGACCAGTTCGCCTTCCTGGAAGCCTACCTGCCGTCGCTGCCGCGCGACCGCCTGCTGGTGGTCGCCGCGCACATCCCGTTTTTCGACCCGGTGCCGGGCCGCGAGACTTTCCGGCGCGCCGACCGCGAGCGGCTGTTCGCGCTGCTGAAGGCCTTCCCGAAGCTGCTGCTGCTCAGCGCCCACGGCCACGTGCAGCGGCACCACTGGCATGATGCCGACGACGGCTGGCAGGGCGCCTCGCCGCTGCACGAATACAACCTGGGTGCGGCCTGCGGTTCGTTCTGGAGCGGCGTGGCCGACGACCAGGGTATTCCGGTCGCGACCATGGCCGACGGCACGCCCAGGGGCTGGGCGGAACTGTCGGTGCTGCGCGACGGCCGCTACTGGCTCTACTGGCACACGCCGGATCGACGCTACGCCAAGGGCCTGGCCCTGCATGCGCCGAACGTGCTGCGTCGCGGCGCCTATCCGGCGTTCGGCGTCTACGCCAATGTCTTCATGGGCGACGCCGACACCCGGGTCGAATTCCGGGTGGGCGAGGGCGAATGGCAGCCGATGCGCCGGGTCGAGCGTCCGGATCCGCGGCTGCTCGCCGAGAACGTCCGCGACGACGAATCGCTGAGCCTGCGGAGTTTCGACCGGTCGCCGGAAGCGACCGTCTCCAGCCATCTCTGGCGCGGCACCTTGCCCACCGACCTTCCGGCGGGCGAACACCGCATCGAGGTGCGTGCATTCGATCGTTGGCGTGGACAGGTCATCGATAGCGATACTTACCGAATCGTGGACGGAGGGTGATGTCTTTCGGAAGCGGCGTATAGAGTCCGGTGGCGCGGGTTTTCCGCCCGCGCGTCGACCCCACTCGGACCCAGAGGTGCAAATGTACATCCGCTCCGGAACCATCCGTCATGCCTCCCGACGGAACCGTCTCATCGCGACCCTGCTGGCCGTAACGGCCTGCCCCCTCGTCAACGCCCAGGTCTGCGAGCCGCAGTTCGCGCCGCTGCGGACCGGCGCCGTCACCACGAGCTACTGCGACGGCGAACCCGGCTTTCCCGGTGGCGGCGGCACGCCTCCGCCGCCGCCCTCGGCGGTCACCTCGGTGTTCGCGCGCACGGCCAGCGACCTTCAGGTGAACACCACCGGCCACGTCGACGTCATCACCCGGACCGTAAGCATCACCCAGCCCAATACGCGGGTGCTGGTCGTGGCGGATGGACGCTACTTCCCGATCGATGCGCCGGCCGGATCGGTGCGCATCGCGATCAACGGAAGCGAGGCCCACAGCAGCTATGCGATCAACGACTGGGGTTCCGCGGAAAAGGACGCGTCGGCCCAGCATTCGTTCAACGCCATCGCCCACGCCGTCCTGCAGCCGGGCGTGCACACCTTCACGCTGCGCGCCGGCGCCCACCCCAGCCGTCCCGGTCGATTCGTGGTGGGATCGCACAGCGGCCTGTCGGTCATCCTGAACCCGGGCGAGAACACCGTCGTCAGCGCGATGGCCGGAGAATCCGCGGTGATCGACGTCACCACCTACGCCCCGCCGGCGGTCAACGTCATCGAGGGCAGCACCAACCGCCCTAGCGTCGAGGTCCTGCGCAACGTGGTCGCCAACACCGCCCCCACGGCGCGACTGGTCGCTTCGCTGGCGAGCGCGCGGGCGTTCAACGCCTGCCCCGGCTACGGCGACTCCCTGGCGGCCATCTACCAGGACGGCATGTGCCCGCACACCGACACGGCCTCGTGGAGCGTCAACGACATCGACCCGGGCGCGGAACTCCAGGCTCCGATGTTCTCGCACGCGCTGCATGCCGTGGGTCCCAATGCATCGACCAACATCAGTTTCCGCGCCAGCGAGCTTTCCTTCGGTTCCGACCAGGCGTCGGTGCAGGGGTCGGCCTGGGAGAACGAGGTCTGCTACAAGATGGGCAGCGCGCGACTGGTGTCCGTCGTCGGCGGGCAGGTGATCGGGTCGGCGGGCGGCAACGGCGCCTACTGCAGCACCTACACCTGGCGCTGCGTGGCCTCGACCGTCGGCACATCCGGATGTCCGGCCGCCGGAACCGATTCGGTGATCGCCTCCCGCTACATCGACATCCCGGCGAACCACGACGGCATCGTGTTCTTTTCCGCCAAGACCCGGATCCAGGGCGACCAGGCCGACGGTTACATGACGGCCGGACTGGGCATCAAGATCAACGGCGTCAAGCGCGGCACGCTCGGCGTGCAGCAGATCCGGCCCGGTTACGGGGTGGCGAGCCGGACCCTGAGCGCGTCCTACCTTTCCGCCCCGGGTGCGGACAGCGCCGTGCTGCCGCCCGGACGGCACCTGGTGGAGGTGTACATGAACGTCACTGGCTCGCCGATCAAGCACGTGGCCGTTCCCAGCGACGTGGCCCTGGTCTACTTCGACTGAGGGCGGGGCGGGGTGGTGGTCAGGCCCTGGCCACCACCACGTTCCGGGCGTGGCCGAAATAACCGGTCGGCGGCCGCCACAGCGTGGCCGTCGTGAAGCCCGCCTCCAGCAGCCGGTCGCAGATGTCCGGCGCGTAGTCTCGGAACACCAGCACCTGGCCGGCACCGCGCAGACGGTCGCCGTGGTAGGCCGGCTCCAGCAGGTGCTGCACGCCGGCGGCCGTCATCCGCGCGCGCTCCACCGTGCGGCCTTCCGAGGCCATCGGCACCGTGAAGATCGCCAGCCCGCCGGGTTTGAGCGTGCGCCGCAGCTCCCGGAAACCGGCCAGGTCGTCAGGCACGTGTTCGAACACCTCGGTCGAGGTCGTCAGGTCGAAGCTGGCGTCCGCGTACGTCAAGGCCTGCACGTCCTCGCAGCGGATGCCCGCGCGCTCCGTGCCAGGTTCGACGCCATCCAGGAATTCGCTCAGGGCCATTCGGCCGCAGTGCCGGCGCAGGAAGGCCGTCAGGGCGCCGCGGGTGGACAGTTCGCAGACGGAAAGTGCGCCCAGGGGCGGCGCGAACGTCCTGATGGCCTCGATGACGGAAAGATGCACCGGCGTGCCGCGGCAGCGCAGGCAGCGCACCTGGGTCTCGTCCGGGCCGATCCTGACGAGCAGGGACGGGCCACAGGCCGGGCAGCGGAACGGCCTCATGGACGGGAGCATCAGGGCGCGTCCACCCGAGGGGTCAGGACCATGCGCTCAGATTTCCTCGGGACGGATGGCCGAAAAATCCTCGGCGCGCGGATGCCCGTGGGTGTCGTCGCCGCGGCGCGGCTGCGGATAGTCCGCCAGGCGGTCGATCAGCACGGTGCGCAGGCCGGCCTCGCGGGCCGCGTCGAGCTCCTCGACCACGTCCGACAGGAACAGCACCGACGGCGCCGGCACCCCGATCGCCGCGACGATGCGGCCGTAGCTGGCGGCCTCGCGCTTGCCGCCCATCTCGGTGTCGAACCAGTGCGACACCAGCGGACTGAGGTCGCCCGCCGCGCTGTAGCCGAAGAACAGCTTCTGCGCCGCGACCGAACCCGACGAATACACGTTGATGGCGTGCCCCTGCCCATGCCACCGGCGCAGCGCCTCGGCCGCGTCGGGATACATGTGCGCCGCGTAGTCGCCGCGCACGTAGCCCTCCTTCCAGACCATGCCCTGCAGCGCCTTCAGCGCGGTGTGCTTGCGGTCCTGGTCGATCCAGCCCTGCAGGGTCTCGACGATCAT
>CBFGOZ010000021.1:0-17037 GCA_965650505.1 uncultured Arenimonas sp.
CGGTAGTCCATGGTCACGGCCATGCCGGGCTTGATCACGCGCATGCGTTCGGCGCCGGCCTGCATCTTGGCCTTGGCGACCAGGGCCTCGTCGGCGAGCTGGCCGAGGGTCCACTGCACTTTGTCGGCGTCGCAGGTCATGGCGGGTGCCTCCGGGGCGGGGGATGCGGGGGTGCTGACGGGCGCGTCCGGGCCGGCGGCGTTGCCGGAGCCCGCATCGGCCTCCGAGGCGGGCGTGGCGCAGGCGGCGAGCAGCAGGACGGCGAGGGCGGACAGGACGGGGGGCAGGGTGCGCATCGGACTCTCCTTCGACGGATGGCCGCAGCCTAACGCAGGCGCCGCGGCCGACGCTGAACGCCGGCGAGGGTGATCAACGACCTGGGGCGGCCGGAGGACGTCCGGCCCTTTGCGCCGCCTGCACGGCCTGCCGTCCCATCGGGTCCGCGCCGAACTGGGCGAGCACCGCCTCGGCGGTCTGCGCCGCGTGGGTCTCCATCGGCGCGTGGCCGGCGCCGGCGATGGTGACCCAGCGCGCGGACGGCAGTTCCCGGCGCATGCGCTCGGCCACCTCGGGTTTCACCCAGCGGTCGTCTTCGCCCCAGACCACCAGGCTGGGGACGCGGTCGAGGCGGGCGGCGTCCACCGGGGGCGGCCACTGGGCGGAATAGCCGGTGAGGATGGCCAGGGCGGTGCCCGGCGTCTGCAGCGGCTCCAGGTAACCGGCGACTTCCTCGGGGCGCGGCTCGCGGTTGTAGGCACGTTCGATCAGGCCGGCGATGCGTTCGGGCTGGCCCAGGTAGCGGCTTTCGACCAGGCCGGCGATGAAACGCCGGAAGCGCGGCGACCGGAACCGCTCGCGGCTGCGCAGTTCGCGCGCGGACAGCACCGGGTTGCCGGCGATGTAGACCACGCTGCGGGCCCGGCCGGGCTGCAGGGCCAGTTCGGCCACCACCCGGGTGCCCATCGAATGGCCGAGCAGGCACCAGGCCTGGCCTGGTGCCTGGGCCTCCAGCCAGGGCCCGAGCGCGACCCCCGCCGTGCGCGGGAAGGGCTCGCGGGCGCTGTAGCCGTAGGCCGGCAGGTCCAGGGCCCAGACCGGGTGGCCGGCCGCCGCCAGCGCGGGCGCCAGGTCGCGGAAGGAGAAGGTGGACCCGCCCAGGCCGTGCACCAGCAGCACCGGGCAGCCCGTGCGGGCGCCCCCGGCCGGCCACTGGCGCAGATGCACCCGCACGCCGTCGATGGTCTCGAAGCGGGAGTTCGCGAAGGGCTCGGCCGCCGCCGGGGCGACCGGGCAAAGCGCGAGCAGCAGGGCCAGGACAATACGCATGGCGCCATTGCACGCCCTGGGGCGTCGGCGTGGCGTCATTTTGTCGTTGCGTTTAGGAAACGTTACGTAATGAATCGGCCTCTTTGTTGCGATGGTGAACAGGCCCATGTTCTGGTCACCTCCACGGAGATCCCGACATGGCCACCAAGCTCACCCAGCCCACCCGCCTAGGCAAGCTCGACCTGCAGAACCGCATCGTCATGGCGCCGATGACCCGTTCCCGCGCCGAAGGCAATGTTCCCAACGCCCTGATGCGCGACTACTACGCCCAGCGCGCCTCCGCCGGCCTGATCATCAGCGAGGGCGTCGCCCCGGCCCCGGACGCACTCGGCTACGCCCGCATCCCCGGCCTGTACACCCCGGACCAGGCCCGCGCCTGGGGCGAGATCGCCGCGGCGGTGCACGCCGGCGGCGCGAAGTTCTTCATCCAGCTGATGCACACCGGCCGCATCGGCCACCCCGCCAACCAGCCGGCGGGCGCGCGCCTGCTGGCGCCGTCGGCGATCGCCGCCGCCGGCCAGATCTGGACCGACCGCGCCGGCATGCAGGCGCACCCGGTGCCCGAGGCCATGAATGCGGCCGACCTGGCGGCGGTGCGCGACGCCTTTGCCGACGCCGCCACGTTGGCTGTCCGAAACGGCGTCGACGGCGTCGAGCTGCACGCCGCCAACGGCTACCTGCTGGCCCAGTTCCTCAACCCGCGCAGCAACCAGCGCCAGGACGCCTACGGCGGCAGCGGCGAGAACCGCCGGCGTTTCCTGCTCGAGACCGTGGACGCCACCATCGCCGCGATCGGCGCCGGGCGCGTCGGCGTGCGCCTGAGCCCGTTCAACCCGTTCAACGACCTGGAAGCCAACTTCGAGGGCGAGCGCGAGGAGTTCCTGGCCACCGTGGCCGAGCTGGCGCAGCGCGGCATCGCCTACCTGCACCTGGGCGGCGGCACCGTGCCGGCCGACCTGCTGCCGGCGGTGCGCAAGGCCTTCCCGGGCACCCTGATCCTCAACGGCGGTTACGACGGCGCGCGCGCCGAGGCCGACCTCGCGGCGGGCGTGGCCGATCTGGTCGCCTTTGGCCGTCCATTCGTCAGCAACCCCGACCTGCCCGAACGCTTGCGTACGGGTGCGCCGATCGCGGACCTTGACGCCGCTACGCTCTACACCCCCGGTGCCGCCGGCTTCACCGACTATCCGCGCCTGGATGCGACGGAGGCCGCGCTGGCGACCTGACACGCCAGAAAATCCGCTGTCGCGGCCTCGCCCGGGCCGCGGCGGCGATGGAGAATCGCGGCATGATCCGCCTGTTCCGAAGCCTGCTGCTGTTCTCCACCCTGCTGCTGGCCGCCTGCGCGGGCACGCCCGACCGTCCCGACCTGGCGCGGCTCTACGAAGCCGACGCGCAGAACCCGCACCAGCCGCCCATCATCCTGATCCACGGCCTGATGGGCTCGACCCTGGTCGAGAAGGACACCGGCAAGCAATTCTGGCCCGGCGGCCTGGGCACCCTGGCCTTCAGCGAATACCGCGAGCTGGCGCGCATGAAGGCGGCCGAGGCCGAGGGTGGCGGCCTGGTGCCGGGCGACCTGTTCTACGGCGTCGCCCGCACCGACTTCTACGGCGCGCTGATCGACACGCTCGAAAACGTCGGCCGCTTCAAGCGCAGCACGCCGGGAACGCCGGTCTCGGACACCGACCGCCGCCGCTATTACGTGCTGCTGTACGACTGGCGCAAGGAGAACCTGGTCGCCGTGCGCCAGCTGCACGACCTGATCGACCAGATCCGCCGCGACTACGGCGACCCGGACCTGCCGGTGGACATCCTGGCGCACAGCAACGGCGGCCTGATCGCCAACTACTACCTGCGCTACGGCCCCCGGGACGTGATGACCTCGGACGAGTTCATCCCCTGGGACGAAGGCGCGCACCGCATCCGGCGCATGGTGCTGCTGGGCACGCCCAGCCTGGGCGCCGTGACCAGCCTCGAGCGCCTGCAGCAGGGGTTCAAGGTCGCGCTGCGCACGGTGCCGGTGGAGGTGCTGGTCACCTTCGCCACGCCTTTCGAAGCGTTGCCGCATCCGGATGCGCCGGTGGTGTATTCCACCGAAGGCAAGCCCATCCCGTTCGACATCTACAACGCCGACGCCTGGCGCGTGCGGCGCTGGTCGGTGTTCTCGCCCGAGGTCGAGGCGCGGGTGCTGGCCGATGCGCCCGACCGCGAGACCGGCGAACTGCGCATGGCCGAGCTGCAGGCGTACTTCGTGCGCCACCTGGCCCGGGCGCGGCAGTTCCAGCGCGCGCTCAGCGCCCCGACCCGCGCCGACGGCGTCGAAGTGGCGGTGTTCGGCGGCGACTGCACCCTGACGCCGGCCCGGGCCGTGCTCGACCGCGACGAAAAGGGCGAGCGCCTGGTGATCCGGCCCGACCAGGTGAAGGCCCGGGTCCCGGGCGTGGACTACGAGCGCCTGCTGATGCAGCCCGGCGACATGCTGGTCACCCGCGACTCCCAGCTCGGCCGCGGCCTGCCGCCCGTGGCCGGCCAGCCCTCGGCGTTCTTCCCGCTGGCCCAGAGCTTCTTCCTGTGCGAGACCCACGACCAGCTCTCGGTGAACGCCTACTTCCAGAACAACCTGCTGCACTTCCTGCTGGCCCGCTAGGCGCGGCCCGGCCGCAGGGGCATAGAATGGCGCCATGAAGGACCTGCGCTCCCTGCTGATCGACTGCCGCATCGAGCTGCGCAAACTCTCGCGCGACTTCCAGAAGACCGAGCTGTGCGAGCGCCTGGACCTGGCCATCCAGTCGGCGATCAACGCCAGCACCACGGCCAGCGCCGACGCGGTGAACGAGGCGCTGCCGCCGGAGAAGGCCCAGACCGTCAGCCAGGTCGCCCTGGCCTGGCAGACCGCCGCGCGCGACCTGAAGTTCTCCGACCCGGCCATCCACGCGCGGCTGAGCGAAAAGGTGATGCGCCTGCTCGGCGCCAAGTCCCTGGTCGACCCGGCCACCGAGATCGTGCAGCTGGAACAGGCCACCGCGACGATGCAGGCGCGCATCGGCACGCTGGAGAAGGAAGTGCAGGCGCTGGGCGTCGAACGCGACGCGCTGCTGGGCGCCCTGGCCACGGCCGTGCCCAAGCTCAGGGACGGCGGCGACCGCCTGGCGGTGGCGCTGGCGCGCGTGGCCTGGCTCAAGGCCGAGGCCGACAAGGCCGCGGACGCGGCCGCCTCGCCGGGCAAGGCCGGCAAGCGCGCGCCCGAACCGCAGGACACCGTTCCCTCGCCCGAGCTGCTGGCCGCCGCCGCCGCCGGCGCCGCCGCCTTCACCAAGGAACAGCGCGAGTGGTGCGTGGGTGAGGCGATGGTGCTCACCGGCTTTTCGTTCACGCCGGTCGAGCTGATCGAGAAGGGCGACGCCGCGATGGCGAAGATCATCCTCGACGCGCGCAAGGGCTGAGCGCCGCGTGGACTGCCCCTGCGGCCGCGGCGCCTATGCCGCTTGCTGTGGACCGCTGCATGCCGGCGCGCCGGCCACCGACGCCGAGGCCCTGATGCGTTCGCGCTACAGCGCCTACGCCCTGGGCCTGGCCGACTACCTGCTGGCCACCTGGCATCCGTCGACGCGGCCGCCGGCGCTGGACCTGCAGTCCGACCCGCCGCTGCGCTGGCTCGGCCTCGACGTGAAGCGGCACCTGCCGGCCGGCGACACCGCCGTGGTCGAGTTCGTCGCGCGCCATCGCCAGGGCGGGGCGCGCGCCGGCCGCTTGCGCGAGGCCAGCCGCTTCGTACATGAACGCCAGCAGTGGTTCTATGTCGACGGCGACGTGAGCGCGGACTGACGCGGCCTAGAATCGCCCGAGCCCGGCGCCGCCGGACCGTCCGCGAAGGTTCCGCATGCCCGCATTCCGTCGTCTGCTGCTGCCGCTGCTCCTCGTGGTCGCCGCCCCGTTCGCCGCCGCCTCCGCGCCTGCCGAAGGGCCGCCGGCCGAGGAAGCGCTGCCCGAGGAAATCGACGGCCTGAAGCTGATGGACGTGGTGGTGGTCAGCGGCGCGCAGCCCGGCCCCGGCCTGTGGAAAGTGTCGCGCGACGGCCGCGTGCTCTGGGTCCTGGGCACGCTGTGGCCGCTGCCCAAGCGCATGGAGTGGAACACGCTCGAGGTCGAGCGCCGCATCGCCGCCTCCGGGGTGCTGCTGATGCCGCCGACGGTGAAAGTCGAGGCAAAAGGTGCGGCGCTGGGCGGCGTCTTCCTGCTGCCCTCGCTGATGTCGGCGCGCAACAACCCGGGCAAGGAGAAGCTGGTGGACGTGCTGCCGCCGGCCGACTACGCGCGCTGGACCCGGCTCAAGGCCACCTACCTGGGCCGCGACCGCGGCGTGGAGAAACGCCGGCCGATCCTGGCGGCCCTGGACCTGCGCGAGAAGGCGCTGGACGCCCACGACCTGAGCCAGCGCGACGTGGTGCGCGAGGTGCTCACGCGCGCCGCCAGGCGCGCCGACGTGCCGGTGCAGCGGGCACGGGTCACCCTGGTGGTCGAAGACGCCAAGGCCGCGGTGAAGGAATTCGCCGCGCGCCCGCTGGACGACCTCGAGTGTTTCCGCCGGACGCTGGACCAGGTCGAATTCGACCTGGACACGCTGGCCGAACGCGCCAACGCCTGGGCACTGGGCGACGTGGCCAAACTGCAGTCGCTCACCTACACCGACAACGCCAAGGCCTGCACCGACGCCCTGCTGCAGAGCGGCCTGGGCCAGTCGCGCGGTTTCGACGAACTGCCGGCGCGGGTGCAGGCGGCCTGGCTGGCCGACGCCGAGAAGGCGCTGGCCACGCATCCGGAAAGTTTCGCGCTGCTGTCGATGGCCCAGGTGGTCGGGCCCTCGGGTTACCTGGCGGCCCTGGCGCAGAAGGGTTACACGGTGGAAGCACCGGGTGCGGAGGCGGTGCCGGTGCGCGACGCCGACGCCGCGGCGGAAAATCCGCGCTGACCGCCATGGCCCGGACCGCCGGGATGCCGCTCCGGCCCGGCGATGATGCCGAATCTGGTCATTCCCGCACCCGCCTTGTGGCCCCTGCGCGCACTCCCCCAGAATCGGGCCAGGCCTGAGGTCCCACCCCATGCGCGCCCCGCATCCGAATATTCCCGAGCCTCCCAGTCCTCGCCTGCGGGTGGGCGATTTCGTCGCCGACCTGCTGGCGCGCGAGCTGCGTCGCGACGGCGGCGGCGACACCCACAAGATGACCGTCAAGACCCAGGGCGTGCTGGTGGCCCTGGCGCGCCAGCCCGGCCAGGTGGTGACGCGCGAGGAGCTGATGGACCAGGTCTGGCCCAACACCTTCCCGACCGGCGACGTGCTGACCCAGGCCATCACCGCGCTGCGTCGCGCCTTCGGCGACAACGCCGACGCGCCGCGCTACGTCGAGACGATCGCCAAGTCCGGCTACCGCCTGCTGGCCCCGGTGGAATGGCTGCCGGAGATCGCGCCGCCTGGCGCGCCGGCCGCACCACCCGCCGCCGCGAACGATGCGGTGGCACCGGCGCGGGCTCCGGTCCGCCGCGTCGTCTGGATGGCGGGCCTGGCGGCCGTAGTCCTGTTGGCCGCGGCGCTGTGGTCGCGGCAGGCGCCCGATGGCGCGCCCGCGCCCGCGCCGCCTCCGGCGCCGGCCGCGCTCGAAACCACCGTCATCGCCGCCAGCACCGACTCGGAGGTGATGCCGCGGCTGTCGCCGGACGGATCGCAGGTGGTGTACTCGCGCGCGCCCACCGACAGCAACCGGTCCAGGCTCTACGTGCAGGCGGCGATGTACGCCGAACCCAAGGCGGTCAGTTCACCGGGCCCTGACGAATTCGATGCGGTGCCGGTGTGGTCGCCGGACGGCCGCCAGATCGCCTTCCAGCGCCGTGCGCCCGGCAGGTGCGACCTGATGCTGATGCCGGCCTCCGGCGGCGAGCCGCGTCGCGTCGGCGAGTGCACGCCCAACGTGGTGCTGTTCTACGACTGGCTGCCCGACGGTCGCGGCCTGATCATGGGCGGCTTCCGTTTCCCCAAGGTGCCGCGCAACATCTTCATCCTCTCGCTGGACACCGGCGAGTGGCGGGCACTCGACTACGAGGCCGACGGCAGCCAGATGGACATCGAGCCGCGCGTCTCGCCCGACGGCCAGTGGGTCGCCTTCCGCCGCGGCCTGGGTCCCGCCGACTTGTGGCGGGTGCCGCTGGCGGGCGGACGGCCCGAGCGGCTGACCAGCCTCAACCGCGACATCTGGGGCCTGGACTGGACCGCGGACGGACGAGGCATCGTTTTCGCCAGCGCCGACGGCAGCCAGCCCGGCCTGTTCCGCCTCGACCTGGAGACGCGCCGGGTCGAGCGCCTGGGCATCACGCCGGCGTCCTACCCCGACGTGGCGGCACGCGCCGACCGGGTCGCCTACGAGATCCCGCGGCTGCGCCGCAACCTTGCCGAGTTCGCGGTGGAAGGAAGCACCGCGACGCCGAGCCCGGTGCTGGGCTCCAGCGGCAACGAGTGGGCGGTGGCGGTCGACGCCACGGGCCGGCAGTACGCCTTCTTCTCGGACCGTTCGGGCCGGGACGGGCTGTGGCTGGCCAGCCGCGACGCGCTCGGCGGATTCGGCGAACCCCAGCCGGTGGAGGACATGGTGCCGGCCGGACGGTTCGCGCCCAGCTGGACGGCGGACGGCAACCAGCTGCTGGCGGCGGGCCAGGGGCGGGACGGCCCGGGGCTGTACCTGGTCGACCGGCTCTCGCGGCGCAGCCAGCGTCTCGCGCTCGACCGCGATCCGGATCCGGACTACGGGCTGCTGCTCGATCCGCGGCGCCTGCTGGTCGGCAGCCGCGACGCCGGCAACAGCGACCGCCTCAGCCTGTACGAGCGCGCGGATGAACGCGGTCCCTGGACCTTCGTGCGGCACCGGGACCAGGTCGGCTTCGCGCGCCTGGACCGGCGGCGCGACCGGGTGCTGTTCACCGACACCCTGAGCAACGGCCTGTTCGCGCTGCCGACCGACCTGCAGGGCGACCCGCGGAGCGTCGTCGCCGAGGTGCCCACGGCGCTGGGCTACCGCGGCTGGGACCTGCGCGACGACCGGCTGTGGATCCTGCTGATCCGCAACGCCACCCAGATGGAGGCGCTGCCCGTGGACCTGGCGGAGGCGCCGCCCCTCCCGGCGAAACCGGACGGGCCCGTGCACCGCTACGTGCCGCTGCCGGCCAATGGCCTGTCCTTCCAGCTCAGCCTGGGGCGCGATACGGATCATCTGATCCTCGGCCAGACCGCGGACGGCGGGCACGACGTCGGCCTGGCCAGCCTGGACGCAAGTCACTGATCTGATTCGGCCCGGCGGCGTTTCGGGACCGCATCGGGAGGAATTCGGAAAAGATTCCGCAAAGCTTCGGCCAGACTTCCTTACCCGATCCGGCCGTCCCGGTGCACTGGCCGCTCCCCCAACGAGGAGCGTGCCATGTGGCTTCAGGAACATCACATCCGTTTTGGCCGTGCCGGCCTGCTGGGCGAATCGCCGACCCCGCGCCTGGCCCTGTGCGACATCGCCCTGGTCGAGCCGGCCTCCGGCCTGCAGGTCGCGGCCGGCACCGCCGCGATCTTCCTGGTGCTGGCCGGTCGGGCCGAGGTGCGTTCGCTCGAGGGCAGGTTCGAACTCGGGGCGCGCCGCTGGCTGGTGCTTGATCGCGACTCCGCGCCCACGCTGCGCATGGGCCCGGGCGGCATCGCGGTCGCGATCGCGCTCAACGGCGCCGCGCTGCGCAACCCCGCCGGCCTGGCCGCCGCCGCCCTGATGCCCGGCAGCGGCCGGCTCGACCGCCGCACCTACCGGCTGGTGCGCCAGGCGCTGCAGGCGCAGGACGCACCGATGACCCACTTCTGGATGCGCGAACCTTCGCTCAACGCCCTGGTGGAACGGCTCGCCGCCTGCCAGCGGGCCCTGCTGCCGCGCGCCGACAGCTGCCCGGGCCGCAGCTACCTGCGCAAATGCCAGGTGCTGGCGCGGCTGCAGCGGGCACGCCTGTACGTCGAGGGCCACGCCGACCGCGTGGTGCACATCCCCGAACTCGCCGCGCTGACCAACTTCTCGCCCTGGTACTTCACCAAGACCTTCCACCGCGTCTACGGCGACAGCCCGCAGAGCTACGCCTGCCGCGTGCGCCTGGACCGCGCCCGCTCGCTGCTGGCGGGCACGCCGTATTCGGTGAGCGAGATCGCCGAGGCCTGCGGTTTCGAGAACCAGAGTTCGTTCGCGCGCGCGTTCCGGCGCAGCTTCGGCCGCTCCGCCAAGGAGTTCCGGGCCGCGGCGCCGCAGTTCGCGCACGCCTGAGCGTGACGGCAGCCACGGTGCGCCAACGGACAGGAACGGAAAAGAAAAGCCGGGCGGCAAGACCTACCGTCGTTGCGTGCTTTAACGCACGCATAACGAAACCATCGGAGAACTGAAATGACCCATTCCAAACTGCGGGACGCCATTCGTCTCGCGCTGCTGCCCACGGCCTTCGCCGGCCTGGCCGCACCGGGGCTGGTGTCCGCCCAGGACGCGGACGCGGAAGAGACGACCACGCTCGACCAGATCGAGGTCACCGGCTCGCGCATCAAGCGCGCCGACATCGAGGGCGCGCTGCCGGTCACGGTGATCACCCGCCAGCAGCTGGACCTGAGCGGCGACATCTCGGTCTCCGAGTACCTGCGTGACACCACCTTCAACAGTTTCGGCTCCTTCCGTCCGCAGTCGGGCAGCGCGGCCCAGGCGGCAGCGCAGATCAGCCTGCGCGGCCTCGGCTCCAGCCGCACCCTGGTGCTGATCGACGGCCGGCGCGCGCCGGTCAGCCCGGCCACCGGCTCGGGCCAGGACCTGAACTCGATCCCGCTGGCCGCGGTCGAGCGCATCGAGATCCTGTCCGACGGCGCGTCCGCGATCTACGGATCCGACGCCATCGCCGGCGTCATCAACATCATCACCCGCCGCGACTTCAGCGGCGTACAGGTCAGCGTCGGCTCGTCCAATCCCAAGCGCGACGGCGGCGAGACCGAAGAAGGTTCGGTCATCTTCGGCATCTCGGGCGACCGCGGCAGCCTGCTGGCGGGTGCGTCCTACAGCAACCGCGGCATCGTCTTCGCGCGCGAGCGCGAGTGGTCCCGCACCGGCGCCTCGACCTTCTCCAACAACTACGCCAACCTCGACGGCACCTTCTTCACGGCGCCCTCGGGCCCGACGGCGGGCACTTCGGTGGTTCCGGGCGGCTGCGCCGAGACCGCCTTCAGCGTGGTCGGCAACCGCTGCTTCTACGACTTTGGCCTGGTCGCGGCCGACGAGGCCGAGATCCGCCAGGACGGCTTCTTCGCCCGCGGCAGCTACGACATCAGCGACGACTGGACCATGTACATGAACACCTCGGTCAACCGGGTGTTCTCGTTCGGCCGCTATGCGCCCAGCCTGGCGGCGGCGTTCGCGCCGGCCAACACGCCGAACAATCCGTTCGCCACCGACCTGTTCGTGCTGCACCGCTTCGCCGCGCTCGGCACCCGCGACGACACCGTCGACTCCAACGCCTACGACCTGCTGCTGGGCCTGCAGGGCCGCATGGGCCCGGTGGACCTGGACGTCGGCATGCGCCGCAACGAGTTCAAGGCCTTCACCACCGGCCGCAACTACGTCGTGATCCCGATCGCCGAGCAATTCATCGCCGACGGCACCTACGACATCTTCAACCCCAGCGGCAACTCGGCCAACACGCTCAACGCGATGAAGGCCACCATCGGCCGCGAGTCGGCGACGCTGAACGAGGAGATCTTCGCGGTCGCCAGCATGGACATGTTCGAACTGCCGGGCGGCACGTCCAGCCTGGCCGTCGGCGCCGAATACCGCAGCGAGGACTACTACGACCAGTACGACTCGCTTTCCGAAGCCGGCGTGATCGGCGGTTCGGCGGGCAACTCGGCCGCCGGCGGCCGCACGATCCGCGCCGCGTACTTCGAGGCCCTGTTCCCGATCTGGAGCAGCTTCGAGGCGACGCTGGCCGGCCGCTACGACAAGTACAGCGACTACGGCGCCGACTTTTCGCCCAAGGTCGCCTTCCGCTGGCAGCCGCTGGACAGCCTGACCATCCGCGGTTCCTACGGCGAAGGTTTCGCCGCGCCGCCGATTCCGATCCTCAGCGCCCAGCCCTCGTCGAGCGCCGACTTCGTCACCGACCCGCAGACCTGCGTGGCCTTCGGCCTGACCTCGCAGTGCACCGACCCGGTCACCGGCGACACCGTGACCCCGCAGGTCACCGCGTGGTCCATCGCCAACCCGAACCTGGAGTCGGAAACCTCCAAGCAGCTCAGCTTCGGCGTCGCCTGGGATGCGACCGAGTGGCTGAACCTGAGCCTGGACTATTACCGCATCGAGATCGACAACCTGATCGCCGGCATCAGCACCGACACGATCATCGCCTGCCTGGACGACCCGACCCTGGGCGGCTGCCCCCCGGGCCTGAGCAACCTGCCGACCACGGGCGTCACCGGCCTGCCGGTGAGCCAGGCGGTGCCGAACCCGCAGCTGGGCCTGGGCCTGGCGCGCGACCCGGCCACCGGCCTGATCCTGTACGTGCAGCGCGGCTTCGCCAACCAGGGCGACCTGGAGACCTCGGGTTACGACCTGAACGTGCGCACCAACTTCGAGCTGGGCAACGCCGGCACGCTGCGCAACCAGCTGCAGGTCAGCTGGGTGAAGGAATACAGCTTCAACGGCGGCCAGAACCTGGTCGGCATCGAGCGCACGCCGGAGTTCCGGGCCCAGCTGCAGAACGTCTACAGCGTCGGCGACTTCAGCTTCGCCTGGAACATCAACCACATCGACTCCACCGGCTCGCGCAATGCGCTGCGCGCGACGCCGGACCCGACGCTTTCCCTGACCCTGCCGTCGTGGACCACCCACGACCTGCAGATCAGCTGGAACGCGCCCTGGAAGGGCGTCTTCGTGGTGGGCGTGAACAACATCGCCGACAAGGATCCGGTGCTGGACCCGTTGGACCCGACCGGCCGCGGTTACGACTTCAACCTCTACGACGGCTACGGCCGCGTGCCCTACGTGCGCTATACGCAGTCGTTCTGACGGAAACGCCGCGGGCGGCCCGGGGCCGCCCGCGTCATCCGTGTTTCCCGGCCGCCGCGGATTTCCGCGGCGGACTTTTTTCAGAACCGGTAGTTCAGCGCGATGCGGAAGCTGTCGAAGTCGACGTCCTGGCGGAACGATTCGGTATAGGCCGGCGTCACGAAGGTGCTGCCGGGCAGGTACACGGTGTCGAAGCGCAGCTCGTCCAGGTCGGTGGCCAGGTACTCGGCGCGCAGCGACCAGCGGTTGCCGAAATCGAACTCGTAACCCGCGCCGAAGATGCTGCCGTCGAGCGTGTCGGAGCGGCGCCCGGCCTTGAGGTAGCCGCCGTTGCTGGCGACCGTGGCCACCGCCTCGGCGTCCACCTGGGTCCAGCCGCCGGTCAGGAAGAACAGATGGCGGCCGCTGGCCCAGCCGAAACGCGCGCGCAGCGAGGCCTGGTCCTCGAGCTCGATGCGGTTGCCGAAGTCGTAGCTCAGCGACCCGAACGTGGGCACCGGCACCAGGCCGGTGGCGCGCGAGTCGTCGAGGTTGAGCTGGCTGTAGTCGAGTTCGGCGCCCAGCACGAAGCCGTTGCCGAACTGGTGGTTGTAGCCGAACTGCAGGCCGTAGGCGCTGCCGCTGGGGTCCAGATCGGTCGACCAGTTGTTGGTGACGTGGTCGCGCAGGGCCTGGGATTCGATGCTCCACTGTCCGCCCAGGCTGGCGCGGGCGTCGGAGCTGCCGCTGCCGTGGCCGGCGTGGGCGCCGACGTACCAGCCGGTCCAGTCGTCGCCAGCGGCCAGGACCGGGGCGCTGAGCAGGCAGCAGGCGGCAAGGAGCGAAGTGCGCTTGAACATGAGGGTTTCCTTCTTGGGTCGGGGGGTCTGGCGCCACCGTGTCCGGTGGGCGCACCAGCAATGAACGGAATCAGGCGCGTGGTCTGGACAAAACCGGCACCGCCGCTTTCCTGAACGCATCCCCGAACGCCGACGAACGGCGCGCCGGGGCCGGCTAGAATCGGCCGACGCCGGGACCCCGCAGGCCCCCTACGCCATGAACAGCCGCCCCGACCCCGCCTGGCTCGCCCGGAACCTCAAGCGCATGCGGATGTCCCTGGGCGTGTCGCAGATGGAGCTCGCGCTGCGGCTGGGCATCTCGCAGCGGCACCTGAGTTTCGTCGAGCAGGGACGCGCCAAACCCAGCCGCGACCTGGTGCTGCGCTGGTCGCGCGAGACCGGCGCCTCCACCGACGACCGCAACGCCGCCCTGCTCAGCGCCGGTTTCGCGCCGGCCTTCCGCGAGTTCGGGGCCGACCAGGTGCGGGAAACGCCGGGCTTCAAGGCGCTGTCGGAAATGCTGGTGGCGCACGAGCCCTATCCGGGCATCGTGTTCAACGCCGACTGGATGATCAATGCGATGACCGAGGGCGGCCAGTGGCTGTGCGGCATCGGCATGGCCGGCTTCCTGGAATCCATGGACGGGCCGCCGACCCAGATGGACATGATCGCCGCCCTGGTCCATCCCGGCGGCATGCTGTCGCAGGTCCGGAACGCGCCCGAGGTGGGCTTCGCGCTGCTGCGCCAGCTGCGTTCGGAGCAGTTGGCGCGGCCCTCGCTGGCCGAGCGGGTGGACCGGCTCGAGGCCTCGCTGCTGCAGCGCTATGGCGCCGACGGCATCGGGCAGCCGCGCGCCGCCGGCGATCCCTATCTGCGCGTGATCATGGACACCCCGGTCGGCAGCCTGTCCTTCCTGCTGGTGCAGACGGTGTTCGGGCTTCCGCACAGCATTTCGCCCGCATCGCTGCGCACCGAACTCTGGTTCCCCGCCAACGAGCAGACGCGGCGGGTGATGGCGACACGCTGCCAGACGGCGCGCGCGGAACACGTTTGACTACCTCGTGCGTTATTGATCGCGCGCCGATCCGGCGACAAGCTGGTGGCCAGTCAACGAGGAATCCGCCATGGAAGACGCCGTGCCCGCATATCGCCCCCGTCCCCGGCCGACGGCGTTGCCCGTGATCCGCAGCCTGCTGCTGGCGGTGGCGCTGCCGCTGTCCGCACTGGCGGGCACGCCGGTGTTCGACGTGCACGTGCACCTGCGCGAGGGCGAAGCGTCCCTGCAGCAGTTCCGCGCCGATGCCGCCAGGGACGGGCTGGCGCTCGAGGGCGCGGCGGTGATGTGGTTCGGCGGCCCGAACCAGGCGCACGAAGGCGACCTCGCCGCGATCCGCGCCGGCAACGACCGCATGATCGCGCTGGCCAAGCAGCACCCCGACCTGGTCGCGGTCGCGACCGTGCATCCCTACGACGGCCAGGCCGCGCTGGACGAACTGGCCCGGGTGGCGGCGCAGGGCGTGCGCATGCTCAAGCTGCATCCGCACACCCAGCGCTTCGACCTGGCCGATCCGCGCTCGGAAGCCCTGGTGCGCCGGGCCGGCGAGCTGGACGTGGTGGTCCTGCTCGACAACGCCAACATCCTGCCCGGCGACAGCGAGCGCCTGTTCAGCCTGGTGGCGCGGACCCCGGGCACCACCTTCGTCCTGGCCCACATCGGCGGCCTGAACTTCCGCTTCTGGAACGTGGTGGCCCTGGCGCGCACCGCCGAGGGCTTCTCGATGGACAACCTCTACTTCGACCTGTCCGCCACAGTGCTGCTGGCCGCGGACTCGCCGATCGAAGAGGAGTTCGTCTGGACCCTGCGCAATGTCGGCATCGACCGCGTGCTGGTCGGCTCGGACTACCCGCAGATCGGCCTGGGCCGCACGCTGGAAGCGCTGGAACGGCTGGACCTGAGCGCCGAGGAAAAAGCCAAGCTGCGCGTCGGCAACGCCCGCCGCCTGTTCGGGCGAAAGCCGGGCGATCAGGGTGGGGCAGAGGGAGGCCGTCAGGCCGATCGGGAATCCTGAATCGGAAAACCCGAACCCTGGTTCCCGAAGGGGAAATGGCGCGCCTGGAGGGATTCGAACCCCCGACCAATGGCTTCGGAAGCCACTACTCTATCCGGCTGAGCTACAGGCGCGCGGCCCGGCATTATGTCATTGAACTCCGTCACGGGTTAAGCCCGCGCCGCGGGCGGGACTGTGGCGCGGCTCACAGCCCGGGCAGGCCGGGGTGTTACCGGCCGGCGCGGGGGGTTACCCTCGGGTCGACACGGCGCCGATGGAGTGGGATGGACACCGCCTTCCTGACCAGCCTGCTGCAACACCCCTCGCGGCATGCGCTGCTGGCGCTGGACGGCAGCGGCCGGCTGCTGGCCGCCAACGATCGCGCCCGCGAACTGGTCACCCCGGCGCTGGAGGCCGAATTGCGGCAGGTCCTGACCGGCGCCATGGCCCAGCTGGCCGCCAACCCGGACCGGCAGATCCACCATCGCCACCGCGGCCAGGGCGTCGAGATCGACTGCCTGCTGCTGGCGGCGCGCGATGCCGAGGGCGACATCCACGGCTACACGGTCAGCCTGCTGGCGGTGGACGAGGACCCGGGGCTGGCCGAATCGCCCGACCGCGCGCGCTGGCGTTTCGCGCTGGAGAACGCCCAGGACGGCCTGTGGGACTGGAGCGCCGACACCGGCAAGGTCTACCGGTCGGGCCGCTGCCTGAGCATGCTCGGCTATCCGCGCGACTACCTCGGCGACGAACTGCACAGCTGGCGCGAACTGATCCATCCGGACGACCAGGGCCGTGTCGCCGAGGCCCTGCAGAACCACCTCGCCGGCCGCCACGCCAAGTACCAGGTCGAGTACCGCGTGCGCGACGCCCGCGGCGGCTGGCGCTGGATCCTCGACCGCGGCCGGGTGATCGCCTGGACGCTGGAGGGGCGCCCGCGCCGGGTCATCGGCACCCATACCGACATCACCGCCTACAAGCAGATCGAGGCGCAGCTGCGCGAGCGGGAAGTGCTGCTGAACCAGGCCCAGCACGTGGCCCGCATCGGCAGCTGGAGCTGGGACCCGGAAAGCGACAGCCTTTGGTGGTCGGACGAACTGTTCCTGATCGCCGGCCTGCCTTCGGACCAGCCGCCGCCGCCGTTCCGCCGCCAGCGCGAGCTGTTCGAGCCCGCCTCCTACCAGCGCCTGCACGAGGCCTCGCGCCGCATCCTGGAAGACGGCACGCCCTACGACACCGAACTGGTGATGCTGCGTCCCGACGGCGAACGCCGCACCGTGGCGGCGCGCGGCGAGGGCATCTTCGGGCCCGAGGGCCGGGTGATCCGCCTGGTCGGCGTCATCCACGACGTCACCGAACGCAACCGCGCCGAAGAAACCTCGCGCTGGCGCAACGACCTGCTCAACCGCATCGCCGCGGTCGGACGCATCGGCGGCTTCGAGCTGCTGGTGGACACCGGCGCCCTGCAATGGACCGACGAGAACTACCGCATCCACGGACTCGATCCCGGCGTACCGCTGACGATCGGCAGCGCGATGCAGCACTACGAGCCGGACTCCCGGGGCCGGCTGTCCGAGGCCATGCGCCGGATGCTCCAGGACGGCGTACCCGAACAGACGCTGGAGGTCGGCTACATCACGCCTGACGAGCGCCGGCTCTGGCTGCGCATCATGGCGCGGCTCGAACTGCGCGACGGCCGGCCCTACCGCATCACCGGCCTCACCCAGGACATCACCGAGG
>CBFGOZ010000022.1:0-16935 GCA_965650505.1 uncultured Arenimonas sp.
TGTGTGTGGGGCTGTCGGCCGCTCACGCCCGTGGGGGCAGCAAAACCCCTTTGTGTGCGGGGGCGCACGCCAGATCACCCGTCCACGAGCAAGTGACCTTCTTGCGCAAAGCGCAAGCGCGCAATGTTAGAGCCAGCCCTTGGCGCGGGCGGTGCGGTAGGCCTCGATGCGGTTGGCGGCGCCGAGCTTGCCGATGGCTTCGGACAGATAGTTGCGCACCGTGCCTTGCGACAGATGCAGGCGCTCGGCGATCTCGGCGCTCTTGACGCCCTCGCCCGCCAACCGCAGCACCTGCCGCTCCCGCTCCGACAGCGGATCGTCCTCACCCCAGGCGGCGACCGCCAACTGCGGATCGATGGCCCGCCCGCCGGCGTGGACCTGGCGCAGCGCCTGCGCCAACTGCGCCGAAGGCGCGTCCTTGAGCAGATAACCACGCACCCCGGCGTCGAGCGCACGCCGCAGATAACCGGCCCGCGCGAAGGTGGTGAGGATGACCACCCGCGTGGCCAGGCCGGACTCCTGCACCTTCAGCGCCAGGTCGAGCCCGGTCAGCCCGGGCATCTCGATGTCGGTGACCAGCAGGTCGGGCTGCTGATCCCGCACCGCCTTCCACGCGGCTTCGCCGTCGCCGGCCTCGGCCACCACGGCCAGGTCGGATTCCAGGCGCAGCAGCGCCGCCAGCGCGCCCCGCACCATGGCCTGGTCCTCGGCCAGCACCAGCCGGATCATGGGGTTGGGCCCTCGATCGCCGTCGCCGGAAGCTTCAGCAGCAGACGCGTGCCCGCACCCGGCGGGCTGTCTACCTCGAGCAGGCCGCCGACCGTCGCCAGCCGCTCGCGCATGCCCAGCAGGCCGTTGCCCTGCGTGGCCACGCCGCCGCGGCCGTCGTCGGCGATGGCCAGGCACAGGCCGCCGTCGCGCCGCGACAGCTCGACCTCGACGCGACTGGCGGACGCATGTCGAAGCACATTCGTCACCGCCTCGCGCAGCGCCATCGCCAGCACCGATTCCACCGCCGGCGACAGCGCCAGCGGTTCGAGCCGCTGGTCGAGGCGGATCTCGGCCGAGAGCAGGGCCAGCCGCGCCGCGGCCAGCTCGGCCTGCAGGCCGGTGGCGCGGATGCCGACCACCGCCTCGCGCACCTGGGCCAGGGCCTGGCGCGCGACCGTCTCGACTTCGCCCATCTGTGCCTTCGCCGCGGCGGGGTCGTGGTCGACCAGGCGGCCGGCCAGCTCGCTCTTGATCGCCACCAGCGACAGCGTGTGGCCGAGCAGGTCGTGCAGGTCGCGGCCGATGCGCTCGCGTTCGGCCATCGCGGCCAGGCGGGCGACCTCGTCCCGGGTGAGGCGCAGCTCGGCGTCGCGCCGGATCTTGTGCCGGGCGAACAGGGTTCCGGTGAACACCATGCCCGCGATCAGGGTCGCCATGCCGCTCCAGGCCAGGGCCAGGCGCAGGGTCGGCATCACCCAGAAGAATTCGGCGACCATCACCGCCAGCAGCGCGATCGCCACCGCGATCGCGCGCCGCGGCGGGAAGCTCCAGCCGCACATCGCGCAGGCGTAGATGAGGAAGGTCTGGCCGCCGGCGTTGAAGGGGATCAGCGCGTAGCCGATCAACGCCACCGCGAGCACCAGCGGCGGCCGGGCCGTGCCCTGAACGCGGTAGAAGCGGAAGTGCAGCGGCAGGAACACCGCGATCGCCGCCAGGCTGGCCCACAGCGGCAGCCCGGCGGGCCGCGGATAGAACACCAGCGGCACGAACACGAAGGCCAGGTACAGCAGGGTCAGCCACGGGTTCTCGTGGATGTCGTCCCGCGGCCTGGGCGCGTTTTCGATCACGGCGACCTGTGCTTCCATAGGGCGCGACCTTAGCGGATTTCGACCTGGTCCAGGTCGAACGCGAATTCGCCCTCCGGGCCCGAAGTGGTGATGGCGAAGGCGCGAAGCCGGCCCGGATCGGCGCCGGCGAACCCGTCGAGGGCCAGCCGGTGTTCGCGCCAGTCGGGGCCGGTGGACACGCGCCGCGAGGCGGGGGCCGCGCCCTGCGCGCCGGAGAACAGCAGCACGCTGAGTTCGCGGCCGTCGCCGCGCACCTGGAACACCAGTTCGCGGGCGCCGCGGGCGTCCAGCGCCTGCATCATCTGGTCGCCGGGGTTGTAGAAGGCGCCGGCCCAGGCCTGGGTGCCAGCGGCCCGCACCACGCCCCGCACCCGCAGCGCGCCGGGGCTGCCGGCGGCGCCGCCGTCTACGCGGTCGATGCGGGCCTCGGACCGGCCGCCGGCCATCTGGTCGCTGGTGGGGACCCAGCCGCTGCCGAGCCGGCCGTCGATGCGTTCGCCGTCGAAGTGGCTCAGCAGGCCGGGCTCCAGCACCGGCGCGGACGACGGCGCCACGCGCCGGTCGACCCGCCGGCCGTTTTTCCAGATCGCGGCGATCGCGCGGGTCGCGGTGAGGTCGCTGCCCGGATCGCCCTCGACCAGGATCAGGTCGGCGCGAAGGCCGGGCGCGACGCGGCCACGGTCGTCGAGGCCGAAGGCGCGGGCCGGGGCCGAGGTCGCGGCGGCCAGCGCGGCGGCCGGGTCCAGGCCGGCCTCGGCCAGCCTCAGGATCTCCTCATGCATCGACACGCCGTGCGCGGTGTTGGGATTGGGCGCGTCGGTGCCGGCGAGGATCGGCACGCCGGCGGCATGCAGGCGGCGCACGCTTTCCATCGCCCTGGCCAGCATCGCGGGATCGCCGGCACCCTCGTGGATCCGGGCCGACAGGGTTTCGCGCTGGCCGGCGGACAGCCACGCCGCAAGCCGCGGATCATCCGCAAGCGGACTGCGCTGGCCGGAAAAGCCGGCGATCACGGTCAGCGTCGGCACGACGAAGGCGCCGCGCCGTTTCGCCAGCGCCACGAAGCCCGCGTCGGCCGCCTGGTCCTGGAACACATGCACCAGGCCGTCGGCGCCGTCGCGCAGCGATTCGCGCGCTGTTTCCTGCGCCGAGGCGTGCACCACGGCGCGCAGGCCGGCGGCGTGCGCGGCGGCGATCACGGCGGCCGCGGTCGCCGCGTCGAGCGTCGGCAGCGACTGCGTGTCGGAGTAGACGTGCAGGTCTTCGCGCACGATCTTGATGAAGTCGGAACCTTCGGCAGCGCGCGCGGCCACCCAGGCCGGCGCCTCGGCCGGCGCCGACAGCGTCGGCACGGCCAGTCCGAACTGGGTGCCGTGTCCACCCGCCGCGGTGGCCAGGGTGCCGGCCGACCACAGGTCGGCCTGGTCGTGGCGGTGCAGGTCCACGCGTTCGGCCTTCGCCGCGGCGAGCTGGCGATGGTCGCTGAACATGTCGATCTGGGTGGTGACGCCGAAGCGCAGCGCGTCGCGGCGCGCCTCCCCCCAGGTGTGCACGTGGGCGTCGATCAGGCCCGGCAGCAGGGTGCGGCCGCCGCCGTCCACGACGTCCCAGCCCGTCGGCACGTCGAGGTCCTCGCCCACGGCCTCGATCCGGCCATCCCGGACCCGCACGGTGGCGCGCTCGATGAAGGCTTCACCGTCGAACACACGCACGTCGCGGATGGCGAAGCGGGCCGGCTCGGGGCGCGCCGGCGCGGTGGCCGCCGGTTCCGGCGTCGCCGTCCACAGCAACGCCAACAGCGCGATCGCGCTGGCGGCCACGCCAAGCTTCAGGAGCTTCATGCCATTTCCTTGCGCAGCCGCAGCGCGGCCAGGGACAGGAACAAGGCCGTGGTCGCCAGCAGCACGCCGGCATGCAGGCCGTAGCGCACGTCGGCCACCTGCCCTACCACGCCCAGCGCCATCTGCCCGAGGTGCCACGACGGCCAGACCACCGCCATCTTCTGCAGGAAGGCCGGGAACACGAACAGCGGCAGCCACAGGCCGCTGAGCAGGGCCATCGGCAGGTAGACCAGGTTGACGATGGCCACCGCCGCCTCGCCCTTCACCAGCGTGCCGATCCACAGGCCGATCGCGCAGAAGGGCAACGTGCCCAGCAGCAGCACGCCGACCAGGCGCAGCCAGTCCGGCAGACTGATCTGGACGCCGCCAAAACCAAGCGCGGCGATGGACAGCAGCCCGACCACGGCCAGCCCGAAGGCCAGGCTCATCGCGATCTTGGCAAGGAAGTAGGCCGAGGCCGGCATCGGCGATACGCGCTTGAGTTCGAGCAGGCCCTGCTGCCGCTCCAGCGCCAGGCCGACGCCGAAGCCGAACAGTGCCGGCCCGATCACGCCGAAGGCCGAGTAGGTCGCGAACAGATAGGAGGCCTTGTGCAGGTTGCCCCAGGACCCGGGCACCAGCAGCGCGAACACCACGTAGAACACCAGCGGGAAACACAGCGTCGGCAGCGCGAAGGCGGGCGTGCGCAGCACGCGCAGGAACTCGAACCAGGCCTCGAGCGCATGGATGCGCAGCGCGGAGGGCCGGCCCAGGCGGGCCAGGGCGGGATGGGCGGCGGTGCTCATGCGGTCACCTCGGGGGTGGATGCGGCGGTGAGGGAAAGGAAGGCCTCCTCGAGGTTCAGCGGGCGCACCTCGAGCTCGCACAGCCCGGCGTCGGCGGCCAGCCAGCGGCGCAGCAGGCCTTCGACGTCGGGGCTGGTGACGTCCACCCGGCCGTCGTCGGCCTGCACGCGCGCCACCTCCGGCCAGCGCGCCAGTTCGGCGGCGGGCAGCGAACTGCGGGCGCGCACGCGCTTGCCGGCGGCGCGCGCCTTTACGCCGGCCGGCGTGTCCTGGGCCAGTACGCGGCCGCCGGCCAGCAGCACGATGCGGTCGGCGAGCGCGTCGGCCTCTTCCAGGTAGTGCGTGGTCAGCACGATGGCCGTGCCCTCCTGGCGCAGGCGGCGCAGCACGGCCCAGAAGTTGCGGCGCGACTCGACGTCCAGCCCCACCGTGGGTTCGTCCACGAACAGCAGCGGCGGCCGGCCGCAGATCGCCAGCGCGAACTGCACGCGGCGCTGCTGGCCGCCCGACAGCGCGGCATAGGGCCGGCGCGCCAGGTCGGCGATGCCGGCCAGGGCCAGGGTTTCGGCCAGCGGACGCGGGTCGGGGTAATAGCTCGAGAACAGGCGGACATGTTCCGCGACGCGCACGGTGTCGGCCAGGCCGCCATCCTGCAGCATCACGCCGATGCCGCGGCGCACCGCCGGGTCGCGCGGGTCGGCGCCGAACAGCTCGACCCCGCCGCCGTCGGGCTCCAGCCGGCCGGTCAGCAGGCCGAGCGCGGTGGTCTTGCCGGCGCCATTGGCGCCCAGCACCGCCAGGACCTCGCCGGCGCGCACGTCGAGGTCGACGCCGTCCAGCGCGGTCAAGGCGCCGTAGCGCTTGCGGGCGCCGCGCAGCGCGGCGAGGGGTCGGTCGGGGGACACATGGGTGGTCATCGGGCACCTCCTGGGGTGCGGCCACTGTCACGCGATGGCGGGGCCGACCCCAGTAGCGGCCGTCAGCACTTGCGCCTGACAGCTGTCATGCCGCCCCGGATTCAAACAGCTGGGGGTTACGCCACTCCGGGCGCGGTGGTACCATCGCCGCCAAGTATTTGATTTTCAACGCAAGACTCGGCAAGCGGGCCCTACGTGGCGCTCCATCTCCGGGTCCGGAGACCACCATGAGCCTGATCGACACCCTCGCCCCGCTGCGCAACCACGCCGGCACCGTCCGCACCCGCGGCCTCGACGACGCCACCGTGCTGCGCCTGGCCGGCCAGTTCCCGGAGCTGGCCGCCGCGGTGCAGGCCGCCGCCGAACAATATGCCGCGATCCGCGGCGAGTTCGCCGACCTGCTCGACCTGGACGAACAGGCCCAGATCGACGCGGTGCAGGCCGGCTTCGTCAACTTCTATTCCGAGGACGCGGTGAACCCCTATGTCGCGCTCGCCGCGCGCGGGCCCTGGGTGGTCACGCTGAAGGGCGCCGTGCTGCACGACTCCGGCGGCTACGGCATGCTCGGTTTTGGCCACACGCCGGAAGCCATCCTCGCCGCGATGGCCAGGCCCCAGGTGCTGGCCAACGTGATGACGCCCTCGCTGTCGCAGCTGCGCCTGGTGCGCGCGCTGCGCGCCGAGATCGGCCACAGCCGCGGCGGCTGCCCCTACGTGCGCTTCATGTGTCTCAACTCCGGCTCCGAGTCGGTGTCGCTGGCCGGCCGCATCGCCGACGTCAACACCAAGCTGCACACCGACGCGGGCGGCCGCCACGCCGGCAAGCGCGTCAAGCGCATCGCGGTCAAGGGCGCCTTCCACGGCCGCACCGAGCTGCCGGCGCTGTATTCCGATTCCTCGCGCAAGACCTACCAGCAGCACCTGGCCAGCTACAAGCACCACAACGACCAGCTCATCACCATCGAACCGTATTCGATCGAGGGCCTGAAGCAGGCCTTCGCCGACGCCGAGGCCAACGGTTGGTACTTCGAGGCGATGTTCCTGGAACCGGTGATGGGCGAAGGCGACCCGGGCCGCGCCGTGCCGCCGGAGTTCTACGCCGCCGCGCGCGAGCTGACCAAGGCCCACGGCACCCTGCTGCTGGTGGATTCGATCCAGGCCGGCCTGCGCGCCCACGGCGTACTGTCGATCGTCGACTACCCGGGCTTCGAGGGCCTGGAGGCGCCGGACATGGAGACCTATTCCAAGGCCCTCAACGGCGGCCAGTACCCGCTGAGCGTGCTCGCCGTGAACGAACGCGCCGCCGGTCTCTACCGCAAGGGCGTGTACGGCAACACCATGACCGCCAACCCGCGCGCGCTCGACATCGCCTCTACCGTGCTGGGCCTGCTGACGCCGGCGCTGCGCCGTAACATCCGCGAGCGTGGCCAGGAGTTCCTGGACAAGCTGGCGAAGCTGCGCGACGAACTGGGCGGCGGCCTGATCACCAAGATCCAGGGCACCGGCCTGCTGTTCTCCTGCGAGCTCGACCCGTCGTTCAAGTGCTACGGCGCCGGTTCCACCGAGGAGTTCATGCGCGAACGCGGCATCGGCGTGATCCACGGCGGCACCAACTCGCTGCGCTTCACCCCGCACTTCAACGTCACCAGCGCCGAGGTGGACCTGGTGATCGACAACATCCGCGTCGCCCTGCGCGAAGGCCCGCGCAAACCGCAGGCCGAAGCGGCGTAACGGACCCTCCCGCAGGATCCGGAAAAGGCCGGGTTTCCCCGGCCTTTTTCATTCACGGCCGGTGTCGGCTCAGGCGCTGCCTTCGGACTCCACCACCAGGATGCGCGCCGGACCGATCGGATGGGCCACGTGTTCGGTGCCCACCGAGGCATGGAACACGTCGCCGGTCTCCAGGATCGTCGAGTGCTCCCGGCCCGCCTCGCGGTAGCGCATCTGCACCCGGCCATCGAGCACGGCGAAGACCTCCTCGCCGTCGTTGACGTGCCAGCGGTAGGGCTGGTCGGTCCAGTGCAGGCGGGTGGTGATGCCGCCCATGTTGGCGATGTCGAGCGCGCCCCAGGCGCGGTCGGCGGTGAACTCGCGGCTGCGGATGATCTTCACGGCGGTCCTTCCTTGCCGGCTCACAGGCCGGCGGCGTGTTTCCAGAGCGCACGGGTCAGCGGCGGCAGCCGGCCGGCCAGGCCCAGCGCAGGGCCACGCAGCAGGGTGGGCAGCATTCCGTCGTTGCTGAAACCGCGGTTGATCGCCTCGAAGGCGTAGGCGGCGACGGTGTTGTCGCTGCGCCGGCCGCGGGCCCAGCGCGCCAGGCGGTGCGGCGCCGCGACGTCGACGCCGCGCGCCTGCGCGTCGCGCCAGGCGGCGCGCAGGGCCGACACGTCGCGCAGCCCCAGGTTCACGCCCTGCCCCGCCAGCGGGTGCACCACGTGCGCCGCGTCACCCACCAGAGCCACGCGGCCGGAGACGTAGCCCTTCGCCAGCTGGCGCCGCAGTGGGAACGCGGCGCGTGCGGACACCGCGTCGACCTCGCCCAGCCGGGCATCGAAGGCGCGGGTGAGTTCGCGCCGGAACGCGGCGTCGTCGGCGGCCAGCAGGCGCTGTGCCTCGTCGTCGGGCAGGGTCCAGACGATGGAACTGCGGCCGTCGCCACAGGGCAGGAAGGCCAGCGGCCCGGTCGGCAGGAAACGCTGCCAGGCGGTGTCTTCGTGCGGGTGTTCGGTGGCCACGTAGGCGACCAGGCCGCGCTGGCCGTAGTCGTGCCGTTCGCCGTCGAGCGCCGCCAGTTCGCGCACCCGCGACGCCGCGCCGTCGGCCCCCAGCAGCAGGCGCGTGCGCAGGCGCTGGCCGTCGTCGAGCACCGCGGTCGCCGTCTCTTCGTCCTGTTCGATCGCGGCCAGGCGCGCCGGGTGGATCCGCTGCAGCAGGGCTTCGCGGCCGCAGGCCGCCCACAGCCGGTCGACCAACAGGCCGTGTTCGACGATGTGGCCGAGCGCGTCGCGGCCCAGGGCGTCGGCATCGAAGGCCAATTCACCGCCGCCGGCGGCATCCCAGACGCGCATGCGCCGATAGGGATGGGCACGGGCGCCCAACACCGACGGCCAGACGCCGAGGTCGTCCAGCAGCCCGGCGTTGTCGGGGGCGAAGGCGTAGACCCGCAGGTCGGGCGCATCGGCGCGCCAGGGGCCAGCTGCCTGCGCCTCGACCAGGGCCACGCGCTGGCCGTCGCGCGCCGCGGCCAGGGCGGCGGCGCTGCCGACGACGCCCGCGCCGATCACCACCAGGTCGAATCCGCTGCGCCGGCTCATGCCAGGCCCCGCGAGAGTGCCGGCACGCGGCCGCGGAAGCCCATGGCGCCGGCGACCAGCGGATCGGCCAGCCCCGGCAGGTGCCCCAGCGCCAGCAGGCCCAGCGAACGCAGCATGTGCATCGGCAGGCCCGGGTTGGCGGTGGCCCGCGCCAGGCCATCGCTGAAGGCCAGGGTGCGTTCGCGGTCTTCGCGGCGCATCGCGGCGTAGGCCGAAAGCAGGGCCGGCGCGCCGGGATCGTCGCCGGCAAGGGTTTCGGCCAGCGACAGCGCGTCGCGCAGGCCCAGGTTGAAGCCCTGGGCGCCGATCGGGTGCAGGGTCTGGGCGGCGTTGCCCATCACCACCAGCCGGGGCGCGGTGATGCGCTCGGCGACGATGCGGGCGAGCGGGTAGCCGCTGCGGGCGCCGACGCGTCGCACGCGGCCGGCGCGCCAGCCGAAGCGCTGCTGGAAGTAGTCGGAATAGGCGGCGTCATCCAGGGCGAGCACGCGCCCGGCATCGTCGCGCGCGACGCCGCAGATGGCGCCGTAGTGGCCGCCGGCCATCGGCAGCAGGGCCACCGGGCCCTGGGCGCTGAAGCGCTCATAGGCGGTGCCGTCGGGCGCGCGGTCGGTCGCCAGGCTGCAGACCACCAGGGTCTGGCCGTAGTCGTGTTCGTCGGTGCCGATGCCGTGAGCGGCGCGCGCCAGCGACCGGCTGCCGTCGGCCGCCACCAGCAGGCGCGTGCGCAACTGGCGGCTGGCGCCGTCCTGTTCGATCGTGACCTGCGGCCCCGCGGCATCGGGCTCGACCGCGGTGACGCGGGCCGGACGGTAACGCACGAGCGCCGCGCAGGCGTCCAGCCGCGCCTCCAGCGCCAGGCCGAGCTCGCGCGCCAGCACCACGCCGCCGAAGGCGTCCCGGCCGTGGTCGCCGGCCTGCAGGCGCACGCTGCCGAAATCGCCGGCGCGGCTGACGTGGATGCGCCGGATCGGCGCCGGCGGCGTCGCCAGGCGCGGCAGGACGTCCAGCGCCTGCAGCGCGTTCAGGCTGGCCTGGGCCAGCGCGAGCTTCCTTTCGTCGAAACCCGGCGCGCCCAGCGCCGGTGCGCTGGCTTCGACCTGGGCCACGCGCCAGCCGCGGCCGTCGAGCGCGCAGGCCAGGGCACTGCCCACCAGGCCACCGCCGAGGATCAGGATGTCGTGGTCGAAGCCGTCGTCACGCGCCATGCCGCGATGATACGCGCCCGCCGGGATCCGGCCCATGCCCGGCCCGCAAGCCGCCCCACTTCCGCTAAAATGCCGCCCTGCCCTTCGGAAGCCGGATGCCATGACCCTGACCCACCGCTCGCGCCTGACCATCTTCCTGGTGCTTGCCGCCGTGATGGCCGCGACCCGCCTGAACCATTTCGGCGCCGTGCCCGACGCGTCCTGGGCCGTGTTCTTCCTGGCCGGCTTCTACCTGCGCGGCGGCGCGCGCTGGGCCTTCCCGGTGCTGATGGCGCTGGCGGTGGCGGTGGACTTCGTGGTCATCACCCAGGCCGGCCTGGATTTCTGGAGCCATTACTGCGTGTCGCCGGGCTACTGGTTCCTGCTGCCGGCGCACTTCAGCCTGTGGGCGGCCGGCAGCCTGCTGCGCCGCCACTACGCCGGCCTGCAGCCGAAGGCCCTGGGCCTGCTGGTGCTGGGCGTCACCGGCGGCGTGGCGCTGTGCCACTTCTTCGCCCAGGGCGGCTTCTACTGGCTCAGCAGCAGCGTGGCCGACCCGAGCGTGGCCGGCTGGGCCAAAAACTACGCCGACTGGTTCCTGCCCTACCTGCGCACCACCGGTCTCTATGTCGGCCTCGCGACCGTGGCGCACGTGGCGGTCGCGCTGATGGCGCGGCACGCGCCGGCCGCCGCGGACCGCGCGGCGCGCTGACCGCCGATGGGCAACCGCCTGTCGAAGATCTACACCCGCACCGGCGACGACGGCAGCACCGGCCTGGGCGACGGCTCGCGCGTATCCAAGGATTCGGCCCGCGTCACCGCCTACGGCACCGTGGACGAGGCCAATTCGGCCATCGGCCTGGTGCTGGCCTGCGAGGTTCCCGACGACGTGCGCGCGGTGCTGGTGTCGGTGCAGCACCAGATGTTCGACCTCGGCGGCGAACTCTGCATTCCCGGCCACGCCGCCATCTTCGACGCCGACATCCAGCGGCTCGAGGACCAGCTCGACGGCTTCAACGCCGACCTGCCGCCGCTGAAGGACTTCATCCTGCCCGGCGGCGGCCTGGCCGCCGCGCACTGCCACCTGGCGCGCACCATCTGCCGGCGCGCCGAACGCGAGGCGGTGACGCTGTCCCGCCACGATGCCGTGCGGCCCGAGGCGATCCGCTACCTGAACCGCCTGTCCGACCTGCTGTTCGTGCTCGCCCGCGTGCTGGCCCGCGCCAGCGGCCACGGCGAGGTGCTCTGGAACCACGAGCGCCGCAAGGGCTAGGCGTGCTGTTCTACACCCACTCCGCCTGCCTGGCGCACGACCCGGGCGCCGGCCACCCGGAGTGCCCGGCCCGGCTGGAGGCGGTGCTGCACGCGGTGCGCGCCGCATTCCCGAACCACCCCTGGCGCGACGCGCCCCGTGCCCCGCGCGATGCGCTGCTGCGGGTGCACAGCGCCGGCCTGGTCGCGGACCTGCTGGACACGCCCATCCACGGCATGCGCCGCCTCGACGAGGACACCGCGCTTTCGGTCGAATCGCCGGAAGCGGCGCTGCGCGCCGCCGGCGCCGGCATCGCCGCGGTGGACGCGGTGATGCGCGGGGACACCCGGCTCGCGTTCTGCGCGGTGCGGCCGCCCGGCCACCACGCCACCGGCGGCACGGCGATGGGCTTCTGCCTGTTCAATGCGATCGCGGTCGCGGCGGCGCACGCCGTGCACGAACACGGGCTGGAGCGGGTCGCCATCGCCGACTTCGACGTGCACCACGGCAACGGCAGCCAGGACATTTTCGCGGCCGAGCCGCGCGTGATGTACGTCAGCTCGCACCAGTCGCCGCTGTACCCGAACACGGGGCTGGCCAGCGACACCGGCGTCGGCAATCTCGCCAACGCGCCGCTGGCCCCGGGCACCGGCAGCGAGGCGTTCCGGTCCGCATGGTCGCAGAACCTGCTGCCGGCGCTGGAGGCCTTCCGGCCCCAGCTGCTGCTGGTCTCGGCCGGCTTCGACGGCCACCGGCTCGATCCGCTGGCCGACCTTGCGCTGGAGGCCGAGGACTACCGCTGGCTGGGCGGCGAACTGGCGGCCGTCGCCGGTCGCCATGCCGGTGGCCGCGTGGTGTCGATGCTCGAGGGCGGCTACAGCTTGGCCGCGCTGCGCAGCTGCAGCGTCGCGCACCTGCAGGGCCTGGGCGCCTGAACCGGAGCGCGTGTTGCCCCATCCGGCGGCATAAGCCAAGCTAGCGCGTCTTTTTCCGGGAAGTCTCCGTGCGCCGCCCAGCCCTCCGACTGTTGCCCGTCTGCCTGGCCATGGCCTGCGCCGCCCGCGCCCAGGAAGCCCCCGCGCCGACCTGGGAGCTCTGCCCCGCCCCGGATGGCCTGCCGCTGTTCCAGCCGTTGCCGGAAGCCGCGGGCAAGTCGCCGCGCGTGGGCGTGGCCACGGACGTCAGTGCCGAGAACCTGGACGTCAGCAAGGAAAAGGTCACCGTGCTCACCGGCAAGGTCGAGCTCAGCCGCGGCGACCAGTGGCTGGCGACCGAACAGATGACCTACCGGCACGAGGACGAGACCTTCGTCACCGGCGGCGGCGTCAAATACCAGGACCGCGGCCTGCGCTTCGTCGCCGAGAAGGCCGAGGGCGATCAGAAGGCCGACGTGATCCGGCTGGAGAAGGTCCGCTACCAGTTCAACCAGAACCTGGGCAACGGCATCGCCGACGTCATCACCATGCGCGGCGACCAGGGCCGCCTGGACGGCGCGACCTATTCCACCTGTCCGCCGGGCCAGCGCCAGTGGGAGTTCTCCGCCAGCCGGATCGACATCGACCAGGAAGACGCGATGGGCACCGCGCGCAACGCGACCCTGCGCCTGGGCGGCGTGCCGGTGCTCTGGCTGCCCTACATCCGGTTCCCCACCGACGACCGCCGCCGCACCGGCCTGCTGTCGCCCAAGATCGGCTACGAGGACCGCAACGGCTTCGAGTACGAGCAGCCGATCTACCTGAACCTGGCGCCGAACTACGACGCCACGCTGACGCCTCACTGGCTCAGCGAGCGCGGCCTGATGATGGGCGCGGAGTTCCGCTACCTGACGTCGCGCCACCAGGGCCAGATCGCCGGCACCTGGCTGCCGGACGACGAGGTGACGGGAAGCAGCCGGGAGCACGACCGCGGCCTCGCCTCCTGGCGGCACAGCACGTCCCTGGGGCCGAACTGGCATGCCTCCGCCGACCTCAACCACGTCAGCGACGTCTACTACTTCGAGGACTTCGGCGACTCGCTGTCGACGACCTCCATCTCGACCCTCGGCAGCCGCGCCGGCCTCTACGGCCGCGGCCTCGGCTGGACCGCGTCCCTGTGGGCCCAGGACTGGCAGATCGCCAGCCCGGCCCTGGCCCCGGGGAACGAACCCTACCGGCGCCTGCCGACCGCCGAAGCCGAGTGGTCGCGGCAGCTGACCGACTGGCTGGAACTGGGCATCCGCGGCGAAGCCGTGCGTTTCCAGCACGAAACCCTCGCCGGCGGCAACCGCGTCGACCTGCAGCCGCACCTGAGCCTGCCCTTCGGCGGTGCGGCCTGGTACATCACGCCGGAACTGGCCTGGCGCTACACCGCCTATTCGCTCGACGACAGCCTGGTGCCGCCGGGCGGCGACGACAGCCCCAGCCGCAGCCTGCCGATCATGAGCCTGGATGCCGGCGCTTATTTCGAGCGCGACTTCGACTGGCGCGGCGGCGACTACCTGCAGACCCTGGAGCCGCGGCTGTTCTACCTGAAGGTGCCCTACCGCGACCAGGACGCCCTGCCGCTGTTCGACACGCAGCCGCTGACCTTCGGCTGGCCCGGCCTGTTCCGCGACAACCGCTTCGGCGGCGCCGACCGCCAGGCCGATGCCGATCAGGTGACCCTGGCCCTGACCAGCCGCGTGCTCAGCGCCGAGGACGGCCGCGAGATCCTCAGCGCCGGCATCGGCCGCATCCATTATTTCGACCCGCCGCGGGTGACCGTGCCAGGGGCCCTGCCGCTCTCCGACGACGGCTCGGCCTGGGTCGCCGAGGCCAGCCTGGCCCTGGCCCGCAACTGGAGCCTGAGCCTGGCCCAGCAATGGGATCCGGACAGCGAACGCACCACGCTGTCGGCGGTGCGCAGCCAGTGGCGCTTCGGCGACGGCGGCCTCGTCAACCTCTCCTACCGCTACCGGGCCAGCCTGCTCGAGCAGACCGACCTGTCCTTCGTCGTGCCGCTGAACCAGCGCTGGCGCCTGATGGGCCGCTGGAACTATTCGCTGCGCGATGGCGAGACGCTCGAGGCCCTCGGCGGCGTCGAGTGGAAGAGCTGCTGCGTCGCGGTGCGCGTGCTCGGCCGCCGCTACCTGCGTGAATTCGGCGGCGAGAGCAATACGGGCATTTATCTTGAGCTGGAGCTGAACGGGGTCGGCAGCCTGGGTCGCGACACGGCCCGTTTGCTTGATGATGCTATCCTTGATTACTCCCGTTGAACCCATGGCGCCGGCCTCCGGCGCCGGAGCCCGAGCCCGCATGAAGAACGCCATCCACACCGCCCTGGCCGGCCTGCTGGTCCTGTGTTTCGCCGCGGCGCCCGCGCCGGCGCCCGCCCAGTCGACCACCGCCCTCGACGGCATCGCCGCCGTGGTCGACGAGGACGTGATCCTGCGCAGCGAGCTCGACCGCGCGGTGCAGAACATCCTGGCCCAGTACGCTAACCAGCCCGGCCAGCTGCCGCCGCGCGACGTGCTCGAACGCCAGGTGCTCGACCGCCTGGTGCTGATGCGCCTGCAGCTCGCCCGCGCCGAGGGCACCGGCATCCGCATCAGCGACGCCGAGCTCGGCCAGGCGATCGAGAGCGTCGCCTCGCGCAACCGCATGACCCAGGACCAGCTGCGCCAGCGCCTGGCCGCCGACGGCATCAGCTACGACGAGTTCCGCAGCAGCCTGCGCGAGGAAATGCTGATCGAGCGCCTGCGCCAGCGCTACATCCAGAGCCGCGTGCAGGTCAGCGAGACCGAAGTCGACCAGCTGCTGGCGCAGCGCGCCATAGGCGGCCCCGAAGTGCGCCTGGCCAACATCGTGGTGGCCCTGCCGGACGGCGCCACACCGGAGCAGATCGCCACCGCCCAGCGCAAGATCGAGGGCATCCGCGACGTCATCACCCGCGGCGAACTCGACTTCAGCGCCGCCGCCATCCGCTATTCCGACGCCCAGAACGCGCTCGATGGCGGCGACATCGGCTGGCGCGGCTACGACGCCATCCCGCCGGCCTTCGTCGGCCTGATCCAGGGCATGAAGCCGGGCGAGGTCAGCCAGCCGATCCGCGGTCCCAACGGCTACCAGCTGATCCAGCTGGTCGAAACCCGCGAGGCCGGCCAGCAGACGCTGACCGAGTACAACGCCCAGGGCATCATGGTCCGCGTGACGCCGACCGTGCCGGTCGAGGTCGCGCGCCAGAAGATCCAGGCGCTGCGCGACCGCATCGTCGCCGGCGAGGACTTCGCCGCGATCGCCCGCGCCGAGTCGGACGACACCATCAGCCGCGGCGACGGCGGCGACATGGGCTGGTTCGCGATCAACGCCTGGGGCACCGCCATCGGCAACCAGATCCAGAACCTGGCCGACGGCGAGCTGTCGCAGCCGTTCCAGAGCGAGGTCGGCTGGCACCTGGTGCGCCGCATCGCCACCCGCACCCAGGACGTGACCGAGACCAACCGCCGCAACCAGGCGCGCGAGATCATCGGCCAGCGCAAGGCCGAGGAAGAGTTCGAGCGTTTCCTGCGCCAGCTGCGCTCGGAAGCCTACGTCGAGAGCCGCCTCGAGGCGCCGGCGGCGCCCGCCGCGTCCTCCTGATTCCGATGCGGCCCCGCCTGGCCCTGGTTCCTGGCGAGCCGGGCGGCATCGGGCCCGAACTGTGCGTGCGCCTGGCCCAGCGGCCCGGCGCCGCCGAACTGATCGCCTACGCGGATCCCGACACCTTGCTGAAGGCCGCGGCCACCCTCGGGCTGCCGCTGCGGCTGTGCGAACCCGGCCAGACCAACGGTAGCGGCGAACTGGCCATCCGCCCGGTCCGCCAGGCCCAACCCGTGCAGTTCGGCCACGCCGACCCGGCCAACGCCCCTGCGGTGATCGCCGCACTGGAATCCGCTGGCGCCGCCTGCCTGTCCGGCGAGCTGCAGGGCCTGGTCACTGGTCCGGTGCACAAGGCCAGCATCAACGAGGGCGGCATCCCTTATTCCGGCACCACCGAACTGCTGGCCCGCCAGGCCGGCGTCGAGGTGGTGATGATGCTGGCCAACCCGACCCTGCGGGTCGCGCTGGCCACCACCCACCTGCCGCTGCGCGCGGTGGCCGACGCGATCACGGGCCAGGGCCTGGCCCGCACGCTGCGGATCGTGCATGCGGCGCTGCGCCGCGACTTCGGCCTGGCCACGCCCCGCATCGCCGTGCTGGGCCTGAACCCGCACGCCGGCGAGGACGGACACCTGGGCCGCGAGGAGCTCGACGTCATCATCCCCGCGCTGGAAGCGCTGCGGGGCGAAGGCCTGGACCTGGTCGGCCCGCTGCCGGCCGACACCGCGTTCCTGCCGCGCAAGCTCGCAGGCTTCGACGCGGTGCTGGCGATGTACCACGACCAGGGCCTGCCGGTGCTCAAGCACAGCGGGTTCGAACAGGCCGTCAACCTCACCCTGGGCCTGCCCTACCCGCGCGTGGCGGTGGACCACGGCACCGCGCTGGAGCTGGCCGGGCGCGGCACGGCCGATCCCTCGAGCCTGTTCGCCGCCGCCGACTTGTGCGCCGCGCTCGCGGCCCGCAGGATGCCGGCATGAGCCCGACCCCATGAGCACGTTCAAGGCGCCGCCGAAGAAGAACCTCGGCCAGCACTTCCTCACCGACCGCGGCTACATCGACCGGATCGTGATGGCGGTGAACCCGAAGCCGGGCGACCGCCTGGTCGAAATCGGCCCCGGCCAGGGCGCGATCACCTTCCCGCTGCTGAAAAAACACGGCGAGCTGACCGTGATCGAGTTCGACCGCGACCTGATCACGCCGCTGATGG
>CBFGOZ010000023.1:0-16449 GCA_965650505.1 uncultured Arenimonas sp.
GCTCGTCGCTGAAGTTCTGCCGCATCGCCGAGGGCCGCATCGACGTCTACCCGCGTTTCGGGCCCACCAGCGAGTGGGACACCGCGGCGGCGCAGTGCGTGCTCGAGGCGGCCGGCGGCGCGGTGCTGCGCCTGGACGGCACGCCGCTGGACTACAACCGCAAGGAAAACATCCTCAACCCGCACTTCATCGCCCTGGGCGACACCGGCCTGCCCTGGCGCGAGTGGCTGGACGGCGCGCATGGCTGAGATCGACGGGCTGATCGCGATCATGGCCCGCCTGCGCGACCCCGAGCGCGGCTGCCCCTGGGACGTGAAGCAGGATTTCTCCACCATCGCGCCGTACACGATCGAAGAAGCCTACGAAGTGGCCGACGCGATCCAGCGCGGCGACATGCAGGAACTGCGCGATGAGCTGGGCGACCTGCTGCTGCAGGTCGTCTTCCACGCGCGGATGGCGGAGGAGGCCGGCCACTTCACCTTCAACGACGTTGCCGCGGCAATCAACCACAAGATGGTTCGACGGCATCCGCACGTGTTCGGCGCCGCCGCCGCCCAGGCGGATGCCGAAGCCCAGCTGGCGGACTGGGAGGAACTCAAGAAGCAGGAGCGCGCCGCCCGCGGCGAATCCGACACCAGCGTGCTGGCCGGCATCGCCCGCGGCCTGCCGGAATGGCAGCGCGCGGTGAAGCTGCAGAAGCGCGCCGCCACGGTCGGCTTCGACTGGCCGGGCCCGGCGCCGGTGATCGCCAAGCTGCACGAGGAGATCGAGGAAGTCCGGGCCGAGTTCGATGCCCTCGCGGCCGGCGATGAAGGCGCCCGCGACCGCCTTGAGGACGAACTGGGCGACCTGCTGTTCGTGGCCGCCAACCTCACCCGTCACGCCCGGGTGGACTTCGGTGCCGCGCTGCGCCGGGCCAACCAGAAGTTCGAGCGCCGCTTCCGGCGCATGGAGCAGCTGGCGGCCGCCGAGGGTCTCAGCCTCGATGGCCTGGACCTGGACGCCCAGGACGCCTACTGGAACCGCGCCAAGGCCGAGGAAAAGGCCGGCTGACTTGCCCCGTCGCCGGGCTTGGCGAACAATCGGCCCAGTCATCCGGAGCGCCGCCATGAGCCAGGCATTCGCGAACTTCAGCCAGTTCTATCCCTACTACCTGGCCGAGCACAGCAACCGCACCTGCCGCCGCCTGCATTTCGCCGGCAGCTGCATCGCGCTGGGCTTCCTGGCGGCGGCGGTGGTCACGTTGAACGCCTGGTGGCTGCTGGCGGCCCTGGTCAGCGGATACGCCTTCGCCTGGGTCGGCCACTTCTTCTTCGAGCACAACCGGCCCGCGACCTTCAAGCACCCCTTCTATTCCTTCGCCGGCGACTGGGTGATGTTCAAGGACATGCTGACCGGCAAGATCCGGTTCTAGCCGACCTTCACTCGAGGAAGATCAGGAAGGCCGCCACCACGATCAGCGCGAAGCCGGCGACGTGGTTCCACCTGATCTGCTCGCCCAGGTACCAGATCGAAAAACCGGCGAACACCAGCAGGGTCAGGATCTCCTGGATGCCCTTGAGCTGGGGCGCGGAATAGACCGCGTGGCCCATGCGGTTGGCCGGCACCTGCAGGCAGTACTCGAAGAAGGCGATGCCCCAGCTGGCGAAGATGACGATCCAGATCGGGCTGGCCTTGTACTTGAGGTGCCCGTACCAGGCGAAGGTCATGAACACGTTCGAGGCGAGCAGCAGCAGGATCGGCGTGAGGTAGGCGCTGAGGTTGGACACGGCGGGTCTCGGTGGCAGGCCCGGCGGCGCCGGGGATGGCAGATGCTAAGGCCGGCCGCGTCCGGCACCCAGCCCGGGCCCGCCTCGACAGGGAGGTCACGGCGGCTTCACGCCCGTCTCACCCGGCCGGGCGTTTAATCTTCACAAAGCTGAAGACATCCTCTTCACATCCCGGAGAAACCCCATGCGACGTGATGACCCGGCCGGCCTGATCCTCGTGGTCGAAGACAACCGCAACCTGTCCGAAATGGTCGGCGAATACCTCGAGTCCAAGGGCTTCGGCGTCGACTACGCCGGGGACGGCATGGACGGCTACCGCCTGGCGGCCGACAACAGCTACGACGTGATCGTGCTCGACCTGATGCTGCCGCGCCTGGACGGCCTCGAGGTCTGCCGCAAGCTGCGCAACGAGGCCAAGAAGTCCACCCCGGTGCTGATGCTGACCGCGCGCGACACCCTCAACGACAAGGTCAACGGCCTGGAGGCCGGCGCCGACGATTACCTCGTGAAGCCCTTCGCCATCCAGGAACTCGAGGCCCGCGTGCGCGCCCTGATCCGCCGCGACCGCCGCCAGGTGAGCGCCGAGGTGCTGAAGGTGGCCGACCTGGTGCTCGACACCGCCAGCCTGCGCGTCACCCGCGCCGGGCAGGAGATCGCGCTGTCGCCGATCGGCCTGCGCCTGCTGACCATCCTGATGCGCGAATCGCCGCGCGTGGTCACCCGCCGCGACATCGAGCGCGAGATCTGGGGCGACGGCCTGCCCGATTCCGACACCCTGCGCAGCCACCTCTACAACCTGCGCAAGGCCATCGACCGGCCGTTCGACCGCCCGCTGCTGCACACCGTGCAGACCGCCGGCTACCGCATCGCCGACCTCGACGCCCCGCCGGCCGCCTGAGCCATGCCGACCCAGCGCACGGGACTGCGCCGCAAGATCTGGGTCGCCTTCATCCTGCAGGCGGCGGCGATCTCGTTCGCCGCGGTGCTGGGCGTCTACGGCGCCTCCGCCGTGCTCAAGCACGTGCTGATCCAGCGCGCGCTGCAGGAAGAGGCGGGCCATTACTGGCAGCGCCTGAAGGCCGACGCCAACTCGCAGGTGCCCGACACCTACAACATGACCGGTTTCCTGGTGCCGGCCGGCGGCAGCAAGGACGCGCTGCCCGAGCCGCTCAAGACCCTGCCGGTCGGCTTCCACAGCCTGCCCCGGTCCCAGGGCGGGTCCCTGGTGCTGGTCGAGAAGGACGGCAACGGCCATCTGCTCTACCTGTTGTTCAAGCAGGAGCAGGTCGACAGCCTGGCCTTCTGGTTCGGCATGGCGCCGCTGGCGATCGTGCTGGTGGTGATCTACGTGATCGCCTGGTCGACCTACCGCGCCTCCAAGCGCGCGGTGTCGCCGGTGATCTGGCTGGCCGGCCAGGTGCAGCGCTGGGACCCCAAACATCCCGAGGCCAGCGCGCTGCGGCCGGAGAACCTGCCGGTGGACGTGGAGGGCGAGACCCTGGTGCTGGCTTCGTCCCTGCATGATTTCGCCAGCCGAATCGAGAGCTTCGTCGAGCGCGAGCGCGACTTCACCCGCGACGCCTCGCACGAGCTGCGCACCCCGCTCACCGTGATCCGCGTCGCCGGCGACATGATGGACGGCGACGAAGGCCTGTCGCCGATGTCGCGGCGCGCGCTCAACCGCATCCGCGGCGCCGGCCGCGACATGGAGGCCCTGATCGAGGCCTTCCTGATCCTGGCCCGCGAGGGCGACACCGGCCTGCCGGACGACGACTTCGCGGTCAGCGAAGTGGTGGCCGAGGAGGTCGAGAAGGCGCGCCTGCAGCTCACCGGCAAGCCGGTGGAGCTGGAGCTGGTGCTGGAGTCGGATTTCGGCCTGCACGCGCCGGCGCGGGTGCTGTCGGTGTTGCTGGGCAACCTGCTGCGCAACGCCTGCCACTACACGGACGAAGGCCGCGTCACCGTCACCGTCCGCCGCGGCGCCATCAGCGTCAGCGACACCGGCGTGGGCATGAGCGCGGAGGAGCTGGCGCGCGTGTTCGAGCCGTTCTTCCGCGCCGGCGACCGCAAGAAGGACGGGCAGGGCATCGGCCTGTCCATCGTGCAGCGCCTGTCGCAGCGCTACGGCTGGCCGGTGCGGCTGGAAAGCGAGCCGGGCCGCGGCACCACCGCCACCATCCGCTTCCCGCAGGTGACGCCGGCCTGAACCGCGCCGGCGCGCCGGCCGGCCCGCGTCAACCGCGGCCGGACCCCGGCGTTATCCTCGATTCGAACACCGTCCACTGGAGCTCCGATGCCGTCCGCGCCTTCCAAGTCCTGGGGCTCCCGCGCCCTGATGATCGTCGTGCTGCTGGTCGCGGCCGCGGGCGCCTGGCTGTGGTGGGGCAAAGGCGACGACGCCCGTGCCGGCGGCTTCCGCACCGCCGCGGTGGACCGCGGCGAGGTGCGGGTGGTTATCTCGGCCACCGGCACGCTGCGCGCGACCACCACGGTGGACGTGGGTTCGCAGGTGTCGGGCCAGGTGCAGTCGGTGGCGGTGGACTTCAACGACCGGGTGACGAAGGGGCAGGCGATCGCAATGCTCGACCCGGCGCCGTTCCAGAGCCGGCTCAAGCAGGCCCAGGCCGACCTGGCCAGCGCCCGCGCCTCGGTGAACGAAGCCCAAGCCACGCTCAAGAACGCCGAGGCCGACTACGCGCGCAAGCGCGACCTGCTGGCGCGCCAGCTGGTGGCCCGCAGCGAGGCCGACCTGGCCCTGGCCGCGCGCGACCAGGCGCGCGCCCGCGTGGTGTCGGCCAATGCCGCCGTGCAGCAGCGCCAGGCCGCGGTCGACAACGCCGAGCTCGACGTCGACTACACGATCATCCGTTCGCCGGTGGACGGCGTGATCCTGCTGCGCGCGGTCGAGCCCGGCCAGACCGTGGCCGCGAGTTTCCAGACCCCAGTGCTGTTCCAGATCGCCGAGGACCTGGCCCAGATGCAGATCGATCTGAGCATCGACGAGGCCGACGTCGGCCAGATCAAGGAAGGCCTGCCGGTGTCCTTCACCGTCGACGCCTTCCCCGACCGCCAGTTCCGCGGCGAGGTGAAGCAGGTGCGGCTGTCGGCCACCTCCACCTCCAACGTCATCAGCTACCCGGTGGTGGTGCAGGTCGACAACGCCGACCTGAGCCTGCTGCCGGGCATGACCGCCAGCGCCGAGATCGTGGTCAGCCGGCGCGAGGACGTGCTGCGCGTGCCCAATGCCGCGCTGCGCTTCACCCCGCCCGGCGTCGACGCGGCCGCCGCGGGTGCCGGCAACGGCGGCGGTCGCGGCGGACTGGTGCAGGAGCTGCCGAAGGTGGCCGATGGCCTGGACCTGTCGCCGGAGCAGCGGGAAAAATTCGAGGCCGCGCTGGCCGAGGTCCGCGAACGCGCCGCGGCGCGCCAGGCCGCGCGCCAGTCCGGCCAGAACAGCGGCGGATTCGGCCGCGGGCCGGGCGGCGGTCCGTCGTCCGGCGCCGCGGCGGGCGCGCCCTCGCCCGAGGCGATGCGCCAGCGCATGGCGGAGGCGATGATGCGCAGCTTCGCCGACTTCCGCGCCAGCCTCTCGGCCGCACAGCAGTCGGCCTGGGACGAGCAGCTGCGCGCGCTGGCCACCGCGCGCCGAGGCACGGTCTGGAAGCTGGTGGACGGCGAACCGCAGGCCGTCCCGGTGCGCGTCGGCGCGTCCGACGGCACCGTCACCGAGATCTCGGGCGGGATCGCCGAGGGCGACCCCGTGGTCACCGGCCAGGAGCGGCCGGCGGCATGAGCGCCGACGTGCCGGTGATCGAACTGCGCGGCCTGGGCAAGGTCTATTCGCCCGGCACGGCGGCAGAGGTGGTCGCGCTGCGCGGCGTCGACCTGCAGGTGGCGCGCGGCGAGTTCCTCGCCATCATGGGCCCTTCGGGTTCGGGCAAGTCCACGCTGATGAACCTGATCGGCTGCCTGGATACGCCCAGCGACGGCGCCTACCTGTGCGACGGCGTCGACGTGGCGACGCTGGACGCCGCCGGCCGTGCCCGCCTGCGGCTGGAGAAGATCGGCTTCGTTTTCCAGGGCTTCAACCTGCTTTCGCGCCAGACCGCGCTGGAGAACGTGATGATGCCGCTGGCGTACAGCGGCGTTCCGGTCGCCGAACGTGCGCCGCGCGCCCTGGCCGCGCTGGCCGAGGTCGGCCTGGCCGAACGCGCCGGGCATCGTCCCAGCGAGCTGTCCGGCGGCCAGCAGCAGCGCGTGGCCATCGCCCGCGCCCTGATCAACCAGCCGCCGCTGCTGCTGGCCGACGAACCGACCGGCGCGCTCGATTCGCGCACCGGCGAGGAGATCCTGGCCCTGTTCGGGCGCCTGAAGGCCGGTGGCCGCACCGTGGTGCTGATCACCCACGACCGCCACGTCGCCGACCATGCCGACCGCGTGGTGGTGATGCACGACGGCGAGCTGCACCCGGACGGCTGGCTGCCGCAGGAGGCCGCGGCATGACGCTCTCCGACGTGTTGCGCTCCGCCGTTTTCTCCCTGCGCGGCAACTGGCTGCGCAGCATCCTGACCGCGCTGGGCGTGATCATCGGCATCGCCGCCGTCATCGTGATGGTGTCGGTGGGCCGCGGCACCCAGTCCCAGCTCGACACCATGATCTCGCGCCTGGGTTCGAACCGGCTGGAGGTGTTCTCGGCCTCGTCGCGCCAGGGGCCGGTGCGCGGCGGCGCCGGCAGCGCGGCCAGCCTGACCGACGACGACGCCGAGGCGATCCGCAGCGAGATTCCGGAAGTGCAGTACGTGTCGCCGACCATCCGCGGCGGCGGCCAGGTGGTGTTCGCCGAGAACAACTGGTCGACCAGCTGGCAGGGCGTGACGCCGGACTATTTCCCGGTCAGCGACTGGTCGCTGGCCCTGGGCGATGGTTTCTCGCCGCGCGACTACAGTTCGGCGGCGAAGGTGGTGGTGCTGGGCGAGACGGTGCGCCGCGAGCTGTTCGGCGACGCCGACCCCATCGGCGCCACCGTGCGCCTGGGCCGGGTGCCGCTGCGCGTGGTCGGCGTGCTCTCGCCCAAGGGCCAGGGCAACTGGGGCAACGACACCGACGACGTGATCCTGGTGCCGATCGAAACCGGGCGGCGCCGGCTGGCGACCGCGGCCGCGGGGTCGGCCGCCGCCACGGCCACGCCGGCTGCGACCACCGCCGCCACGCCGCTGGCGCCGCGCCAGGCCGACACCGTGCAGCAGATCTCGGTCTCGGTCGGGCGCGCCGAAGACCTGGCGTTCGTCGAGGAGGAGATCAACGCCCTGCTGCGCCAGCGCCACCGCATCGCGCCCGGGGCCGAGGACGACTTCGCGGTGCGCAACATCGCCGAGATCGTCAGCACGCGCACCGAAACCACCCGCCTGATGTCGCTGCTGCTGGGCGCCGTGGCCGGCATCTCGCTGGTGGTCGGCGGCATCGGCATCATGAACATCATGCTGGTGTCGGTGACCGAGCGCATCCGGGAGATCGGCCTGCGCATGGCCGTGGGCGCCGGGCCCCGCGAGATCCAGGCACAGTTCCTGGCAGAAGCCATGCTGATCTCGCTGGGCGGCGGCTTCATCGGCATCGCCCTGGGCGTGGGCGGCGCGCTGCTGGCCGGCAGGTTCGGCGCCCTGCCGGTGCAGCTGGACCTGCCGGTGGTCGCCATGGCGACCGGATTCTCGGTGGCGACCGGGCTTTTTTTCGGCTACTACCCGGCGCGCAAGGCCGCGCGGCTGGACCCCATCGAAGCGCTGCGGCATCAGGGGTAAGCTCGGCGCTGGAAACCCGCCGGAGCCCCGCATGATCCGCCTGATATTCGCCTCGATCCTGGGATTGACCGCCATGAATGCAACGGCCGCCGAACCGCGCACCGCCCTGGTCATCCACGCCGGCGCCGGCGTGATCGAGCGCAGCGCGCTCAGCCGCGACGACGAGCGCGAAGTGCGCAAGGCGCTGGACGCGGCGCTGGATGCCGGCAACCAGGTGCTCAAGGACGGCGGCAGCGCGCTCGATGCGGTGTCGGCGGCGGTGGTCAGCCTCGAGGAGTCGCCCTGGTTCAACGCCGGCAAGGGCGCGGTGTTCAACGCCGAGGGCGGGCACGAGCTGGACGCCGCGATCATGGAGGGCCATAGCCGCCGCGCCGGCGCGGTGGCGGGCGTGACCACGGTGCGCAACCCGATCCGGCTGGCGCGGGCGGTGATGGAGCATTCGCCGCACGTGATGCTGGCCGGCGTGGGCGCCGAGGCGTTCGCGGACACCCGGCCCGAGATCGCGCGCGTCGCCAACCGCTGGTTCGACACCGAGCGCCGCCGCGAACAGCTGGAGCAGGCGCGCAAGCGCGAGCGGGCCGGCCAGGCGCAGGCGCCGGGCACCTATTTCGGCACCGTCGGCGCAGTGGCGCTGGATGCCCAGGGCCGCATCGCCGCGGCCACCTCCACCGGCGGCATGACCAACAAACGCTGGAGCCGGATCGGCGACGCGCCGATCATCGGCGCCGGCACCTGGGCCGACGACCGCTGCGGCGTCTCGGGCACGGGCTGGGGCGAGTTCTACATCCGAACGGCCGCCGCACACTCGATCTGCGCCCGCGTGGGCCTGCGCGGCGACACGCTGGCCGCCGCTGCCGAGGCGGTGATCAACGAAGAGATCCCGGCGCTGGGCGGCGACGGCGGCGCGATCGCGCTCGACCGCGAGGGCAACATCGCCATGCCGTTCAACACCTCGGGCATGTACCGCGGCTGGATCAAGCCCGACGGCAGCCGCGGCACCGCCATCTTCCGCGACGAGTAGGGCGGACGTCGGCGCAGGCGGAGCGGACCGGATCGTGGACCTGGTGGCTTACCGAAAGCTGCGCTCCCGCGCCCGCCGCCTGTCGCACCGGCCGGAGGACGCCGACGACCTGGTGCAGGACAGCCTGCTCGCGGCACTGGAGGCGGGCCGTGACGATGCCGCGTGGCTGGAGGGCGTGATGCGTCGGCAGGCGGCGCTGGCGGCGCGCGGTGCCGTCCGGCGCCGGCGACGCGAGGCTGCCGCCGACGAACCCCTCGCTGCGTTGTCCGCGGACGGTGATACGGCGCCGATGGCCAACCCGCTGCTGCGCCAGCTTCCGCCGGCAGCGCGCCGGGTGGCGGTGCTGGCACTGCACGGCCTGGACGCCACCGAAATCCGCTGGATCCTGGGCATCGCCGACACCGCCTTCCGCCAGCGCCTGGGCCGCATCCGGCGGGCCCTGGGCGAGCTGGCGCCGGCCCAGCGCGCCGAGGCCCGGGCCCTGGCTTACGTCCGCGATCCCGCACGCACGGTCGAGCTGCAGTTCGGCCTGGTGCGCCGGGCCCTGAAGGCCGCGCTGGCCGGGCGTGGCGGGCTGGGCACCCACGACGCGGACGGCCACCTGCTGGTGATCCGCGGCGCTCACACTCCGGCCCCCGGCGGCAACGCCTAGGCGGGAACCACAGAAGGAGATTTCCCATGCTTTCGAACTGCAGGGTCGGCGCCATCGTCTTTTTCGTCAGCGTGCTCGAGCGCTCGCTGGCCTTCTACCGCGACACCCTCGGGCTGCCGGTGGCGGCGATGGACGGCCACGACGGCCCCTTCGGCCTGGCCGAACTCGGCGACCTGAGCCTGGTCTTCCTCGTGCGGCCGGCGACCGCGGGCGACAGCCCGGTGGTGGTGTTCAACCTCGACGGCGGCATCGACGACTACGCCGAAGCCCTGGCGGCCAAGGGCGTCGAGATCGTGGTGCCGGTCAGCGAAGCGCCGGACGGCGGCCTGAGCCTGGACTTCCTCGATCCCGATCGCAACGTGCTGAGCCTCTACCAACCCGAAGGCGCCCCGCGCCGCCGCTGAGGCCCGCAGGCGATCACGCGGGCACGACCCGCGGCGGCGCGGGGCGCGGCACAATCGCGGCATGAACCCCGCCTCGCCGCTGCTCTGGCTGCTGCTGGCCGATCCGGTCGCGGCCGACGCCGTCGCGCCGCTCGACCCGGTGCAACTGGACACCATCACCGTCACCGCGACACGGCGCGCACGTCCCGCGGCGGAAACGCCGGCGGCCGTGTCGGTGCGCGCCGCGCCGCCGGCGGCGCCCGGCATGAACCTGTCCGAATGGCTGGGCGGCGTGCCCGGCCTGCTGGTGCGCGACCGCAACAACCACGCCCAGGACACCCAGGTGTCGATCCGCGGCTTCGGCACCCGCGCCAGCTTCGGCATCCGCGGGCTGCGGGTGTACATCGACGACATCCCGGCGACCCAACCGGACGGGCAGTCGCAGATATCGCACGCCAACCTCGCCAGCGCCGAACAGGTGGAGGTATTGCGCGGGCCGTTCTCGGCGCTGTACGGCAACTCGGCCGGCGGCGTGCTGCGCCTGTCCAGCGGCGAGGGCCGCGACCCTGCCGAGGCCACGCTGGGCCTGGCGGCGGGTGAGCAGGGCGATACGCGGATGTCCGCGGGCTGGCGCGGACGTCGCGGTGACGCCGGCCTGGTGCTCGGCGCGTCGTGGTTACGCAGCGACGGCCTGCGCCCGCAGTCCGCGGCCGAGCGCCGCTCGCTCAACGCGCGCTGGCACCACGAGGATGCGCAGGGCAATGCCGCGTCGCTGGTGTTCAACCACCTCGACGCCCCCCGTGCCGAGGATCCGCTGGGCCTGAGCCTGGCGCAGTACCGGGCCGACCCGACCCAGACCACGCCGCAGGCCCTGGCCTTCGACACCCGCAAGAACCTGCGCCAGACCCAGGCCGGCGGCAGCCTGTCGCGCCGGCTGGCACCGGGCCTGCGCGCGGCCGCGACGGCCTATGCCGGCCACCGCGCGGTAGAGCAGTTCCTGGCCATCCCGCCGGCGGCGCAGGCCAATCCGCTGCAGTCCGGCGGCGTGGTCGACCTGGCCAGCACCTTCGCCGGCGGCGAGCTGCGCCTGGAGGGCGAACGCGGCGGCGCCTTCGAGTGGACCCTGGGCCTGGCGATCGAAGACCTGGCCCAGCGACGCCGGGGCTACGAGAACTTCGTGGGCGCACGGCTGGGCGTGCGCGGCGCGCTGCGCCGCGACGAACGCAACCGCGTGACCGCGGTGGATCCATTCGCGCAGCTGCGCTGGGCTCCGGGCGAACGTTTCGCCCTGCTGGCCGGCATCCGCCACAGCCGCATCCGCTTCGACAGCGACGACCGCTACGTGGGCGCCGGCAACCCCGACGACAGCGGCGCGGTCGACTTCTCGCGCTGGACGCCGGTGGCCGCGCTGCAGTGGCAGGCCGATCCGCGGCTGCTGGCCTATGTCGCGCTGGGCAGCGGCTTCGAGACCCCGACCCTGGTCGAGCTGGCCTATCGCCCCGATGGCGGCAGCGGCCTGAACCTGGCGCTGCAGCCGGCGCGCAGCCGCAACCTGGAAACCGGGCTGAAGTGGCGGCCGCGGCCGGGGCTTCGCGCGGACCTGGCGCTGTTCCAGGCCAGCACCCGCGGTGAACTGGTGGTCGCCACCAACCTCGGAGGGCGTGCGACCTTCACCAACGCCACCCGCAGCCGCCGCCGCGGCATCGAGTTCGAGGCGCAGGCGGCCCTGGCCGAGACGCTGTCGCTGCAGCTGGCCTGGACCACCCTCGACGCCGAAGTGCGCCAGGACTACCTGGCCTGCGCCGCGACGCCCTGTGCGGCGCCGACGCGCCGCATCGCGCGCGGCACGCCGCTGGCCGGCGTGCCGCGTTCGCTGGGCTGGCTGCAGCTGGACTGGACGCCGGACCCGCGCTGGCAGCTGTTCGCGACCCTGCGCCACACCGGCGCGGTGACGGTCGACGATGCGGCCTCGGCGCGGGCGCCCGGCTACACGCTGCTGGACCTGGGCCTGTCGCGCACCCTGGGCCAGGGCGGATGGATCTTCCTGCGGCTCGACAATGCGCTCGACCGCCGCCATGTCGGCTCGGTGATCAGCAACGACGGCAACGGCCGCTACTACGAACCCGGCGCGCCGCGCACGGCCTGGCTGGGCATGGAGTGGCGCTGGCGCGCCGACTGAGGGGAACGCGCCGGCGGCCACGGGCCGCCGGCGCGCGGCGGCTCAGAAGCCGCGGTCGCCGGAGAGGATGCCGCCCAGGCCGCCCAGCACCGAACCTTCGTCGCGGCTGCCGCCCTTCTGGTAGGCCGCGGCCATCATGCGGCCGGCCATGCGCGAGAACGGCAGCGACTGCACCCAGACCTTGCCCGGCCCGGTCAGCGTCGCCAGGAACACGCCCTCGCCGCCGAACAGCATGGACTTCACCCCGCCGACCGGCTTGATGTCGAAGTTCACCGTGCTGGTCATCGCCACCACGCAGCCGGTGTCCACGTCCAGGCGTTCGCCCGGCTGCAGGTCGCGCTCCATGATGGTGCCGCCGGCGTGCACGAAGACCAGGCCGTCGCCGGTGAGCTTCTGCATGATGAAACCCTCGCCGCCGAACAGCGCCGTCATCACCTTCTTCTGGAAGAAGATGCCGATCTGCACGCCGCGCGCGGCGCACAGGAAGCTGTCCTTCTGGGCGATGATGGTGCCGCCGTAGTTGCTCAGCGTCATCGGCACGATGGTGCCGGGGTAGGGCGCGGCGAAGGCGACCTTGGCCTTGCCGCTGCCGCCGGCGTGCGAGAACACCGTGGTGAACAGGCTCTCGCCGGTGATCAGGCGCTTGCCGGCGCCGACCAGCTTGTCCATGAAGCCGCCGCCGGCGCCGCCGGACTGGGCGCCGTCGCCGAACACCGTCTCCATGTTGACGATGGCGTCCTTGTACATCATCGACCCGGCCTCGGCGACCGCGCTTTCGCCCGGGTCGAGCTCGATCTCGACGAACTGCATGTCCTCGCCGTAGATCCGGTAGTCGATGACGTCGGCGCGCTGGCCGGCCGTCGCGGCCGGCGGCGGCAGCGGCGCCGGCATCGAGCCCGGCGCCGATTCGGCGCGCAGCTCGGCGCAGGCGGCGATCGGGATCCACTCGGCGAAACCCTGGCGCCAGCAGTGGCCGTTCGGATTCTTCGTCGCCTGGGCGATCGCGGCGGCGTGGTCGAGCGGACCCATCTGCTGGCCGTTGTAGCTGAGGAACCACTGGTGCATGGACGGACTCCTGGTGCGGGGGGAGAAAGGGATATCGCGCGCGGCCGCCGGATCCGGACGGCCGCGGCGGATCAGTCGAGGCCGAGCTGGCCGTGGATGTCGCGGCGCGCAGCCTCGTCCAGGGCCAGCTGCTGCGCCAGACGGTCGAGGAAGTCGCGTTCGGCCGGCGTATCGGCGGTGATTGCGATCAGCGCCGCGGCGTAGACCTCGGCCCGCAGATTGGCCGGCGTGCGCGCCGCCAGCTGCTCGAGCGTGAACGGCGCGCGGATCTCGGCATCCAGCGCCTGCAGGCTCTCGGCGTCGAGGCCGGCCTCCCGGGCGCGGCCCAGGATGGATTCGCGCTCGTCGCCGTCGATCAGGCCGTCGGCGTGGGCGGCGGTGATCATCGCCCGCAGCAGGTGCATGGCCTGCTCCGTCCGGGCCGGGTTGGGCGCGGCGGCCGGCGGCGGAGGCGGCGGGCTGGCCATCGCGCCAGGCGGCGGAGGCGGGGGCACGGCGGCGCCGGCGCCCGCCAGCGGCTGGGGCGCGGAGCCCATGCCCGGCTTCTGCTGGTAATGCTGGTAGGCCGCGACGGCCACGCCCAGCAGGCCCAGGCCCAGCTTGGCCTTGGTGGCCCCGGACATGCCGCCCGAGGACCCGCCCAGCAGGCTGCCCAGGCCCGAGGACCGGTGCTTCTTGCGCTTGCGGCCGCCCAGCTGGCCGGACAGGGCATCGCCCATCAGCTGGCCCAGCAGGGCCTCGGGGTTGAACATGCTCGGATCCTCGGGTCGGTGGAAAGGCGGGTGGATGATCCGATGTTGGGGTGCCCCCTCCCAGTGCACAAGGTCAGGAAAGGGCGGGGCGGCGGACTGTGGCAAAATGCCGGCCTCGCATTCCCGACCCCGAGTCCACCCGCCATGCCGATCTGCGGCCCGCGTCCCGCGAACCCGAATTGACCCCGGCCATGGCGGACAGCACCGGCAGCCACGCCCCACGCAGCCCGTTCCGGGCCTGGCAGGCCTTCCTGTGGTCCATGAAGGGTCTGCGGGCGACCTGGGACGTGGAATCTTCGTTCCGGCTCGAGGTCTACCTGTTCGTGGTCCTGGCGCCGCTGGCGCTGTGGCTGGGCGCCGACGGCGTCGAACGGGCGATCCTGGTCGGGTCGATGATGCTGGTGCTGGTCATCGAGGTGCTGAATTCGGCGGTCGAGGCGGTCGTGGACCGCTGGGGTCCCGAGCACCATGAGCTCGCCGGCCGCGCCAAGGACATGGGCTCGGCCGCGGTGTTCCTGGCCGACATGAACGTATTGATCTGCTGGGGCCTGATCCTCGGCCCCCGTTACCTGAATTGAACTGAGGCTTTGCCACGATGGAATGGATGTTCAGCACTGAAATCTGGGTCGCGCTGCTGACCCTGGCCACGCTCGAGATCGTGCTGGGCATCGACAACCTGGTCTTCATCTCGATCGCGGTGAGCAAGCTGCCGCCGGAGCAGCGGCCCAAGGCGCGCAAGTTCGGCCTGGCCCTGGCCTGCATCACCCGCATCCTGCTGCTGCTGTCGCTGGCCTTCCTGGCCAGCATGCAGAACAACCTGTTCCGGCTGTTCGAGATGGATTTTTCGGTGCGCGACCTGGTGCTGATCGCCGGCGGCCTGTTCCTGCTGGTCAAGGGCACGATGGAGATCCACGACTCGGTCGAGGGCCGCGGCGAGGACGAGGACATCGGCACCCGGCCCTCGGCGGTGTTCGGCTACGTCATCGCCCAGATCGCCGTCATCGACATCGTGTTCTCGCTCGACTCGGTCATCACCGCGGTCGGCATGGTCGACAACCGCTGGGTGATGGTGGCGGCGATCATGATCGCGGTGGCGGTGATGCTGTTCGCGGCCAACCCGATCGGCGACTTCATCGACAAGCACCCGACCGTGAAGATGCTGGCGCTGTCCTTCATCATCCTGGTCGGCGTGGCCCTGATCGCCGACGGCTTCGAGTTCCACATCGACCGCAAGTTCCTGTACTTCGCGATGGCCTTCTCGGCCGGCGTGGAGGCGCTGAACATCCTGGCGAAACGAAAACAGAAACGGCACGGCTGACCCGCGCGTCGGCCGCCCCGGAACGCCGTCCGCGTCCGTCCGCCTGGAGCCCGCATGACCCTGCTGCACGACATCGATCCGCTGGCCGTTTCCCTGCCGTTCTGGCCGCACGGCATCCACTGGTACGGCGTGATGTACCTGCTGGGTTTCGGCTTCGCCTGGTGGCTGGGCCGCCGGCGGGTGCGGGCCGGACGCCTGCCGGGCGTGACCGACGATCGGTTCGGCGACCTGATCTTCTACGGCATGCTCGGCGTGGTGCTGGGCGGCCGCCTGGGTTACGTGCTGTTCTACGGCTTCGATGCCCTGCTGGCCGACCCGCTGATGCTGCTGAAGATCAACGAGGGCGGCATGAGCTTCCACGGCGGCCTGGTCGGCGTGATGGTGGCTGCCGCCTGGTGGACCCGGCAGCAGAAACTGCATTATTTCGACACCATGGATTTCCTGGCGCCGCTGGTTCCGGCCGGCCTGGGGTTCGGCCGGCTGGGCAACTACGTCGGCGGCGAGCTCTGGGGCAAACCCACGGGTGGCGACTGGGGCGTGGTGTTCCCGTCCAGCCTGCCGGCCGAATACGCCCGCCTGCCGGCCGAACAGCTGCGCGAACTGCATGCCTCGGGCGCGCTGGATGCCTTCGCGCGGCATCCTTCCCAGCTCTACCAGGCCGCGCTCGAGGGCCTGGTGATGCTGGTGGTCCTGGTCTGGTATTCGCGCAGGCCGCGGCCGCGTTATGCGGTGTCGGGCCTGTTCGCCATCCTCTACGGCGTGTTCCGGTTCTCGGTCGAGTTCGTGCGTGAACCCGACGCGCACCTGGGCTACCTGGCCTTCGGCTGGCTGACCATGGGCCAGGTGCTGTCGGTGCCGTTGATCGCACTCGGACTGTTCCTGCTGTGGCTGTCGCGGCGGTCGCCGACCTTGGCGCCGCAGCCGGCCGGAGGGGCGGCCTGATGCGCCAGTATCTGGAGCTGCTGCGCCATGTGATGGAGCACGGGGCGGAAAAGTCGGACCGCACCGGCACCGGCACGCGCTCGGTGTTCGGATGGCAGATGAGGTTCGACCTGGCCGAGGGCTTTCCCTTGGTCACCACCAAGAAGCTGCACCTGCGCTCGATCGTCCACGAGCTGCTGTGGTTCATCCGCGGCGACACCAATATCGGTTACCTGCGCGACAACAAGGTCAGCATCTGGGACGAATGGGCCGACGCCAACGGCGACCTCGGCCCCGTCTACGGCAAGCAGTGGCGGCGCTGGACCGGCCTGGATGGCCGCGAGATCGACCAGCTGCGCTGGGTGGTGGACGAGATCGGCCGCAACCCGGATTCGCGCCGGCTGATCGTCAGCGCCTGGAACGTGGCCGAGCTGCCGCAGATGGCGCTGATGCCGTGCCATACGATGTTCCAGTTCTACGTCGCGGACGGGAAGCTGAGCTGCCAGCTGTACCAGCGTTCGGCCGACATCTTCCTGGGAGTGCCCTTCAACATCGCCAGCTACGCGCTGCTGACCCACATGATCGCGCGCCACT
>CBFGOZ010000024.1:0-16325 GCA_965650505.1 uncultured Arenimonas sp.
AACCCGCCCCGGTGAAGGGCCGCGAAGAATACCGACAGGCCGGGCGTTTGGGAAGCCCCCGGCTTGCTTGACAGCCCGGGCGGGCATCACCGAGTGTCCCGATGACTCCACAAGGAACGCCCCATGCGCTGGAAAGTGCTGTTTCTGACCGCTCTGCTGGCCGGATGCGCCAGCGGCCAGCCCTGGGTCGAGCTCAAGGGCCAGCGCTATTCGGTGGAAGTGGCCGACGACCACGACGAGCGGGCACGAGGCCTCATGTTCCGCGACCGGCTCGAGGCCGGCACCGGCATGCTGTTCGTGCACGATGTCGAACAGCCGCTCGCTTACTGGATGAAGAACACGCGGATTCCACTCGACATCCTGTATTTCGACAAGGAACGCAGGCTCGTTTCCGTCAGCCGCGGCGTGCCGCCCTGCTCCCTGGGCGACCGCTGCCCGAACTATCCCAGCCGCGGCGCGGCGCTCTACGTGCTTGAGCTCAATGCCGGCGTCGCGTCGCAGATCGGCGTCGAACCGGGCGACGAGCTGACGATCGGACCGGGCATCAGCGAACGCGGCGCACCTTGATTACAGTGCCGGAGGGGACCACATCGCCATGATGAGAAGCACGACACCCCTGCCCGACTGGAACGCCCTCGCCGCGCTGGGCGACGACGAGCTGCCCTTGCTCGACACCGCCCTGCTGATCGCCCGCGACGAGTACCCGGACCTCGATGCCGCCGGCTATGCCGCCCAGGTCGACACCTATGCCGACGCGTTGCGCCCGCAGCTGCAGCGCGACCTCGACTTGCCCGCGCGCCTGACCGCGATCAACCGCTATCTGTTCGAGGAAGTCGGTTTCGCCGGCAACAACGTCCAGTACGACGACCCGCGCAACAGCTACCTCAACGAGGTGGTGGACCGGAAGCTCGGCATCCCCATTTCACTTGCGGTGATCCAGATCGAAGTGACGCGCCGCCTGGGCCTGCCGCTCGACGGCATTTCCTTCCCGGGCCACTTCCTGGTCCGGCTGCCGGTGGATGACGGCATCCTGGTGCTCGACCCCTACAACAAGGGCCGTCCGGTGAGCGCGGAGGAGCTGCGCGAGCGGGCATCGCCACATCTGGGCGGCCAGCCGCCGGACGACCAGCAGCTGCTGCAGATCCTGGCGCCGGCGACGCACCGCATGATCCTGATGCGCATGCTGCGCAACCTCAAGGGCCTTTACCTGGAACGCGGCGACTGGGAGCGCGTGGCGCGCAGCGCCGACCGACTGCTGAAGCTCCTGCCCGACACCGCCGAGGCCCTGCGCGACCGCGGCCTTGCGTATCGCGAGCTTGGTTACGCCAAGGGCGCACGGGAGGACCTGGCCCGTTACCTGCAGCTGCTGCCGGAGGCGGACGACGTGGAGTCGGTCCGCTCGGCCCTGATCGACCTCAGCGGCGCGCCCTCGAGGATCAACTAGGCCGGCTCAGCCGGCCGGCACCATCTCGAAATCATCCTTGGTGACGCCGCAATCCGGGCAGACCCAAGTGTCCGGAATGTCCTCCCAGCGCGTCCCCGGCGCAATGCCCTCTTCCGGCAGGCCGTCCGCCTCGCTGTAGATGAAGCCGCAGACCACACACATCCAGGTGCGGTAGGCGGTGGTCGTGCTCGTTCTCATTTCGGTCTCGGCGGTCGGGGAACGCTATCATTCTCGCATCTTGATGGCCCCGCCGAAATGAAGCCTTCGTCACATTGGCCGCGCCGCGGCCTGTACCTGATCACCCCGGACGAATCCGACACCGGCCGCCTGATGGGCCGGCTGGCGCCGGCGATCGCCGCGGGCCCGGTCCTGCTGCAGTACCGGAACAAGCTCGCCAGCCCCGCGCTTCGCCGGGAACAGCTCGGGGAGATCCTGCCGCTGTGCCGCGCGGCGGGCGTGCCGCTGCTCGTGAACGACCATTGGGAGCTGGCTCTCGAACTGGGAGCCGATGGCGCCCACCTGGGTGCGGACGACGGATCGTTGGCCCAAGCCCGGGCCGCATTGGGACCGGATGCGATCCTTGGCGCGTCCTGTTACAACGAACTGCCGCGGGCCGCGGACGCCGCCGCACAGGGCGCGAGTTATGTCGCTTTCGGCGCGTTCTTCCCGTCCGGCACCAAGCCCCTGGCTCGTCGCGCAACACCGGACCTGCTCGCCGCCGCCGGTTTGGGCCTGCCCCGGGTGGCGATAGGCGGCATCACCCCCGACAATGGCGCCTCGCTGGTCGCGGCCGGCGCCGACCTGCTGGCGGTCATCGCCGGCGTTTTCGACTCTCCCGACCCAGCCGCCGCGGTGCGCGCCTATCGCCGCTGCTTCGAACCCCCATTCCACGAGCCCTCCCCGCCATGAACACCGCCACCAGCCACGACCTCTTCACCCGCGCCCAGGCCCTGATGCCCGGCGGCGTCAATTCGCCGGTGCGCGCCTTCAAGTCGGTCGGCGGCGAACCCTTCTTCGCCAAGCGCGCCGAAGGCGCCTACCTGATCGATGTCGACGGCAACCGCTATGTCGACTACATCGGCAGCTGGGGCCCGATGATCGCCGGCCACGCGCATCCGAAGGTGCTGGCCGCGGTCGCGGAGGTGATGCGCGACGGGCTGAGCTTCGGCGTCCCCAACGCGCTGGAGGTGACCATGGCCGAAACCGTCACGCGCCTGGTGCCTTCGATGGAAATGGTGCGCATGGTCAACTCCGGCACCGAAGCCACGCTGTCGGCGATCCGGCTGGCGCGCGGCGCCACCGGCCGCAGCCGCATCGTCAAATTCGAGGGCTGCTACCACGGCCACGGCGACAGCTTCCTGGTGAAGGCCGGCTCCGGCGCGCTCACCTTCGGCCTGCCGAATTCGCCGGGCGTGCCGAAAGCACTGGCCGACCTCACGCTGACGCTTCCGTACAACGACTTCGACGCCGCGACGAAACTGTTCGACGACGTGGGCGGTGAAATCGCCGGCCTCATCGTCGAGCCCATCGTCGGCAACGCCAACTGCATCCTGCCGCGCGACGGCTACCTGCAGCACCTGCGCGACCTGTGCACGAAGCACGGCGCCCTGCTGATCTTCGACGAGGTGATGACCGGCTTCCGCGTCGCGCTGGGCGGCGCCCAGGCGCGCTACGGCGTCACGCCTGACCTGAGCACCTTCGGCAAGATCATCGGCGGCGGCATGCCGGTGGGCGCCTACGGCGGCCGCGCCGATCTGATGCGACAGATCGCGCCCAGCGGCCCGATCTACCAGGCCGGCACGCTCAGCGGCAACCCGGTGGCGATGGCGGCGGGCCTGGCGACGCTGGAGCTGATCCAGGCCCCGGGCTTCCACGACGCGCTGGAGGCCAACACGCACAAGCTCTGCGACGGACTGGAAGACGCCGCGCGCGACGCCGGCGTCGCCGTGACCACCACCCGCAGCTGCGCGATGTTCGGCCTGTACTTCACCGACCAGAAGGTCGAGACCTACGCGCAGGCCGTCGGCAGCGACAGCGCCGCCTTCGGCCGCTTCTTCCACGCCATGCTCCGGCGCGGCGTGTATTTCGCGCCATCGGCCTTCGAGGCCGGGTTCCTGTCCAGCGCCCATGGCGAAGCCGAAATCGGCCACACGATCGAGGCCGCGCGCGAAGCCTTCCGCGAGATCCGCGGCTGATGTCCCGGCCGGCGCTCGTCCTGTTCGACCTGGACGACGTGCTGGTCGGCTACGACCATCGTGCCCGGGTCGAAACGATGGCGCGGCGCACCGGCACCGGCGCTGACCAGGTGCATCGGGCGCTGTTCGAGTCGGGCGTGGAAGCCGCCGCGGATCGTGGCGAACTCGACAGCGACGGCACGCTGGAGGCCTTCGCGCGCGAACTCGGCGCCCCGGTGACCCTGGACGACTGGATCCACGCCCGCGCCGCCGGCATGTCGCCGCGGCCGGAGGTGCAGGCCCTGGCGCAAGCGGTGACGTCGCGCGCACAAATAGCAGTGCTCACCAACAACGGCCTGCTGCTGCGCGACCACCTCGACCGGATGCATCCGCCGCTGTTCCCGCTGTTCGCCGGCAGGGTGCACTGTTCGGCGCAGTACCGGCGCTCGAAACCCGACCCGGACATCTACCGCCAATGCCTGGCGGCGCTGGGCGTGCCGCCGGCGGAAACGCTGTTCGTCGACGACAAGGCCGCCAATGCCGACGGCGCACGCGCCGCCGGCCTGCATGCCCACCACTACACCGACGCCGCCGGCCTGCGCGCCGTGCTGCACACCTTCGACCTGCTGGAGCCCCACGCATGACCCGCATCGAAACCCTGGCCGTGCACGCCGGCGGCGAACCCGACCGCGACACCGGCGCCATCGCGCCGCCGATCCACCTCAGCACGACCTTCCAGCACGGCCCTGCCGGCGAACGCCGCGCCGGCTTCGAGTACCAGCGCGAGGACAATCCGACCCAAGCCCGCCTGGAAACCGCGCTCGCGGCCCTGGAGGGTGGCGCCGCGGCGCTGGCCTTCGGTTCGGGCATGGCGGCGATGAGCGGGCTGCTGGAATCGCTGCCGCCCGGCGCGCACTTCCTATACCCGGTCGACTGCTACGCCGGCCTGCGCAGCCTGGCCAAGGAGTTCCTGCCCGAACGCGGCATCAGTGCCGACGCCGTGGACATGGCCGACCTGGACGCGGTGCGTGCGGCGCTTCGACCGGAAACAAAACTGGTCTGGGCGGAAACGCCCTCGAACCCGCGCCTGGAAATCGCCGACATCGCCGCCCTGGCGCAGATCGCCCACCACCACGGCGCCCTGCTCGCCTGCGACAACACCTTCGCCACACCGGTGCTGCAGCGTCCGCTGGCGCTGGGCGCCGACGTGGTGATGCACTCGACCACCAAGTACTTCGGCGGCCACAGCGACGTGATGGGCGGCGCCCTGGTCTTCGCCCGCGCCGACGAACTGCACGCGCGCGCGGCGCACCGCCGCCACGTCACCGGCGGCATCCTCGCGCCCTTCAGCGCCTGGCTGATCCTGCGCGGCGCGCGTTCGCTGCCGGCGCGCATGGCCTGGCACTGCCGCAACGCCCGCGCGCTGGCGGAAATGCTCGCCGCCCATTCGGCCGTCGAAGCCGTGCACTACCCGGGCCTGGCCTCGCATGCCAACCACGCCGTCGCCGCGCGGCAGATGTCGGACTTCGGCGCGATGCTCAGCCTCCAGCTGCGCGGCGGCCGCGAGGCGGCGCTGCGTGTCGCCGGCGCGCTGCAGCTGGCGATCAATGCCACCTCGCTGGGCGGCCCGGAGACCCTGGTCGAACACCGCGCCTCGGTCGAAGGCCCGGTGCCGCACAGCGCGCAGAACCTGCTGCGCGTGTCGGTCGGGCTCGAACATCCGGACGACCTGCTGGCCGACTTCCGCCAGGCACTCGACCGGGCCTGAACGCCGGCCCGGCGACCGGGCCGACGTCTGCCGGGGATCAGCGATCGATCAGGCCGATGTTCAGGGCCAGCAGCCGGTCCTGGTCCGCGTCCGCACGCGCCAGGCGGGCATGTTCGGCGATGTCGGACACACGTTCGTCCGCGGTCGCGACCAGGGCGGCGGCAAAACGCAGGCCCGCATCGTCGGGGCGCAGGGCCAGGGCTTCTTCGATGCGGGCGCTGCCGTCCGGCTGGGTCAGCAGCGCGCGCAGCACCTGCCGGTCGACCCAGCCGATGCCCGGCATGTCGTAGTCCTGCAGCCGGTCGATCTCCTGCAGGGTTTCCAGGAAATAGCCGGCGTCGAACAGCGCCATCGCCTTGGCGTCCCGGCCGTCGGCCACCTTGAGCCGCGTTTGCAGGCGATCCGCCAGGTCGCGCAGCGTGTCGCCGTCGCGACTCGCGTAGATGGCCGCGCGGCGCAGCGTTTCCATGCGTGCGATCACCGGCGTCTGCGCCGTGAGCAGCGTTTCCGTGCGGTCGCCGAGCTGTGCCAGGTCGTAGTCGCCGCGGGCGTCGTTCCAGCCACGTCCGCCCCACTCCAGCGTGGGCGCGCCGGCGGTGTCGAAGGGATGGCAGAGCAGCGGTGGGCCCGCCAGCGCGGGCGCCGCGAACAGCAGCATCGGCAGTACGAGGGCCACTCGCCAGCCAGCGGGAATCGAGGTGTTCATGCGGATGTCCTCCGGTAAGTGTGGGCCACGCATTCGGCGCGGCGGCGGCGTGATGCCGCGATCGAAGGACGTGCGCCGGGTCGAAGGTGTTAACGCACCTCGTCGCGTGTCTCGTCGCGCAACAGGATCCCGGCGTCGTCTCCCGAGGAGAACGCATCCGGCCACTGCAGCCACCAGCGCTTGATGCGCGGATAGGGCAACGCGTCCCACCACGGCGCCAGCGCGTCGCGGCCTCGCGCGCGCAGGTCCTCGCGGTCCACCTTGGCATCGGCCGGCATCAGCTCCGCCAGGCGGTCGAAGACCGGACCGCCCCGCAGCGAAGGATGGAACTGCAGCAGGTAGAGCAGGCTGATCGCGTCCTGCGGCCGTGCGGTCGCCACCAGCGCTTGCACTGGCGCACCGTCCGGTTCCGCGCGGTGGCCCTGCGCGTGAAGTTCGCGCAAGGCGGCGACGAATGCCGCGCTGGCACCGAGGTCATAAGGAATACCCGGGTCGCCGCGCACACCGAACTCCACGCGCGCACCTTCCGGTACCAGCACTTCGTGTGCAGCGTGTTCGACTTGTACCCAGCCGCTGCGAACCATCAGCGAGCCGCTGCCGTCCTCGTTGGCCTGCAGCAGGAACTCGCAGCCGAGGTCGTAGACGTCGCCCGCCGGTGTGGACACGCCGAAAGCGCCGGGTGGCGCCCAGATCCGCGCCCAGAGGCTGCCGCGCTGCAGGCGCGTGCGATGCCGCCCGTCGCGGGTTTCGATCACGGCGAAGCGCGAATCGGCGCCCAGGACCATTTCGCCGATCCGGGCCACTTCCAGACGTGCCGTCGCGCCGGAGCCGGTTTCCAGCACGGCGCCCGGCGCAAGCGAACCCGTCGACGCCAGGGCCTCGCCCGCCACCCTCACCTCGCCATCGATCGCCGCGATGCGCCACGGCTGCGCGGCCGGCCACTGCAGCCGATGCGCGTACCAGGCCTGAAGCCCGAGGGCCAACAGCCCGAGGACCGCCGCGACCGCAAATGCGGTACGCCAACGGCGACGGCGCGAAGTCTGTTCCGGACGATGGCGCCGCCGCACGGCCCCGCCCGGTCGTGGCCGCCACGCCTGTGGCGCGAGAAGACGCTCGAGCCGGGCGACCTCGCCGTCCTCCGGTCCGCGGCGATCCCACAGGTAGTCGTCGTGGTTAGTTTGGTTGCTCATGTTTCCTGCCCTCGCTGGCCCAGGTCCAGGGCTTCGCGCAGCTGCGCCATGCCGCGGTGAAGATTGACCCGAACGCTCCCGGGCGTCAGGCCGGTGCGCTCGGCGATTTCGGGGCCGGTCAGGCCTTCCACCAGCCGCAACATCAAGGTTTCGCGGTAGGCCTCGGGCAGGGCGCGGATCGCGCGCAGCGAGCGTTCGGCCTCCAGCCGCTCTTCGACGCTGTCCGCGCCACCCCCCGCGTCCAGCACGATCCCGGTCAACGGCAGCACCCGCCGCTTCGCGTCCAGCGCCGCCCGTCGCGCGATGCTGACGATCCAGCCGGGGAAGGCCGCGTCCTCGCGCAACTCATGCAGCCGCTGCAGCGCGGTCTCGAACACGTCCTGGGTGAGATCGTCGGCATCGGCCGACTGCACGTAGGACAGCAGCACGCCATGCACCACCGGGGCGAACTGGCGGTAAAGCCGGTCCATCGCGCTCCCGTCGCCGGTGCGCGCCGCCTTCACCATCGCAGGGACCGCCCACGATCCGTCCATTCCGTTCCGATGCCCGTCGTCGATCACAAGACGTGGCGGACGCGGGAAGTGTTAACCGGACCCCGGTCCGGCCCGCCCGGCGCTCACCAGCTCCCGATGTTCGGCATCGAAGCCCAGGGCTCGCGCGGCGGCAGCGCGCCGCCGGCCTGCAGCAGCTCGATCGATATCCGGTCGGGCGAACGCACGAAGGCCATGCGGCCGTCGCGGGGTGGGCGGTTGATGGTCACGCCCATCTCCTGCAGCCGCTCGCAGGCGGCGTAGATGTCGTCCACCGCGAAGGCCAGGTGGCCGAAGTTGCGGGCCGAACCATAGTCTTCGTCGTCGTAGTTGAAGGTCAGCTCGATCTCGGCCTCGGGATTGGCCGGCGCCGCCAGGTAGACCAGGGTGAAGCGGCCCTGCGGCACGTCCTTGCGGCGGGTTTCGACCAGGCCCAGGCCGTCGCGGAAGAAGCGCATCGAAGCCTCCAGGTCGCGGACACGGACCATCGCGTGCAGGTATCTCATCGGCGCAGCGCCTCTTCCAGCTCCGGATCGTCGAGGAACAGGTCGGGCAGCAGCGGTTGCGACGGATCCACGGCGTAAGGTCCGAACTCGGTGACGCCACGATCGCGCAGCACGGTCTCGTCGATCAGGAAGTTGCCGCTGAATCCGCGCGCCGGCGTCGTCAGCACCGCGTGGGCGGCGTCGGCCAGGATCTCCGGCGTACGGCACTTCGCCGGCTCGGTGCCGGGAATCATCTTCAGCGCATCGGTGGCGATCACCGTGCGTGGCCACAGCGCGTTCACCGCCACGCCCTGCGGCCCGAACTCGGCCGCCAACCCCAGGGTCACGAAGCTCATGCCCATTTTGGCCAGCGTGTAGCCGGTGTGGGGGCCCCACCACTTCGGGTCCAGATTGGGTGGCGGCGCCAGGGTCAGGATGTGCGGGCTGGCGGCCTTCAGCAAGTGCGGCAGGCAGGCCTGGGCGCACAGGAAGCTGCCGCGGCTGTTGACCTGCATCATCAGATCGAAGCGCTTCATCGGCGTGTCCAGCACGCCGCGCAGCCAGATCGCGCTGGCGTTGTTGACCAGGATGTCGATGCCGCCGAAGCGCTCGACCGTGGCGGCCACCGCGGCCTGCACCTGGTCCTCCTCGCGGATGTCGCACTGCAGGGCCAGGCCTCGTCCACCGGCCGCGTCCACTTCCGCGGCGGCGCTGTGGATGGTGCCGGGCAGCTTCGGGTTGGGGACGCCGGACTTGGCCGCGATGGCGACGTTGGCGCCGTCCCGGGCCGCCCGCAGGGCGATGGCCAGGCCGATGCCTCGGGAGGCGCCGGTGACGAAGAGGGTCTTGCCGCGAAGGTCGGCCATGAAGGGCTCCTGTACTTTGGTCGGAGTGTAAACCGGCGGCCGCCATGTCGAGCCTATAATCCCGGCCATGGATTCCGCCCGCCTGGACGCACTCGTCACCTGGATCGGCCAGCACCCGATCGCCGCGGGCCTGGTCATCTTCCTGATCGCCTTCGGCGATGCGCTCGTGATCGTCGGCGTGGCCATTCCGGCGGTGCCGCTGCTGTTCGCGGTCGGCACCATGGTGGGGCTGGGCCACGTGGACGGCCTGTACGCCCTGGCCTGCGCCAGCCTCGGCGCCTTCTTCGGCGACGGCATCAGCTATTGGGTCGGCCACCGTTACGGGCCGCAGCTGCGCCAGCGCTGGCCGTTCCGCAAGCACCCGCAGTGGCTCGAGCGCGGCGAACTCACCTTCCGCCGGCACGGCATGAAGTCGATCGTGATGGCGCGCTACATCGGCGCCATCCGGCCCTTCGTGCCGGCCATCGCCGGCATGCTGAAGATGCGGCTGCGCCAGTACGTGCCCGCCAGCGGCATGGCGGCGGTGGTCTGGTCGGCGACCTTCCTGGCCCCGGGCTGGGTGTTCGGCACGTCGCTGGAGCTGGTGGCGGCGGTGGCCGGCCGCCTCGCGGTGGTGCTGGCGGTGGTGCTGGTGCTGGTCGCGGCGATCTGGGCGACGGTGTTCTACACCTGGCGCTGGCTCGGCGCGCACACCACCGGGATGATCGAGCGCGCCCTGGCCTGGTCGCACCGGCATCCGGTGCTGGGCAAATACTCCGAAGCCCTGATCGACCCGAACCGTCCGGAATCGGCTTCGCTGTTGCTGCTGGGCGTGGTGCTGCTGGCGGCCGGCTGGGGCTTCTTCACGATCCTGATTTCGGTGGGCGGCGGCAGCGCGCCGTCCCAGCTCGACCTGACGGTGCACCAGGCCATGTTCGGCCTGCGCAACCCGCTGGCCGACACCGCGATGGCCTTCCTGGCGACGCTGGGCGACGCGGTGGTGCTGACCCCCGCCGTGCTGGGCGTGTTCGCCTGGCTCTGGTGGCGCAAGCGCCATGAGGCCGCCTGGCATTGGCTGGCCGCACCGGCCTTTGCGCTGGTTCTGACCTGGTTCCTGGGCTACCTGCTCGACATGCCGAAACCGCCGGCATCGACCGCGGTGCTGGGTTTCAGCTTCCCCTCGGCCACGGTGACGATGGCGACCGTGGTCTACGGCTTCTTCGCCGTGCTCATCGCGCGCGAGCTGCCGGGGCGCCGCCGCGTCTGGCCCTACGTGGTGGCGGCGCTGGCCGTGGCCCTGCTGGGTTTCGCCCGCCTGTACCTCGGCGCGCACTGGCTGAGCGACGTATTGGCCGGCATCCTGCTCGGCCTGCTCTGGATCGCCGCCCTGGGCATCGCCTACCGCCGCCGCGTGGTGCGCTCGTTCTGGGTGCGGCCGACGGCGACCATCTTCTTCGTCGCCATCCTCGGCATGGTGGTGTGGCACGGCAGCCGCAGTGCGGACGAAACCCTGGTCCGCTTCGACCCGCCGCTGGTGCGCGCGCCGCTGTCGGCCGACACCTGGTGGCGGCAGGACTGGCAGCAGGGCCTGCCGGCACGCCGCAATGAACTGCACGGCGGCGATGCCTGGCCGCTGAACGTGCAGCTCGCCGGGCCACTGGACGGCGTGCGCGCGCGCCTGCTGCTGTCGGGCTGGGAGAACTACCGCACCGGCGGCTGGCACGGCCTGCTGCAGACACTCGACAAGGGCGCGACGCCCGCGACGCTGCCGGTGCTGCCGGCGACACACCAGGGCCGTGCCGAAGCGCTGGTGATGGTGCGTGCCGGTGCGACGCCCGAGCGCATGATCGTGTTGCGGCTGTGGGCGGCGCCAGTGCGGCTGGAACCCGAGGACGAGCCGCTGTGGATCGGCACCGTGCAGGAACTCCAGTTCACCCGCCGGCTCGACTTCTTCAGCTACTGGCGGGCCCTGCCGGGTGAAGACGACCTGCTCGACGACCTGCGCGCGGACCTGCGCGGCATGGACGCGGCGCTGGACGCACGCGCCGACGACGGCCAGCGCGTGCTGCGCCTGCGCGCCGCGGCCGCCGATTAATCGGGCTGGAAGTCGGGCAGCCGTTCGACCAGCCGCTGCAGTCGCTCGTGCGGGTCGTCCAGCTGCAGCAGCCGCTGCCGGTCCTGCGGCGAGAGCGGCAGCCACTCGGCCAGGCGCCAGCCGACGAACTCCGCTTCGGCCAGCCGGCCCTTGCCGACGCCGTCGTGCTCGACGCCGGCCTTGTCCAGGATGCGCGCCAGCAGTACGCCGAGCAGCGCATGCTCCTCGCGCATCCTCACCACCCCGGGTTCAGGCAGCCAACGCACGTCGGCGACGATCAGGCCGTCGTCGCGCACGCGGGTGCGCTCGACGTGGAAACGCCGGCGTCCTTCGACGGTGATGCCGAGCAGGCCGTCGTCGGTCATCGCGAAATCGACGATCGCCGCCTCGGTGCCCAGCGCGGCCGGGATAGCCGGCGCGCCGGCCTCGGCGCCTTCAAGGATCAGGCAGATGCCGAAGCCCTGGCCGCTGCGGCCGCAGCGCCGGATCAGGTCGAGGTAACGCGGCTCGAAGATACGCAGGCCCAGGCTGCCGCCCGGGAACAGCACCGAGGACAGCGGAAACAGCGGCAGTTCGCTCAGGGCCACGCCGGGCTCAGGCGCCCAGTTCGGCCAGGAAGCGCCGGGGCGCGCCCTCGAAGCCGCCGTTGGACATGAACACCACGTGGTCGCCGGCGCCGGCGCGCGCCCTCAGTGCCGCGATCAGCGCGTCCACCGATGGCACCGCCTCGCCTTCGCCGCGTAGCGCACCGACCACCTTGCCGGCGTCCCAGGCCAGCTCCGGCCGGTGCAGGAAGACCACGGCGTCGGCGCCGTCGAGCGAGGGCGCGATCTGGTCGGCATGCGCGCCCAACCGCATCGAATTGCTGCGCGGCTCCATCGCCACCACGATGCGCGCACCGCCGACGCGGGCGCGCAGGCCCTCCAGCGTCGTGCGGATCGCGGTCGGGTGATGGGCGAAATCGTCGTACACGGTGATGCCGCGCGCCTCGCCCAGCTTCTCCAGCCGGCGCTTGACGCTGACGAAGTCCGCCAGCGCGGGGATCGCCATCGACAGGTCGGCGCCCACCGCGTTCGCCGCGGCGACCGCGGCCAGGCCGTTCATCACATTGTGACGGCCGACCAGGGACCAGCGCACCGTGCCGACCACCGCCCCGCGGTGGTGCACCTCGAACGCGCTGCCGTCGGCCGCCAGCAGCCTCGCCGTCCAGTCGAAATCGCCGTCCAGGCCGAAGCGCTCCACCGGCGTCCAGCAGCCCATGGCCAGCACTTCGGCCAGGGCCGCGTCCTCGCCGTTGACGATCAGCCGGCCGCGGCCGGGCACGATCCGCACCAGGTGGTGGAACTGGCGCTGGATCGCCGCCAGGTCCGGGAAGATGTCGGCGTGGTCGTATTCGAGGTTGTTGAGGATGGCCACCGTGGGCCGGTAGTGCACGAACTTGCTGCGCTTGTCGAAGAAGGCGGTGTCGTATTCGTCGGCCTCGACCACGAACTCGCGGCCGCCGCCGACGCGCGCCGACACGCCGAAGTTCTCCGGCACGCCGCCGACCAGGAAGCCCGGGTCGCGGCCCGCGGCGTCCAGCAGGAAGGCCAGGATCGAGGTGGTGGTGGTCTTGCCGTGGGTGCCCGCCACCGCCAGCGTCTCGCGGCCCGGCAGCACGTTTTCGCTCAGCCACTGCGCGCCCGAGGTGTAGGCCAGACCGCGGTCCAGCACGTATTCGACCGCGGCATTGCCGCGCGACAACGCATTGCCCACCACCACGACGTCGGTGTCGGGAGCGAGATGCGCGGGCGAATAGCCGGAATGCAGGCCGATGCCCAGCTGCTCGAGCTGGGTGGACATGGGCGGGTAGACGTTCTGGTCGGAGCCGTCGACCGCATGGCCGAGTTCGCGCGCCAGGGCGGCCACACCGCCCATGAAGGTGCCGCAGATGCCGAGGATGTGCAGTTTCATGGCGCTCAGGATGTCAGGAAGCCGGCGCGCCGGGAACCGGCGGCACCAGCAGCAGGACCAGCAGGGTGTCGGCGATCACCAGCCCCAGCGCCAGCGCATAGGCCTGGCCGGGACGGATTTCCAGCGCCTGCCGCCAGATCGCCGCATCCACCCGCAGCTTCCAGAAGAACAGAACGATCGCGGCCAGGGCGAAGCCCAGCACCTGCGGCGGCGGATCCGGGTCCTGGGCGTGCGGCAGCAGGGCGACCGCCGTGGGCAGCATGGCCAGGGCGAACAGCAGGCTGCTGCCCGCCAGCGCCAGCTGGGTCTGCAGGGCCCGGTTGCCGAAGCCGCGCCAGCGCAGCAGGGCCGGCACCACGGCGAAGAGCATGAACAGGGTGACGAAGGCGCGCCCGGCCAGTCCGGCCGCCTGCAGGCCTTGGCTGGCGCCGAAGGCCAGCTGCACCGCCACCAGCCCGGCGCCGACCGCACTCAGGGCCGGCGGCGAATACGGCAGGTCCTGCGGCCCCCGCTTGAGCAGGCAGAGCTCGATCAGCTGGCGCAGCAGCGCGGCCACGGCGGGCCGGCTCAACCGATCTCGGGAGTCGGCGCCAGGGTGCTGAGGATGCGCGAGAACACCTCGTCCATGCCGCCGACGCCGTCGACGCAGGCCAGGCGGCCGGTGTTGCGGTAGAAGTCCACCACCGGCGCGGTCGCCTGGTTGTAGACGTTCAGGCGGTTGCGCACGGCTTCGGGACTGTCGTCGGCGCGGCCTTCGGCCTGCGCACGGCCGGCCAGGCGGTCGATCAGCAGCTCGGTGTCGACGTCCAGCTGCACGGCGATGTCCACCGGCTGCGCCAGCTTCGCCAGCAGGGCGTCCAGCGCATTGGCCTGGGCCAGGTTGCGCGGATAGCCGTCGAGGATGAAGCCGTTGCCGGTGTCGCCGGCCGTCAGGCGCTCCTCGAGCATGCCCAGCACGATCTCGTCGGACACCAGCGACCCGGCCTCCATCACCGCCTTGGCCTGCAGGCCCAGGGGCGTGCCGGCCTTGACCGCGGCGCGCAGCAGTTCGCCGGTGGAGATGTGCGGAACCTGCAGGTGCTCGCGCAGGCGGGAAGCCTGGGTGCCCTTGCCCGAACCGGGCGCGCCGAGAAGTACCAGTCGCATTGCTTCAAAACCCCTATAAACAAGGACGCACGGCACCGTCTTCACCCCGTTTGGCTATAGTGGGGCCGCCGACTGGCCGTGCGGACATGGAAACGCTACTGGCCGGACCGGTCCAAGTCAATGAAAGGCAGGAAAAAATGGGCAAAGGAACGCTCCTCTACGCGCAGTCCGGCGGGGTCACCGCCGTCATCAACGCCACCGCCAGCGCGGTGATCCAGGCCGCCCGGGCCCGCAAGGTCAAGGTGCTGGCCGCCCGCAACGGCATCCTCGGCGCCCTGCGCGAGGACCTGGTGGACACCTCGAAGGAATCGGCCGCCGCGATCCACGCGCTGGCCCATACCCCCGGCGGAGCCTTCGGGTCCTGCCGCTACAAGCTCAAGTCGATCGAACAGGACGCGGCGAAATACCAGCGCCTGCTCGAGGTGCTGAAGGCGCACGACGTGCGCTGGTTCCTTTACAACGGCGGCAACGATTCCGCCGACACCGCACTGAAGCTGTCGAAGATGGCGGCGGCGTCGGGTTATCCGCTCACCTGCATCGGCGTGCCCAAGACGGTGGACAACGATCTCGTCGTCACCGACTGCTGTCCGGGTTTCGGCTCGGCGGCGAAGTACACCGCGGTGTCGGTCGCCGAGGCCGCGCTCGACGTCGCCGCGATGGCCGACACCTCGACCAAGGTCTTCGTCTACGAGGTGATGGGCCGCCACGCCGGCTGGCTGGCCGCGGCCGGCGGCCTGGCCGGCAAGGACAAGGACGATGCGCCGCAGGTCATCCTGTTCCCCGAGATCGCCTACGACGAGGCGAAGTTCCTCGCCCGCGTGCAGGAAGCGGTGAAACGCGTCGGCTGGTGCGTGGTGGTGGTCTCGGAAGGCATCCGCCATCCGGACGGAAGCTTCGTCGCCGACGCCGGCGCCGGCAAGGACGCCTTCGGCCACAGCCAGCTCGGCGGCGTCGGGCCGCTGCTGGCCGCGACGGTGAAGGACAAGCTGGGCCTGAAGGTGCACTGGACCGTGCCCGACTACCTGCAGCGTTCGGCCCGCCACCTGGCCTCGAAGACCGATCTGGCGCACGCCCAGGCCGTCGGCAAGGCCGCCGTCGAGTACGCGCTCAAGGGCCTCAACGGCGTCATGCCGGTCATCGTCCGGACCAGCGAAAAACCCTATCGCTGGAAGGTGGAACCGGCGGCTCTGGACCGCATCGCCAACGCCGAGAAGACCATGCCCAAGGGCTTCATCGACAGGTCCGGCTACGGCATCACCGCCGCCTGCCGCACCTACCTGGAACCCCTGGTCCGGGGCGAGGCGCCGCCACCCTATCGTCCGGATGGCCTGCCCAATTACGTTCGACTCAAGCTGACCGCCGTGGCGAGGAAACTGCCTCCCTTCGGCTGATCCCCAGGCCGTGCCATCCGGCCGGATGGCACGGTGACCACCGGCACATCCGGGCGCACGCCACGGCTGGGAGCATTCGCACCCTTTGTCGTCCGCCGTCATCCGCGTTCCCGGAGAACCTCGTGAAACCGATCCGCCCGCTGTCCTTCCTCGCCCTGGTCCTGGGCCTCTGTTCCACTGGCGCCGTGCTGGCCCAGGCCGGCTCCGGCAACCTCTACAGCGTCACCACCAAGATGGAAATGCAGGGCATGCCCTTCGCCATGCCGGCGAACACGGTGCAGGTCTGCGGCCCCAAGGACCAGGCCAGCGACAAGATGGTGCCGCACGACGAGAACTGCACGGTCAGCAATTTCCGCCAGTCCGGCAACAAGTCCAGCTTCACCATGACCTGCCGCGGCGAGAACCCGATGACCGCCACCGGCGAGTTCGAGCGCCTCAGCGCCGACGCCTATCGCGGCCGCATGCAGATGAAGGGCGAGATGGAAGGCGAACCCATGGACATGACCATGACGTTCGAGGGCAAGAAGATCCGCGACTGCGACTACGCCACCGAGTCGCCGGAAGCCCAGGGCCGCGCCATGCTGGCCAAGACCTGCGA
>CBFGOZ010000025.1:0-16199 GCA_965650505.1 uncultured Arenimonas sp.
GGCGCGAACACGTCGTCGTACTGCATCGCGCTGCCGATGCCGATGTGCGCGGCCTCGTGGCCCAGGCAGCTGGCGTAGGTGCCGAGCTTGCCGGTGCGCTGAAGCGCCACCGACTTGGTGTCGAAGGTGCGCACGTACAGCATGGTCTTGAACAGCTCGACCAGGTTGCGGCGGTCGCGGGCGAACTCGGGAAGATCCTCGCGGACGAGACGTCCGTCCGGCCCGAGGTACTGCAGGTATTCGATCTCGAAGGTGGCAACGGTCGCCATCACGGGCCCTCCAGGCAGACCCGTTTGATAGCAGCCGCGCCCGGGCAAGGCAAGCGCCCGGGCGCGTGTCGCGGTTCAGCGCGTTCTGGCGCGCTCCGGCCGATTCCTGACCGGTGCATGCGTCGGCGCGGGCCGATCGGCACCGTACGCCGGCGTCGGTTTGAGCGGCAGGGTCTGCGTGCGGCGACCGCCGACGCCCTGCAGCGCGCTGGCGGAGTTGTTGCTGGCGTTGCGGTCGCCCGCGGGCTGGGAACCGGGGAAGAAGTGTTCAGCCGTGACCCGGATGACGGTGCCGATCTGCGTGAAGTTTTGCGCGTCCACCACCAGTTCGACCGGATGGGATTGCCCTGGCGTCATCGAAACGATGCGCTGGCAGTAGTACTCGTAATGGCCGGGAATGAAGAGGGTGTCGTTCTCGCAGATCCAGCCCGGTGCGCGGATGCGGCCGTAGCCGACGCCGCCGGGCGCGTCGATCTTCAGCACCAGGCTGCTCAGCGCCGAGTTCGCCGGCCCGTCGGCCCTCAGGTCGAGCAGGAAATGCTGGGTGCCCGGGTAGGCCCGGCCGCGCGCGCGCATCGCCACGGACAGGTCCACGTCCGGGTGCACGGTGAGCGTGCGCTCAAAGCGGTTGTTGTCCGGCTCGAGGTCGGTCGTCGGCGACGACAGCGTCAGCGAGTAGGGCAGAGGGCCGCCAGCCAGGTCGGAGGTATCCAGTCCCAGCTGCAGCGTGATCGCCTGGCCGGCCTGGCCGATGCGGTCGCCCAGCTGGCAGACGATCCGGCTGGTGCCGCCGCCGATCGCCACGGCGGCGGCGCAATTGCCCTGGCTGAGGCTCGCGCTCAGGCGCGCCGGGGCGAGCGCGGCATCGATGGTGAGGGTGGTGTCCCTTGCCGTGCTGGGGCCGAGGTTGCGCAGGACGTGCACGACCTCGTTGGGTCCACCGGAAACCAGCTTGGCCTCCTCGGCGAAGCTGAACGGACAGGTGCCGTCCACGCACAGGTTGGCCTGGGCGACGACCGAGAGGCTTGTGGTGCTGGCGTCGTCCGAGGGTGCGGCGTCGATCAGCTCATCTTCTGCCGTCGCATCCAACACCAGCGTCCTTCCGGCCAGGTCGGGTCCGGTGGTGAGCGCGATGTGCAGCTGCACCTCCTGGCCCAGGGGGCAGAGCAGGGCGGTTCGCCCCGGCGCCGCCGCGTCGGGGGCGCAGGCCACCGCCTGGTCGAGGTAGTTGGTGACGGCCAGGCCCTGGTGCGGCAGCTCCGCGTCCAGCTCCAGGCGCAGGGTCGGGTTGCGCGGCTGGTTCCGGCCCAGGCGCTGGACATTGACCCTGTACAGGGCCACATCCGGTTCGACGACCTGGGCGCTTTCGACCCAGGCACGCGTGCGCAGGTCGGTGGTCTGGTCGATGGTGGCGTTGGACGTGGCCTGGTTGTCGGCGGGATTCACGTCCTGCGAATCCATCGTCAGGCTCATGCTCGCCGGCAGGGTGTAGCTCTCGAGGCCGGGGCGGAAGGGGGGCGTGACGGTGACGTTGAAGGACCAGGCGCGGATCACGTGGTCGGGCTGCTCCAGCACCGCGGGGGCCTGGCATCGCAGCCGCGTCTGGTCGGCCGTCACCGCCTCGGGCGCCGCGCAGGTCCAGGTGACGCTGGTATGGTCGGGCACCACCGCCACCGGGCCGACCGACGAAAGCGGCGCGCCGATCAGGATCTCGGCGCTGGCGTTGCGCGTCACCCCGATCCGCGGCGACCGCACGTGGAAGTGGAGGTATAGCGGGTCTTCGAGGTCGGCCTGCTCCTGGTCGTAGCCGCTCACAGACAGGTCGGTCTTGTCCGACACCTCGCGCGTCGCGCTGGCTTCGTTGTCCGCGGGAGTCAGCTCGGTACGGGTGGGCGTGGCCTTCGCCGTCAGGCCGACGATGCGGCTGCCGTCGTCCAGCCGGGTGCTGAAGTCGGCGGAGATGGACGTGTATTGCCAGTACGCTCCCTCGGCCACGAGGCAGGTCCAGCGGCTGCGGCGGGGTGCGATGTCGACGCCGGCGCCGCAGCTGATCTGGTCGTGGCTGGGATCCAGCGTCACCTCCGAGGCCGCGCCGTCGATGGTCAGTTCCACCGAGATGTCGCCGGCCGGATTCAGCCGGGGCGTATCGAGCGAGACGATGAAGCGGCCGGTCTGTCCCGGCATCAGGTCCTCGGTTCCCGGGCTGGCCACGTTCACGCGCAGGTCGGTGCGGTCCTCGAAGAAGACGCTGCCCGAGGTGCTGTTGTTGCCGGTGTCGGCGTCGCGGTGCGCTCCCGTCAGCACCGCCTCGAAGGTCTGGGTGGTGCGGGCCAGTGCCGGATTGGCGGGAATGGTCAGCACGATGCCGTGCGTGTCGGTGGCCACCAGCCCGGTCTGGCGGCAGACCGTCAGGCTGCCGCTGCCGTCGGCTTCGGGCGGATCGCAGGTCCAGCCGGGCCATTCGGTGGAAACGGCGTAGGCGGTCGGCGTCAGACTGCTTCGCATCACCAGCTCCAGCCCGCGCGCGAGGTCGGGGCCGTCGTTGCCGACGTCGAAGTACACCCGGGTCTCCTGCAGCGAGGTGGCAGGAGAGCTGGCGATGAACCGCACCGAGGTGTCGGCGTCGCTGAAGGCCGCCGGCGCCAGCGCGATCACCACCGGATCGCGCTCCGAGGTGCGGAAGTTCGATGCGTTGTTGGCCGCCAGCGACGCCGGAAATTCGGAGTTCATGCGCGAAGTGCGCCATTCCAGCGCGAACTGCCGCAGCAGCGCGTCGTTCACCAGGATATGGTCCAGTGCCTCGGCGTGGCCGTCGCGGATGCCCTTGAAGCGCCAGACGGCGGGCGTGCGGGACAGGGCATTGGTCAGCGGGGTGGTGACCGGGCTGGCCACGGCGAGCAGGGTTTCCGCCGGAGGCGCCGCGCGGCCCATGATCACGCCCAGGGTGTCGACCCGGCCGTCGTTGAAGGGATGCGCCTCGAAGCCGCCCAGCACGGCCAGCGCTGCATCGGGGTCGGCCTGCTGGAAATCCTCGATCCAGCCGGCCAGCGTCTGCGCCTGCCTCGCGCGCAGCGTCATCACCCGCTCGCCGGCCGTGGTCCAGCCGTCGCTTCCCGCCGCCATGTCGTCGATGCCGTCGAGCGGCTGCAGCCGGTTCGCCAGCACCGACACGTCGGCCTGGCCGCCTTGCACATTGGTGACGCGCAGCCGCGCCATCAGCGGCGGTGAAGGAAACAGCGGCTCGCTGCCGCCCGCCGGATGCGCGCTGGTGGCGGCCGCGAACAGCGGGGCCGAAGCCAGGACCTCGACTCGCGGGTTCAGTCCGTCGATGGTGCGGGCAGACACCAGCAGTCCGACATCCAGGCCATCTGCCGACTGGCCCTCGACCAGCAGCGGAAGGTAGTCGGCCGGCGTGGGGCAGTAGGTGCTGGGGTTGCTGTCGACGACATCGGACAGGTCCTGCAACACCTGCACGTTCTCCGCTCCCGTCACCGCGACGATGTCCGGATTGGCCAGGAAGGTGCAGAGGATCTTCGCCAGCCTCACCAGACGCGCCTGGTACAGAGCGGTCGATGGCACCGGCTCCGCACGCGTGGGCTCGTCCGCATCGTCGTAGAGCCGGCCGAGGTCGAGCCAGACCATCCGGAACTGGTCGGGCGCACTGCCGCCGCTGCCCTCGCCCCGGTAGCCGTTGGTCACCACCAGCGGCGAGGAGGGGTCGGGCAGCAGCGTGTAGGCCGCTTCCGCGTAGGTCAGCACGCCCACGGCGCCGTCGATGCGGTCCGGTGAGCCCAGGTCCAGCCGACTGGCTCCGGGTTGGCCGGTGCTGTCGATGCGCAGGGTCTCGGGATTGCCGTCGAACAGCGGCGGGGTCTTGCCTGGCGGCACGGGGTTGGCGTCGAACACCGGCAGCCCGGGTTCGCGGAACGGCCGGCCGGTGCTGAAGTTGCCGGTATACAGGGTGGCGTGCAGCACGCCGGTGGAGGTCGCCGTGCGCAGGGTTTCGTCCAGCACGGCGCCGGTGGGTCCCACCACCACCAGGGTGGGAAGCGAGACCCGCATGCCTTCGAAGCGTTCCAGGGCGGCCACGTCCATGTCGGGATGCAGATCCGCGCTGCTGAGCGCGATCGGCGCCGGCAGCGCCTGACCGGTGGCCAATACCGTGTGGGTTTCGGGTGCGCCCATGCGCGTCAGCGGCATCTGGTGCGGACGGCCTGGCGGCAGGTACTCCTCGATCGGGCCGGTCAGTTCGACCCGGTGGCCCACGGTCGCGAGCGCGTCCGGCGCCGCGCCCAGGTGGACGAACAGGCCCTCGGACGTCGCCGGGTTGCCGTCGGTTTCGCCGTCGCCGCTCTGCACGAAGAACCCGTCGGCGGTGCGCGCGGTGACCACACCCACGACTGTGACCGTGCTGCCGGCGGCCGCGGAGACCAGTCCGTCGCCCTGGACGGCGGAGATCGGCGTGGCGGTGACCGCGATGCGCTTGCGGGGAGGACCCTTGGCATCCACGACGGCGGCGGACAGGACTAGAACGGCCGCGACGGCCACGGCAAGGCGATGCAGCATCGGTGGATTCCCCAAAAAGAAACCCCGCCGAAGCGGGGTTCACAGTTCCCTGGGGCGAGTCTAGCCCAAGTGGGTCGCGGGGCAAGGGGCCCGGAGGCCCCGGCCTTCCCGGGACCTCAGTCGTTCCAGACCCAGCGCGGACGGCCCACGACCCGGGTGCTGGCCGCACCGGCGTCGTTGCCGGCCTGGGTGTCGTTGCTGCGGGTGTCGGCTTCGGCGCGCAGGCCGACGGTGTCGATCGGGGTCAGGCGCACGGCTTCCAGGTTGACGAGCAGGAAGTCGATCTCGCCCGCGGCCATCGGGGTCTCGCGGCCGCAGAAGACTTCGCTGCCGCCCGCCACCGCGACCGGCGCGCCGCAGTCCCAGCCGGCGGCCAGCACCTGGCGCACCTGGGCCGGCGCACCGTCGATGCGCAGGGTGATCTCCGGGCGCAGCGCGCGCGATTCGCCGCGGTTGCGCACGGTGGCCACGAAGGGCACCACCTGGCCGTCGAACACCAGCTTGAACGGCGTGAACACCGTCGTCGCCAGGTCGGCGTCCAGGAAGGCCGGCACCACCAGGTCGGCCACGAGCGGATCGTGGTCGGAGGTGCGCACCGGCACGGTCGGGTCGGCGGCGTTGTCGGTGGCGAAGTCGCTGTTGACGCGGGCGTGGTAGAGCGTGGCCTCGGTGCTGTCGAGAACGGCCTGGTTCACCAGCGCGTGGTCGAGGGTCTGGGTGTTGCCCTCGAACACGTAGGAGTAGCGCTGCGCCTCGGGCTTGGTGTCGATCAGGTTCACCAGCGGGCGGGTGACGGCGCTGGCGCCGTATTCCAGCACCTGGTCGGCCGGGGCCGGTTCGCCGCGGATGATGCCCATCACGTCCACGTAGCCGTCGTTGAAGTCGAAGGCGTTGTAGTCGCCGATCAGCACCAGCGGCGCGGTGGCGTCGGCGGCCTGGATCGATTCGACCAGCTCGGCCACCTTCATCGCCTGCTGCAGGCGCTTGCCGCGCGAGCGGTCGCCATCGGTGCCCCAGACCGCGCGCGGCGTGACGTCGTTGACGTCCAGCAGGGACAGGGTGTGGTTGAGCAGCACGTTGATCGGGTAGCTGCGGCCGCGTTCGCCATTGACGCGGCCCTGCAGCAGCAGCGGCGCGCGGTCGAACAGCACGCCATTGGCGCTGCCGTCCGGCGCGGTCAGGGTGTCGCCGACGAACTGCTCGGTCACCGAGTCCACTTCCACGCGCGGGCGGCCGTCGGCCAGCGGGGCGGTCTTGACCAGGTAGCCCAGGCGCTGGCTGCCCGAGGTGGACAGCAGGTAGGCCTGGTACATCGGGCTGTCCGGGCAGGTGCCGAACTCGTTGTCGTTGATGGCGCGGGCCAGGCGCTGGGCGGTCTCGAGGTTGGCGATCTCGACCAGGCCGACCACGTCCGGGTTGCGCAGGTACTGGCAGAACACCTCGGACAGCTTGCCCAGGCGGCCCAGCGGCACCGACTCGCCGCCGCTGAGGTTCTCGATGTTGTAGCTGCCCACGCGCACCGCGCCTTCCTCGGCCGCGGGCACGGCGGCGACGTAGGCGCCGCCGCTGATTGCCAGCGAACTGCTGTCGCCGATCAGCAGGGTGAAGTCGCCGCGGTCGTAATACATCACGCCCTGCATGCCCTCGATCAGGGTGCCGGCATCGACGTTCAGCGCCACGCCGCCCTCGAGGCCGCGGCTCTCCACGCGCAGGCGCTCGGGGTTGCGGTCGAAGCGCGGGATGTTGTTGCCGGCCGGCAGCGGCACGGCATCGAGCACGGCGATGCCGGGCTCGCGGGCCGGGCGCGCGACCTGGGGCAGGGTGACGTGGAAATCGCCGAAGGCATTGGTGGGGCCGACGACCTTGGCGGCCGGCAGCTGCACGCGCATGCCCTGGTAGCGGCCCAGGGCCGCGGTGGACACGCCCGGAGAGAGCACGCTCTCGTCCAGCAGCACCGGCGCCGGCAGCGCCTGGCCGGTGGCCAGCACGGTGGCGCTGGCGAAGCCCAGCTGGGTCAGCGGGTAGCCGTGCGGGGTGCGCGAGAACTGGGTCACCCGACCGGCGACGCGCAGGCGGTTGCCCACGGCGGCAGCGGCCGGCGGTGCGGAGTTGGTGAACACGAACAGGCCCTCGGCCGTGGCCGGGTCACCGTCCTCGTCGCCCGGGGCGCTCTGGATGAAGTAGCCGTTGGCACGACGGGCGGTGACGATGCCTTCGGTCAGCACTTCGGTGCCCACCGGCAGCGGCGAACCGATGCCCTGGCCCTGGATGTCGGAGATGTCCACCCGCGCGACCACCGACAGCGCGATGCCGGCGGCCGCGCTGCGGCCCTCGGCATCGGCCACGGCGACCGGCAGCGTCTTCGGGCCGGCGGCGGTGCCGGCGGTGACGGTGGCCTGGTACGAGAAGGTCAGGTCGCCGGCGACCGCGTCGCCATTCGTGCCGTCGTCGAAGAAGGCCTGGGTGGCGGAACCGCCGATCGCGGCCAGGTCGGCCGAGACCGTCAGGCCGGTGCTGGCCGGGTTGGCGCCCGGGACCACCGCGACGGTCAGCAGGGTGGCGTCGCCGGCGGCGAGGCTGGCCGGGCTGGCGCCGGTGCTGGCGGCCGGGTCGGTCGGCAGGCTGCCGCCGCCGCAGGACGCGGTGTGGCTGCCGAGACCGTCGAAGGTGTCGGTGGCGTAACCGTCCCATTCGCCGGCCGGGTCGAACGCGTCGCTGCCGTCGGTGTCGCCGGCGCACACCGTCGCCTTGCGGCGGATCGTGTTGTCGGCGGTCGAGGCCAGGCCCGCGCCCCACTGGCTGCCGGGGTCGAGACCGATCTGGCCGGCCACGTCGAGCAGGGCGCCGGCGTTGCCACCCTTGCGCAGCACGATGGCGTCGTCGCCGTTGAACCAGCTGGTGCCCGACACCAGGTCGGCCGCGGCCAGGAGGGTGGCGTTGGCATTGCTGGGCGCCACCACGAGGGTGTCGCCGTCGGCGATCGTTCCGCTGAGGGCCAGGTTGAAGTTGGCCGTGGTGCCGCCGTTGAAATAGAACTGCAGGGTGTAGCCGCCGGCCGCGAGGTCGACGGGGGCGCCGGTGCCGTTGTAGATCTCGACGGCCTTGTTGTTGCTGCTGCCCTCGATGATCTCGGACAGGAACAGGTCGGTGGCGGCGGCGCTGGCCGGGGCCGCGAACGGCAGGGCGACCAGCGCAAAGAGGGCGTGCAGGCGCTTGTGATGGCGCATGGATAGGTACCTTGAGGGAGCCAGGAGGGCTGCCAGCGCGCCCGGAACCCCCGAAGGGCCCCTGCCGGACCGTGACAGAGATCGCAGTTTATATCGGAAAATACGTCGCCCGCATGACAGACTTCCCCCCTTCACGCCCAAAGCCCGACCCCATGACCCAGCCCCCCAATCAGCGCGCCCTCGAGCAGGGCATCACCACCGACCTGCGGGACCGGCTGAGCTACGGCGGCTACCTGCAGCTCGACACCCTGCTGTCGGCCCAGAAGCCCCTGTCCGACCCCGCCCACCACGACGAGATGCTGTTCATCGTCCAGCACCACGTGGCCGAGCTGTGGCTGAAGCTGGTGATCCACGAGCTGCGGGCGGCGATCCGCTGCCTGCAGGAGGACCAGCTGGACCCGATGCAGAAGATCCTGGCCCGGGTGAAGCTGGTGCAGCGCCAGCTCACCGAGCAGTGGTCGGTGCTCGAGACCCTGACCCCGGCCGACTACCTGGCCTTCCGCGACGTGCTGGGCCCGGCCTCGGGTTTCCAGTCCCTGCAGTACCGGCTGGTCGAGTTCCTGCTGGGCAACAAGAACGCGGACATGGTGAAGGTGTTCGGCCACGACCCCGCCGCCACCGCCGTGCTGCAGCAGGCCCTGGACGCGCCCAGCCTGTACGACGAATTCCTGCGCCACCTGCACCGCCGCGGGTATGCGATCCCCGCGGCCTGCGTCGAACGCGACTGGTCGAAGCCCCACGTGCGCGAGCCCGGCCTGATCCCGGTGTTCAAGGCCATCTACGAAGACACCGACCAGCACTGGGAGGCCTACGCCACCTGCGAGCAGCTGGTGGACGTGGAGGCCAGCTTCCAGTTCTGGCGGTTCAGGCACATGAAGACAGTGGAACGCATCATCGGTTACCGCCGCGGCACCGGCGGCAGCTCGGGCGTGGGCTTCCTGAAGCAGGCCCTGGACCTGACCTTCTTCCCGGAGCTGTTCGAGGTGCGCACGGTGCTGGGGCAGCCGGGGTGAGGCGCGGCCGCGGACGTTCAGGTTTGACGGGATCGGCCGCAGCGGTTACACCTTCCGGGCCCCGCGGTGCCGCTTCTGCCGGCCTGGGGCGCAGCAACCACAATTCCAATCACTAGAATCCAGGGGAGAGACCGCATGAGCGGTGCCGCCACCACGCCCAACGAGGCGCCCATTCCGCAGTACTCGCAGCTGCTCGGACATCCCAGGCCGCTGTGGATGCTGTTCATGACCGAGTTCTGGGAGCGGTTCGCCTTCTACGGCATCCGCTGGGCCCTGGTGCTCTACATCGTCGCCCAGTTCCACGGCGGCGACGGCAGCGGCCAGACGCCGGCCAACCAGACCTATGGCGCCTACCTGGCCCTGGTGTATGCGGCGGCGATCTTCGGCGGTTACGTCGCCGACCGGATCATCGGCTACCAGCGCTCGATCCTGCTGGGCGCGGTCATCATGGCCGCGGGCCTGTTCATGATCGCGGTGCCCAGTGAACAGGTCTTCAACCTCGGCCTGGCGACCATCATCGCCGGCAATGGCCTGTTCAAGCCCAACATCTCGACGATGGTCGGCAAACTCTATTCGGTCACCGACGAGCGCCGCGATTCGGGCTTCACGCTGTTCTACATGGGCATCAACCTCGGTGCGATGATCGCGCCGCTGCTGACCGGCTGGCTGGCCGAACAGGTGTTCGGGACGACGCAGTTCCCGTCCTACAAGGTCGTGTTCATCGCGTCGGGCGTCGGCATGCTGATCAGCTTGGTCTGGTTCTGGTTCGGCCGCCGCCAGCTGCAGGGCGTGGGCCGGCCCAACGAGGGCGGAGAGAGCAAGGCCCGCGTGCTCTACACGGCGATCGGCGCCCTGATCGCCATCCCGGTCATCTACTTCCTGCTCTCGCTCGGTGCCAGCACGTTGCAGTGGATCCTGACGGCGATGTTCATCGGCCTGGGCGTGATGCTGCTGGTCGAGGGCATCCGCGAGGGCAGCAGGCAGCGCGACATGGTGATCGCAATGCTGATCATCTTCGCCTTCAATGTGCTGTTCTGGTGCTTCTTCGAGCAGGCGGGCAGTTCCTTCACCTTCCTGGCCAACGAAATCGTCGATCGCGAGATGTTCGGATGGACCTGGCCGGTGGCCTGGTTCCAGTCGGTGAACTCGCTGGCGATCATCACCCTCGCACCGCTGATGGCCTGGTTGTGGGTCGCGATGGGCCGCGCCAATCCGTCCATCCCGCGCAAGTTCGGCCTGGGCCTGCTGTTCAACGGCCTCGCCTTCGCCCTGCTGTGGTTCGCCCTGTCGGCCCTGGTCGACGACTTCGGCAAGATCCCGTTCTGGACCCTGTTCATGGTCTACGTGATCCAGTCCGTCGGCGAGCTCTGCCTGTCACCGATCGGCCTGTCGATGGTGACCAAGCTGGCGCCGGTGCGCCTGGTCGGTTTCGGCATGGGCGGCTGGTTCCTGTCGACCGGCATCGGCAACAACCTGTCGGGCATCTTCGCCAGCCACGTCAGCGGCGCCGAGGGCATGACGGTCGCCTCCGCAGCCTCCGGCTACGAGTTCGGGTTCTGGGCGCTGGTGATCCCTGGCGTGCTGCTGTTCCTCATCGCGCCGCTGATCCAGAAGCTGATGCACGGCGTGAAGTAAGCGCCGGCTTTCCACGACCCGCCACGCGGCCCGGACTCTCCGGGCCGCGTCGTTTCAAGCAGAGGAACCCCGCATGGCCGCTCCCGTTTCGTCCCACACTTCGTTCACGCCGCCGCCGCCGGGCGACAAGTTCGGGCATCCGCAGGCACTCTGGCAGCTGGTGCACTCCGAGTTCTGGGAGCGTTTCGCCTATTACGGCATGCGCGCGCTGCTGGCCGTCTACGTCGCGGCGACCTTCTTCTCGCTGTTGCCCGAGGGCGACGCCAAGGCCGAAGCGGCGCTGACCTACGGCGCCTACACCGCGCTGATCTACGCCACCGGCATCTTCGGCGGCTTCATCGCCGACCGTTACATCGGCTACCGCAAGTCGATCGTCATCGGCGGCCTGCTGATGGCGGCGGGGCTGTTCCTGCTGCTGGTCAAGGATCTGCAGTGGTTCCTGCTGGGCCTGTCGCTGATCGTGGTCGGCAATGGCCTGTTCAAGCCGAACATCTCGACCATGGTCGGCCGGCTGTACGCGCCCGAGGACGTGCGTCGTGACTCCGGCTTCACCTGGTTCTACATGGGCATCAACGCAGGCGGCGCGCTGGCGCCCCTGGTGTGCGGCACCCTGATCGGCGCGCGCTTCGGCTACGAATGGGGCTTCTTCACCGCCGGCATCGGCATGCTGCTGGGCCTGGTGGTGTTCCAGTGGCGCATCGCCACGATGGGCGATATCGGCAAGGCGCCGCCTGAAGGCAACGGCGCCGCGCGCGTCCTGGTGGTGGTGCTGGGCGCGCTGGTGGCGGTGCCACTGGTCTATCTGCTGCTCAACCAGAAGACGCTGGTCGGCTATCTGCTGATCGGCCTGTTCCTCGCGCTGACGGTCTACTTCATCGCTTCGGGCGTGCGCAGCGGCGACAAGGTGCAGCTGCACCGCTACATCGCGATGCTGCTGCTGTTCCTGGCCAAGATCCTGTTCTGGGGCATGTTCGAGCAGGCGGGTTCGTCGCTGAACTTCTTCGCCAAGGATCACGTGGACGCGCCCTTCGACTTCACCGTGTTCCAGTCCGCCAACCCGATCTTCATCATCCTGATGGCGCCGGTGTTCGCCTGGTTGTGGCCGCGGCTCGAAGCGCGCGGCATCAACCCGTCCATACCCCGCAAGTTCGGCATCGCGGTGATCCTGGTGGCGATTGGCTTCAGCGTGCTGGTGGCCAGCATCGGCGACCAGACCGGCACCGAGGTCCGCATCGCCTGGGAGATCCTTGCGCTGGCCTACCTGATCAATACGATGGGCGAGCTCTGCCTGTCGCCGATCGGCCTGTCCATGGTCACCAAGCTGGCGGCCATGCGCGACACCGGCCTGGCCATGGGCGCCTGGTTCCTGTGCACGGCGATCGGCAACTTCGTCGCCGGCGCGGTGGCGGCGGTGGCCTCGGGTGGCGGCGCCAGCGGCAACGCGGGCATCGAGCAGTACGCGGCGATCTACACCCAGATCGCGATCGCGGGCTTCGTGTTCGGCGCGGCGTTCATGCTGTTCGCGCCGCTGGTCAACAAGCTGATGCATGGCGTGAAATAAGGGCCGCGACATGAATTCGCCGATGTCCGCGCTGCCGCGCCCCACGCCCGCCTGGCGCTGGGCCGCCCTGGTCTTCGCCAGCCTGGCGATGTTCGGCAACTACTACGCCTACGATGCACTGAACCCGGTGGTGGACCTGCTGCGCGAGCAGCAGGGCCTGGACTACGGCCAGATCGGCCGGCTGTCGACCGCCTACAACATCGCGGCGCTGCTGGTGCTGCTGGCGGGCGGGTATGTGATCGACCGGTTCGGTGCGCGCCGGGCCATCGTCGTGTTCGCGGCGGTCTGCGTGATCGCCGCGGCGGTGTCGGCGGCGGCGCAGGACTATTCCTCGCTGCTGGCGGGCCGTTTCCTGCTCGGCCTGGGCGCCGAGCCGCTGATCGTCGCGGTCACGGCGGTTCTGGCGAAGTGGTTCAAGGGCAAGGAACTGAGTTTCGCCTTCGGCCTGAACCTGTCGATCTCGCGCCTGGGCTCCGCGTCCACCGACTGGTCCACGTCCTTCGCCAGCCCGCTGTATTCGAACTGGCACGATCCGCTGTGGCTGGCCACCGGCGTGATGAGCGCGGGCCTGGGCGCCGCGGTGCTGTATTTCCTGCTGGAAAAACGCGCTGAGGGCCGCTTCGACCTGGGCGAGGCCGCCGCCACCGACAAGCTGGCGTTCAAGGACCTTTACCGCTTCAGCCCCTCTTACTGGTACATCGTGGCGTTGTGCGTGGTGTTCTATTCGACGGTGTTCCCGTTCCGCTCTTTCGCCATCGATTATTTCCAGCAGGCGCATGGCCTGTCGCGCGAAGCGGCCGGGATCCTGAGCAGCCTGCTGCCGTTCGCGGCCATCGTCGCCACGCCGCTGTTCGGCCTGTGGGTGGACCGGGTCGGGCGGCGTTCGCTGTTCATGGCCGCGGGCTCACTGGTGATGCTGCCGCTGTTCCTCGCGGTGACCTACCTGCCGCCGGGGCCGGCCATTCCGCTGCTGGGCGTCGAACTGCCGCTGACGCTGCTGGTGTGCATCCTGCTGTTCGGCGGCGTGTTCTCGCTGATCCCGGCGGTGATGTGGCCCTCGGTGGCCTACATCGTGCACGAGCAGCGCCTGGGTACGGCCTACGCGCTGATGACCTTCTGCCAGCAGATCGGCTGGGCCGTGGTGCCGCTGGTGATCGGCGCGCTCAACGACCGTTACCTGGCCGGGCCGGAGAACGTCGCGGGCTACACGCCCGGCATGTGGGTCTACACCGCGCTGTCGTCTCTGGGGCTGTTTTTCGCGTGGAAGCTCTGGCGCGCGGAGAAAGGGCCGGGCGCGCACGGGCTCGAGACGATCACCGCCCGCCGCAGCAGCTGATGCCGGCTGCTCAGGCCGGCCGCGTCGCCAGTTCGAGCTCCATCATCCGCGTCAGCAGGCGGTCGAGGGCCGCCCGTTCGTCCTCCGCCAGTCCCTCCAGCAGCCGCCGCTGGTAGGCGAGGGCGAGCGGCGCGACTTCGTCGTAGATCGCGCGGCCCGCGGGGCTTAGCCGCAGGCAGGAGCGGCGGCGGTCGTGGCCGTGGGTGTCGCGTTCGATGCGCCCGGCCGCCTGCAGCGAGGCGATGGCCCGGCTGACGGCGACCTTGTCCATCGCGGTGCGTTCGGCCACTTCCCGGGCCGAGACCTCGGAATGCCGGCCCAGCACGGCCAGCACCCGCCACTCGGTGATGCCCAGGCCGAAGCGGTCGGCGTAGAGCCGGGCGATGTCCTGGCTGATGCGGTTCGACAGCACCGAAAGCCGGTACGGGAGGAAATGTTCCAGGTCCAGGATGTCCCGGTCGGGCATGTGGCGCCGCGCCTTGCAAATGGTTTCAGTTGAAACTATAACGGCGGCAGCCCCGGCGCAAGCCAACGGGAACTTCGGGGGCGGAGACGTCCGAGTCGGAACGGGCGAAAAGAATCCCGGGCCGGCGAGCGACCCGGGATCCCGTTGCCGCCGCGCCGTCCTGCCAGCGGGAGGACGGCGAGCGCATGAACTTCAGCGGGTCGTCCCCGTGGCGGTCGGATTGCCATCCGAACCATTGGCTGCCAGCTGGTTGTTGCCGAAGGACGTGATCGAACCGCCGGCGACGCTGATGAGGCCGGTGGTGTTGTTGGTGATGGTGTTGCTGCCGAAGTAGACGCGCGCGTTGGCGCCCTCGGAGCGGATGCCGCCGGACAGGGCGCTGACACCGTTGCCGGAAATGGTCGTATTGCTCACCGTCGCCTGCGCGGCGGTCGCGGGCGCGTAGACCCATACGCCGAAGTTGGTGTTGCCCGAAAGTACGCAGCGGTCCATCGCGAGGTACGTGCGCGCATGGATGAGGACGCCATAGAAGCTGTTGAAGAAATTGCAATCCTCGATCATCACGTTTGCCGTGCCGCCGGGCTGGACCACGAGGGCGCCGCCCAACGCGTTCTCGATGCGCGTGTTGCGGATGTTCAACTCGGCGCTTCCCGATGGGGCGAACTCGATGCCGCGGGAGGAGAAGTTCTGCAGCGTCACGCCATCCAACGTCAGCGAGGTGCCGCTCAGGAAGCGGATGCCGTTCAGGCCCAGTACGCCGCCGGCCCCGTTGATCGAGATGTTGCGGATAACGACGAACGCATTCGGATAGGTCGTCGTGTCAATGTTGACGTTGATGCCGTTGGTGGCGGACGACAGGATGCTGGCCAGCGTGCCGTCACCGCTGATCGTGATCGGCTTGGTGATGGTGACCGCACCGTAGCCGCCCGGATCGAGGACGCTGATTTCGCCGCCTGCAGCGGTCTTCGAGATCGCTCCCGCGAACGTCTTGCAGGGCGCGGTGCGGCTGCACGGGTTGACGTCGTCGCCCACGCCAGAGACCCAGGTGCGAGTCGCCTGCGCGAACGCGGCGGAAGAAAGCGTCATCGCCGCCAGGACGAGCGCTATGCGGGTGCTGGAAAGAAGAAAACGGGTCATGGAGTTTCCCTGCGAAGGTGAAAGGGGGCCGATAAGTCGCGGATCCGGCACGTCGGCAACCTCCTGAACGTCCGAAGCCGTGCAGCTCGGCCATTCCGGCCTTGCTGCAACAAACGCGAAAGCGTCGCCGGGTCATCGGGACTCAGGCAGGCGGGCCGTCGACGCTACTGGGCGATCGCGGCCGGCGCGACTTCGGCCTGCACGCGACGGCCGGCCTCGGACAACCCAGCGCCGACAGGGGGTAGGGGAGGAAATGCCCCAGGCCCGGGATGTCCCGGTCGGGCATGTGGCGCCGCGCCTTGCAAATGGTTTCAGTTGAAACTATAACGACGCCGAGCCCGTGACAAGCGGGCACCCCTCCCCGCAGACCCAGGAGGACGCCATGAGCGCCCAGCCCCAGACCCACGCCCCCAACCTCGGCATGAAGCCCACCACCTTCGCCAACCCGATGGGCATCGACGGCTTCGAGTTCGTCGAGTTCGCGGCCCCGGCCGGCCAGGGCGCCCTGCTGCACGGCCTGTTCCGGAAGATGGGCTTCTCGCCCGTGCTCAAGCACCGGACCCGCGACATCACGGTCTACCGCCAGGGCGGCGTCAATTTCCTGGTCAACGAGGATCCGGACAGCTTCGCCGCCGACTTCGCGGCCCAGCACGGGCCCTGCGCCTGCGGTTTCGCCATCCGCTTCACCGAGCCGGTGGCCAAGGTGTTCGACACCGTGAAAGGCAACGGCGGCGAAGCCATCGGCCACAAGCCGCAGACCGGCGCCATCGCCGTCCCGGCCGTGAAGGGCATCGGCGACTGCATGCTGTACCTGGTGCCCTCGGGGCAGGACGTCTATGCGGCCGACTACGCGCCGATCCCGGGCGCCGACCTCAATCCGGCCGGTTTCGGGCTGACTTTCATCGACCACCTCACGCACAACCTCTTCTTCGGAAACATGCAGAAGTGGAGCGACTACTACGAGCGCCTGTTCAACTTCCGCGAGATCC